>JAKBNN010000013.1 GCA_021831025.1 bacterium | reverse complement strand
GCTCCCCGTACTCCGATAATTTTCTCCTTGCGCCTTTATGTTCGCCTGGAGCATATTCTCTTTTATCATATGAACATTTATCGGAATAACATCTGTCACCTTTTAAAAAGAGCTTTGCCCCTTCTCTTCTGCAGATTTTGCAAACGGCATCGTTATATTTAGCCACATTTCACCTCGTAAATTTTTATATTGTTACACCCTTCTCCTTTTCGGAGGCCTGCATCCGTTATGCGGTATAGGCGTTACATCTTTAATCATTGTAATGTTAAAACCGGAACTTTGAAGAGCTCTAAGGGCCGATTCCCTTCCTCCCCCCGGACCTTTAACGAATACTTCGATATTGGAAACCCCGTAATCGGATACTTTTTTAGCCACCTGTTCGGCTGCAACCTGTCCCGCATAAGGGGTGCTTTTCCTGGAGCCCTTAAATCCGCTTGTTCCTGCGCTAGACCATGCAAGAACATTGCCGCTTAAATCGGTTATGCAAACAATCGTGTTGTTAAATGTCGATTTTATGTGAGCAATTGCATTTTGAATATTTTTCTTTTCTTTTTTCTTTTTTACTATATTTTTTTTTGTATTTGCCATTTATACCTCTTAAAAATAAAATCGTTATTAAAAAGTTATTTGCCTGAGGTTGTAGATTTCCTCGGCCCTTTTCTTGTTCTGGCATTAGTTTTTGTTCTCTGTCCTCTTACGGGCAATCCTCTTTTATGTCTGAGACCTCTGTAGCTCCCGATATCGATTAACCTTTTTATGTTCATCTGGACTTCCCTTCTTAAATCACCCTCAACCTTATATTCACCGTCAATTATTTGCCTTATGAGGTTAACCTGGACATCGGTCAAATCTTTCGCCTTTAAATCCGGGCTGATATCAGCTTTTTCTAAAATTCTTTTCGACAATGATCTTCCCAACCCAAAAATATAAGTTAAGGCAATTTCGATTCTTTTATCCTTTGGCAGGTCAATTCCTGAAATTCTGGCCATTTTTCCTCCTTATTAACCTTGACGCTGTTTATGTTTTGGATTTTCACAAATTATTCTTACAACGCCCTTTCTCTTTACAACCTTGCATTTATCGCATATTTTTTTAACCGAAGATCTGACTTTCAATTTTAAACTCCTTTATAATTTCTTTTTACTTTTATTTTATTTACTTACTTCTAAATATAATTCGTCCCCGGGTTAAATCATAAGGCGAAAGCTGAACGGTCACTTTATCGCCTGGAAGAATTTTAATGTAATGCATGCGCATTTTCCCTGATATGTGAGCCAATACCTTGTGTCCATTTTCGAGTTCAACCCTAAACATTGCATTGGGCAGCGGTTCCACAACCGTTCCTTCGACCTCTATCAAATCTTCCTTGCTTGCCATTAAGTTTTTCCTTATGTTAAGATTTGCGGACCTTCTTTTGTTATGGCAACTGTATGTTCGAAGTGCGCCGATAAGCCTTTATCCCGCGTAACAACTGTCCATCCGTTCTTCTTAACTTTAACTTTATAACCGAATTCGTTTACCATGGGCTCAATCGCTATAACCAACCCTTCTTCCAGTAACATATCGTTATCTTTAATATAATAATTGGGGACCTGGGGATCTTCGTGCAATTTAAATCCAACCCCATGCCCCACAAAGTCTCTCACAACCGCAAAATTATTTTTCACGACATATTCTTCGATTATCCTTGAAATATCGTTAAGTTTATTCCCCGGCACAGCCTTAGATATTCCAAGATTTAATGCCTCTTTGGTTATTTCCATCAGCTTTAAGGCTTTATTTGAAATATCCCCAACCGCAACGGTAATGGCGGCGTCGGCATAGTAATCTTTGTAATACGATCCAAAATCGATACTTACGATATCACCTTCTCTAAGCCTTCTTTTTGACGGAAAACCGTGAACGACTTCTTCGTTGACCGAAACGCATACCGAATAAGGAAATCCGTTATATCCTTTAAATGCCGGCACGGCATTCATAGAAAATGCAATCTCTTCGCAGACGCTGTTATATTCCATCGTTGCAATTCCCGGCTTAGTAATGCTTGATAGTTCATTAAGCACTTTTCTGACAATTATCCCTGCATTCCTTATTCCTTCGATATCAACTTCGCTTTTAAGGTTTATCATTTAATACTTATATATTCGAAATAATCTCACCCTCAACTTCTTTAGGCGTTCTTTCACCATTAATTTTAGTAATTCTGCCGCTCTTCTCAAAATAATCGACTAACGGTTGGGTCGATTTGTGGTAAACTTCCAATCTTTTCTTAATTACATCTATTTTGTCGTCGTCTCTTATGATAAGAGATACATTGCAATCGTCGCATAACTCGCCATGTTTCGGAGGATTATACTTCATGTGATAAACCTTTTTACATTTAGGACATATCCTCCTGTTAGTGAGCCTTTCATGAATTGCTTCATCTTTCACATCTATATAAATTACCTTGTCAACATCCAGATTAAATTCTTTCAGCATCTCGCTTAAAAGAGCATTCTGCGCTAAATCCCTTGGAAACCCGTCAAATAAAAACCCGTTTCTGCCGATATTCTGTTTGATATTGGCTTTTATCATACGGGCAACTAATTCGGTGGGAACAAGTTCCCCTTTATCCATATACGATTTCGCGGTAATTCCAAGTTCGGTCTTTTTTTCCACATTTTCTCTTAAAAGGTCGCCGGTGGAAATAAGAACAAAATCCTTTAAATTTGCAATATTTTTAGCCTGAGTTCCCTTGCCCGCCCCGGGAGGACCGATTAAAATAAAAATCCTGCTCTTCATTTTTCACCTCAAATTGAAATTATTAATTTTCACACCCCGTTAATTAAAAAATCGGAATATTATTATTTCTTTTTTGAAACTTTTTTAAGCAAACTATCATAATTCCTGTATAATAAATGCGATTGAATCTGAACTATGGTATCCATCGCCACAACCACTACTATCAAAAGCCCTGTTCCTCCGAAGTAAAACGGGACATGAAATTTATTAATTAAAATAGTGGGTAATAAACAAATTGCCGAAACATAAATAGCTCCGATAAATGTAACCCTGTTTAAAATTTTATCGATGTAATGGGCGGTGGATTTACCCGGTTTAATTCCCGGAATATTCCCGCCGTATTTACGTAAATCATCTGCAACATCATCGACTTTAAATGTAATTGCGGTATAAAAATAACAAAAGAAAAAAATTAATGCAACGAACAGGATATTATACACCAAACCTGCAGGGTTTAAATAACTTGATATTCCCTCGAAAGCGGGAAGTTTAATAAAATTTGCAATGGTGGCCGGAAAAAGCAGTATCGACATCGCAAAAATAGGAGGGATGACGCCCGGCGTATTAACCTTTATCGGGAGATAACTGCTTTGACCCGAATATAATTTCCTCCCAACCATTTTTTTAGCATACTGAACGGGTATTCTTCTTTGGGCAGACTCCACAAAAACAATAAATCCTATTACAAGAATCATCATTGCGGCAATTAGAACCATAAGCATCACATTAAGTTCGCCGGTTTGAACTATCTTTACGGTATTTATCAATGCCGCCGGTATAGCGGAGACAATTCCCGCGAATATTATAAGGGATATACCGTTTCCTATTCCGTGTTCCGAAATCTCTTCTCCTATCCACATTACAAAAACCGTACCGGCAGTTAAGGCTATTACCGATATCACCATAAAATTTAACCCCGGGTGGCCGACAACGGGTATTCCGCCGGGGCTTTTCATTAATTCGATGCCGTAGCTAATGCCGATAGACTGAAATAAGGAAAGAATAACCGTCCCATATCTTATATATTGCATAAATTTTTTTCTTCCGGCATCTCCGCCCTCTTTCTGCAGTCTTTCTAACGAAGGAACAACCATGGGCAGCATTTGAAATATAATGGAAGAACTTATATACGGCATAATACCTAAGGAAAATATCGAGAATCTGGATAGCGCTCCCCCCGTAAACATATTAAAAAGCCCGAATAGATTACTGTTTGAGGCATGAAAAAATTGCGTCAGTGCAACCGGATTAACACCTGGGGTCGTAATATAAACCCCGATCCTAAAAACTATGAACATTAAGAGCGTATAAAGAATACGGTTTCTTAACTCCGGAATTTTCCCTAAATTTTCAAAGCTTTGCGCCATTATATTATCCTTACGGCTCCACCATTATTCTCTATCTTTTCCTTTGCTTTTTTCGAGATTTTATTGCAAACTATATTCAATTTTCTATCAATCTCTCCGCTGCCCAAAAGCTTAAACCTCTTTTCGCCCTTTTTTAATATTCCGTTCTGTTTTAAAACATCTATATCGATATTCCCGTCTTTTAGATTTGCCAGGGCATCAAGGTTAACTATGGCATATCGTTCCTTTAATGGATTATTGAATCCTCTTTTGGGAACCCTTCTAATGTACGGCATCTGCCCGCCTTCAAAACCCGGCCTGACGCCGCCGCCGGCTCTTGCATTCTGACCTTTATTGCCTTTTCCCGATGTCTGACCGTGCCCTGATCCCGAACCCCGTCCTAATCGCTTTCTTTTTTTGTTATTATGTTTGCCGAATTCGCTTAAATTTATCATTTTATTTATATTCCTCTATTATTACTTACGATAATGACTTATTCTTTCTTCTTTTCAATAATTCGCCCTTAAAATAAAACGATGATATACATTTCAATGTGGCATTGGCGACATTGTGAGGATTTGATGAACCGATAGATTTTGCGTAAACATTCTTAATCCCCGAAAGCTCAAATATTGCTCTCATTGCTCCGCCTGCGATAATACCTGTTCCTTCAGGCGCAGGTTTCATAAACACATAGCCCGCTCCATCCTTGCCGTACTGCTCATGGGGGATAGTGTTCTTATGGACTTTAACTTTTATCATATTCTTTTTGGCCTGCTCCGAACCCTTGCGAATCGCTTCCGGTACCTCTTTTGCCTTACCGAGTCCGATTCCGACAAAATTTGCATCGGGATCGCCGACGACGACTAACGCGGAAAAGCCGAACCTTCTCCCTCCCTTGACAACCTTGGCAACCCGGGAAACATGGATTACTTTATCCTGAATATTTAAACCTTCGACACTTAATTTTTGCAAATCACCCTCCTAAAAATTCAAACCATTTTCTCTCGCGGCATCGGCAAGGGCTTTTACTCTCCCGTGATAAATATAGCCGTTCCGATCAAATGCAACCTCTGTTATAGATTTTTGCACGCATAATGCGGCTATTTCACTTCCTACAATTTTTGCGGCCGGTATATTTCCCGCATGACCTTTAATTTTACCTTTTAATTCTTTTGAAAGCGACGAAACCTGTGCAAGGACTTTATTGTCAGGCGAAAACACCTGCACATATATATTGTTTAAACTTTTAAAAACGCATAACCTCGGTTTTGTACTATTTTTTAAAACCTTATTTATATGCGCCTTTCTACGGGATCTTTTTTCACTTTTACCTTTCATAGAATATTCCTTTATTTTCCTATTTATTTATTTTCCTGAAGCCTTGCCAACCTTTCTTTTAATAATTTCGCTTGAATACTTAATGCCTTTCCCCTTATAAGGCTCCGGCTTTCTTAAACCCCGAATCCTTGAAGCAACAAATCCCACAAGCTCCTTATCGTAGCCGGAAATTTTCAATAAGGTATTTTTTTCAACGCTTATGCCTATCCCTTCCGGAATTATAAAACTTATCGGATGCGAAAACCCCAAATTTAAAGACAAATTTTTACTCTTAATTTCCGCCCTATATCCGACTCCGACAATTTCCAGCTCCTTTGTAAATCCGTTAACAACGCCGTTAATAGAATTTGCAATGATTGTTCTTGTTAAGCCCGTATATTTTTCGAAATCGCGGTTGTCATCCTTTAATGCCACGGATATACTTGACCCGTCTATTTTTACTATTACGCCTTCGGGAAGTTTTTTTGTTAATTTCCCCAAAGGTCCCGTACATGTAAATAAATTACCCGCAATGCCCGCGGAAACATTTTTGGGAATCTCGATAGCTTTTTTACCTATTCTAGACATTTTGCCGACACCTTATTTAATTTTTTTATCTTGTTAAAAAACTTTCAGCAGCGATAGTCCGCCGATATTTTTTTCCCTGCATTCGACATCCGACAAAATTCCTGCAGAGGTTGAAAATACTTCCATACCTAAGCCGTTTTTATATGACTTAATATTCAAGGCCCTTTTGTAAAATCTTAACCCTGGAGTGCTTGTAACTTTAATATCGATGATGGTGGATTTTTTATTTTCAAAATAACTCAGCTTAATTTCTATGTTTTTAAAAGCGCCGTCTTTTATATTATTTATTGCATAATCATCGATAAAGCCCTCTCTTTTAAGAATGACGCATATATTCTCTTTGATTCCGGAATATGGTAAATTTACCCTTTCCTTACCCGCTTTGTATGCATTTTTAATTCTTATAATCATATCAGATATTGGATATGTCATATTTTATTCATCCTCATTAAATACATTTAAATAAATTAAACTATCTGCTACCAACTAGATTTTGTGACACCGGGAATGAGTCCCTTGCTCGACAAAGTTCTAAAACATATTCTGCACATATCGAACTTCCGGTAGTATCCTCTCGGTCTCCCGCATATCGGACACCTGTTGTGCGCGCGAACTTTAAACTTTGGCTTCCTGATCGCTTTAATAATCATAGACTTTTTTGCCATATATTTTGTCTCCTAATTTCTAAAAGGAAAATTAAACCCTTTTAAAAGTTTATATCCGTCATCATTATTTTTTGCAGTCGTTACTATCGTTATATTCATTCCCTTAATCTTGTCGATAAGTTCATAGCTTATTTCCGGAAATATCACCTGTTCCTTAACCCCAAACGTATAATTCCCATAGCCGTCAAAAGACTTCTTCGACAGGCCTTTAAAATCCCTAACCCTCGGAAGAGCTATGTTGATAAGTTTGTCGAAAAAGTCATACATCCTTTCATTTCTTAAGGTAACAAAGCACCCTATCTCCTGATTTTCCTTTAATTTGAAAGCTGCAATAGATTTTTTCGCCTTTGCGACCACGGGCTTCTGGCCCGATATTTTAGCAAGTTCCGTTATGGATTGCTCAATAATCTTTGAATTTGATGTTGCTTCCCCAAGACCCATATTAATGACGATTTTTGACAATTTAGGTATCTGGTGAACATTTTTATAACCTGTTTCTTCCATTAACTTAGGTGCAACCTCATTTTTATAAAATTCTTTATATCTCGAAGCCAATTTTAAATCCTCCAGAATTAAACTTCAGAACCGCACTTTTTACAAATTCTAATCTTCTTATTATTCTCATTAACTTTTACAGAAAACCTGACGGGTTTTTTGCATTTTGAACAATAAAGCCCGATATTTGAAATATCTAATCCGGCTTCTTTGTCTATAATGCCCCCGGGTTCTTGGGCGCTTCTCGGTTTTATATGCCTTTTAATCATATTAATCTTTTCGATATAAACCCTGTTATCATCCTTATCGATACGAATGATTTTACCGACCTTACCCTTTTCTTTTCCTGCTAAAACCATAACGCTGTCGTTCTTTTTTAATCTTATAGTCATATTATAAAACCTCTGGCGCTAATGAGATAATTCTCATAAATTTTTTTGCTCTCAGTTCCCTTGCAACGGGTCCAAAAATACGCGTTCCTATGGGTTCATTCTGAGTGTTTATCAAAACTGCCGAATTGTTATCGAATCTTATGTAACTTCCGTCAGGGCGTTTTATTTCTTTTACGGTTCTTACAATTACCGCTTTAGAAACATCGCCTTTTTTAACCTTTGAATTAGGAATTGCTTCTTTTATGGAAACAACTATTATGTCTCCAATTTCGGCATATTTACGCTTTGATCCGCCGAGGACTTTAATGCACATGAGTTTCTTCGCCCCCGAGTTGTCGGCAGATCCTAATATTGTTTGCATTTGAATCATTATTATAGCCCCTCGTTTAATTTATCTTAATTTGCCTGTTTTTCAAGAATCTTTTTTAAATTCCACCTTTTCTCTTTGGATAACGGGCGCGTTTCAATAAATAAAACTTTATCCCCGATTTTTGCAGTATTTTTTTCATCATGAACCTTAAATTTCTTATTCTTTTTTACATATTTCTTGTATAAAGGATGTTTCACGATATTAGAAACTACGGCAACAATCGTTTTATCCATTTTGTCGGAAGTCACAATGCCTATATAGGTTTTTTTCATAATTGCCTCCCGCCTCTTTCATTTAAAATCGTTTTTATACGGGCAATATCTTTTTTAACCGCTTTAATCCTTTTGGGATTTTCTAAAGAGCCTGTAGATTTTTGGATAGTCAAGTTAAAAATTTCCTTTCTAAAATCGGTTTCTTTAACTAAAAGTTCATCATCATTCATCGCTTTAAGTTCATTATATTCCATATATTAAAACTCTCCCCTTTCTATAAATATCGTCTTAAGCGGTAATTTATGAGATGCCAGCCTTAGAGCCTCCCGGGCAATCTCTTTAGATATTCCTTCCATTTCATACAAAACTAATCCCGGCCTGGCAACGCACACCCATTCCTCAACGCTGCCTTTTCCTTTACCCATTCTGGTCTCAGCGGGTTTTTTGGTAATCGGTTTATCGGGAAATATTCTTATCCAAATTTTACCGCCTCTTTTAACAAACCTTGTCATCGCAATTCTCGCGGCTTCAATTTGTTTTGAAGTTATATATCCGCATTCTATAACCTTGAGTCCGAAATCACCGAAGGCAAGAGTATTGCCTCTCGAGGCTTTTCCTTTCATCCTTCCCTTCATCTGCTTTTTATATTTAGTCTTAGCTGGCATTAACATATTTATTCACCTTTGGCTTTTTCTATTATTTCTATTAATTATAAAATTAAAGAACGTCTCCTTTATATATCCACACTTTAATGCCGATTTTTCCGTATGTCGTATTGGCTTCCGCCGTACCATAGTTGATATCCGCCCTGAGGGTATGCAGCGGAACTCTGCCTTCGCGATACCATTCGGCTCGGGCAATTTCAGCCCCGGCAAGCCTGCCGCCGCAGGTAATTTTAATACCTTTCGCGCCGCTTTTCAACGCCATTGAAACACTTTTTTTCATCGCCCTCTTGAATGCTATTCTTTTTTCCAGCTGGGAAGCAATGCCTTCCGCTACTAAGGTAGCATCAATTTCAGGCTTCTTTACCTCTATTATGTTTATATTGACGTCTTTATTTTTAATTTTAATAAGCCTTGCAAGCTCTGTTTTTAAATTTTCAAATTCGGAGGAACCCTTTTTCCCGTATATTATCCCCGGTCTGGCAGTATATATATCGATAATTAATTTTTCGGCCTTTCTGCTGATATTAATTTTAGATATTCCCGCCGAGTAAAGTTTTTTCTTTAAGAAATCCCTGATTTTTAAATCCTCATGCAAAAAAGTAGAGTAATTGCGATCACTATACCATATCGAATTCCAGGATTGATTGATTCCTATTCTTAATCCAGTTGGATTTACTTTCTGCCCCAAAATTAACCTCCGATTTTAAATTTCCGCAAGAACTATTTTAATGTTACTCATACGCTTCTTAATTGTAGCGCCTCTTCCCATAGCTTTCGGCATTAACCTTTTAAGAGAAAACGACATATCGACGCTAATTTTAGAAATAATCAGGTTATCTATATCAACCCTTCCTGTACTTGAAGCATTTGCTAACGCTGATTTTAAGAGCTTATATACGGTAAGCGACGATTTTTTTTTTGTAAACTTAAGTATATTAAGAGCGTCATAGACCTTCTTCCCTCGTATCAGGTCAACCACAAGTCTGGCCTTCTGAGGAGAAACCTTAATGTATTTTGCTTCAGCTTTAAACTCCATCTTTAACCCCTTTATGTTTATTTTGCAGCAGGACGACCGCTGGATTTAACCTTGGCTTTTCTATCCCCTGAATGCATGGTAAAAGTTCTGGTCGGCGAAAATTCGCCAAGCTTATGCCCAACCATATTTTCGCTGACAAATACGGGAATAAATTTTTTACCGTTATGAACGGCAAATGTAAATCCAACCATAGATGGCAAAATAGTAGATCTTCTAGACCAGGTTTTTATAATTTTTTTATCGTTAGTCTCGAATGCCTTTTCCACCTTTTCCATAAGCGATTCATCGGCGAAAGGTCCCTTTTTAATCGATCTGGCCAAAATCAAACTCTCCTTTAATAAATTTTATTTAACTTTTCTTCTCGATATTATGTATTTTGATGTTCTCTTGTTTTTTCTTGTTTTAAAACCTTTAGTAGGAACACCCCACGGGGTAACCGGATGACGCCCGCCGGAAGTCTTTCCCTCTCCTCCGCCGTGCGGATGATCGATCGGATTCATAGCAACGCCTCTAACAGACGGCCTAATTCCTAACCATCTTGACCTGCCTGCTTTCCCGATACTAATATTCTCATGGTCTATATTTCCGATTTGGCCTATTGTAGCGCAACATCCCTCGAGAACTCGCCTGAACTCGCCTGACGGCATTTTAATTTGAGCATATCCGCCGTCTTTTCCCAGAAGCTCGGCATAAGCGCCCGCGCTTCTGACAAGTTTCCCTCCTGAATTAGGCTTTAATTCAACATTATGAATCATCGTGCCGACAGGAATATTGTGCAAAGGAAGACAGTTTCCCGGTTGTATATCCGCCTTTTCCGATGATATAACGCTATCCCCCTTTTTTAATCCGTCGGGACATAATATATACCTTTTTTCACCGTCGATATAATTTAAAAGGGCAATCCTTGCAGACCTATTAGGATCGTACTCTATTTCTGCGACACGCGCCGGAATATCTCTCTTATCCCTTTTAAAATCGATAATCCTGTATCTCTTTTTATGGCCGCCGCCCTGGTGGCGGGTCGTTATCCTTCCATTATTGTTTCTTCCTGAATTTTTCTTATATTTGGATAACAGTTTCTTTTCTGGATAATCCCGCGTAATTTCAGAAAAATCTGAAACGGTTTGAAATCTTCTTCCGCTGGATGTAGGTTTATATTTTTTTAATTGCATTCCTATTGTCTCCCGATTAAGCCTCTAATGCAGAAATTCTTTGGCCGTCTTTAAGTTTAACATAAGCCTTTTTAAAATTTGATAATTTACCGGTATATTTTCCAACCCGCCTATATTTACCCCTGTTAATCAGGGTATGAACATTTTCTACTTTCACATTAAAATATTTTTCCACCATATCTTTAATATCTTTTTTATTTGCCTTTTTATTAACATTAAAAACATAGGTGCTATTTGTTTCTCTTATCCCCAGACTTTTTTCGGAGAGCAGCGCCTTTTCAATAACGGCATATAATTCTTTCATATCGCAAGATTCCTCTCTAATTCTTCATTGGCTTTTACGCTAATTAATATATTCTTATACTTAAGTAAATCGATAATATTAATTTCATTTACATTAGTTGCTTTAAAATCAGCAAGATTTCTTGTTGATTTGACAATTTTATCGTTAATATTAGTGGATGACAATATAACTAACCCCTTTTCGATGCCGAATTTACTAAAAAATTTTACCATTTCTTTAGTTTTAATTTCAGGAATATCAAAATCCTCGATAAAAGTTAGTCGTCCCTCTTTAAAAAGATATGACAACGCAGACTTCACCGCTGCTTTCCTCGCCTTTTTCGGCATATCCTTTTTATAATTTTTCTCATTTTTTGGACCAAAAATGGTTCCGCCGCCCTTCCATAAAGGAGACCTTATCGAACCTGCCCTTGCCCTTCCCGTGCCGTTTTGCTTCCTTGG
>JAKBNN010000072.1 GCA_021831025.1 bacterium | reverse complement strand
CGATCTTATAAATAGCCTGCCCGGCGGAAAAAAAGCTCGGCGCCTGAAGCGATATATAAAAACCGAATACCATCCTGCTATAAATATCCACGGCTAAGGTTATATACGGCCTGCCTATGGGCTTTCTCATAATTTCGTCCACTATGATTATATCCAACGGGGTATGGTCTATTTCTATAATTTCGAGCGGAAATTTAGCCTCGAAAGAATCCTTGACGGGGCAGAAGTTATTTAAAAATTCGCTTTTGCCTCTTCTGCTTTTATAAACTTGAGCCGGAGACAACATTTTTATTCTGTTTCTTATGGTATTAGTCGAGGGAGCGGG
Source organism: bacterium (assembly GCA_021831025.1). Taxonomy (GTDB): domain Bacteria; phylum SZUA-79; class SZUA-79; order Acidulodesulfobacterales; family Acidulodesulfobacteraceae; genus Acidulodesulfobacterium. Next base: position 11,796 of record JAKBNN010000072.1, on the reverse strand, counting down.
CAACCCGGCCAGTTTAGCGTGCATTTTTATATCTTCGGCGACTTTTATAACGGATTTTTTTTGTTTAGTCAGATATTCTTTTTTTATGAAATCGTCTATTACGGATTCTACCTGTGGATCGAGCCTATATTTTCCTTTGCCGCCTTTATTTGTATAATTTGGAACCAAGGACATAAGCGTTCCGGTTTTTAAGTACCTATTTATCCATATGTATAGAGTCGGCACGGATACCCCGGTTTCGCCCGCCCTTTTCTTTACCTCTTTTTTCGTTTTGCCGCTTTTCAAAAGCGGTTTTATTATTTCAAACCTTTGCTTTGCTATATCCCAATCTTTTTCTCTTATACTTTCAACCGGCGTATTAACCGCCGGCGGTTCGGCGGAGGCGGGGTTCGAAAGTCCGCTTACCGGCAGTTTTGTTATATCGGAAGTTTTTAAATTTCTTCCTAATAAGTGTTGTAAATCGATTGGATTTATAATTTCGTATTCTTCGTTTCGATATAATACTTTTGAGCCTTTACGCAAAGACAGCATTTATCGCCTCTTTATTTAAAGTTATTAAAGACGAGTTAGAAAGCGGTTTGTTTAGATCGGTCAATAATGTTTTGCGGCAGGTTAAATGCCAGATTAGAGGAAGTATCGTCATTTTTTCGATATTGTTTTCCGCAATATAATCGAGCAAGCCGTTTATGGCGATACCGCCCGAACCCGTCAGAATTTCGAATATTTTATTTTCGTAAGCGGCATATCTGCCGTTTAATTTAGGCTTTTTGAAATACCTATATAGGAATTTAATGTTGTCTATATAAATTTCGTCTAATCTTTTATCGGTAAATATTTTAAATAAGCACCCATTTTCTTTGGAATATTTTGAAACGGTTTTAATTTTATTTATTATTTTTTCCTTCTTTTCCTTTATTTCTTTTGCGTATTTTATCTCTACCAGCAACGGTTTCCGTTGCAATTCCGGCTTGAAATAAACGATGCAGTCGGGGAAATAGGATATTTTCCTGCCGTTTAATACGGTATCGATTTTTACCGGCTGCTCTTGATATTGTTCTATTTTGTCATCAAATTCAAAGGTTAAATAGAACTTTTTTTCGAGCTGGGATTCGAAGTCTATATTTCTTTTATTTTTAAAACTGTAAAAATAACCGGCTACGGATCTTGTCTGAACCGGAATTTTTCTTGCCCTTAACATCTTATTAATATTCATACCCGGATATCTAAATTTAACTATTGTCAATATAGTATCATTTTATTTTGTAAATATCAAGCTATTCTAATTTAATTATATCATAGTCTAAATATATTTTGTATTTTTATTTTTTTAAAAATATGGTAAAATAAGAAAAAATTAAGTAAGATAGTCTAAATAACTTGTGGAACTTACATTGTTAACTTTTGAAATTTACATGGAGGCGATATTATGATTTGGGGTATGGGATATGGTGGACCATGGCCGATGATGGGAATCGGGTATGGTATTGTCGGTATAATATGGATGTTTATATCAATGCTTATATTTTTGTTTTTTCCCATAATTTTTTTTATTTATTTCATAAAATGGATAATAAAAGAAAGGCATTACAAAGGACATTTTTATGAAGATACTGCTGACACCGAGGCGCTTTCTATCCTTAAAAAAAGATATGCCAACGGAGAAATAACCAAAGAACAGTACGAAGAAATGAAAAATACGATTAAGGATAAAAGATAAAATTAATTAAATATCTCTTGCATTTTAGTCCGATATTATTTAAAATTTTTATTATGAATGAAAACGATGACCAGTTTGTTTCAAAAATAGATCAGATGAGATCCTCGCAAGCGCTTCGAAATAACGGCCATTTTTACGCTAAAGATACCGATAATATCGATTATACCATTAAAATAAGAGATTCACAAGATATCCCCGAAGAGCCGTTCTTAAGTGCAAAAAATAATAAAGACGGGATAATTTTGCAAGACAATATTTTTCTTCTAGGGGAAGGGAAAAACTATAAAATTTGCAGAATAGAGATATTGCCAAAAAACGTAGTGCAGCTCCATAAGCACTTTCATAAAAATGAATTTATATATGTTTTAAATGGCGCCGCTATCATCTCTACCGAATCCGGATCATCAAATTTACTTGCCAACGAATTCATCAGTATTCCAAAACTTTCTTTGCACAGCATCGAGAACCAGGGGGTTATTAATTTAGTGTTATTGGAAATACAAAGCGGCGAATATTTAGGTGATGACGATATTCTTATTGCGGAAAATAATACTTTAATATAAATAATTCCTCTATGTTGTTCTACCCAATTTTATCAGAACAAAAATATAGCATAATATTCTAAGCAAAATGATCTCGGTTCCAATATCGATTAACTTTGGCACAGACGGCTTTAGGGGTATTATAGGGGATAGCTTTACATTCGAAGTTGTTAACCATATAAGTTTGTCGCTGGGCAGATATCTAAAAGAAAATTCAATAGCGGGCGCCGGCGAACAAAAGACCGCTCACGGTAAAAATAGTAAAAATTTATTAAATGCCGTTGCGATAGGATATGATACAAGATTTTTATCGAAAGAATTTGCAATTACGGCCGCCGCCGCCCTTGCTTCCGCCGGTATAAATGTTATATTGAGCGATAATTTTTGTCCATCCCCTGTTTTATCTTATTTTGTCAAAAATAAGATGTGCCGTCTGGGTGTAATGATAACCGCAAGCCATAACCCGTACATGTTTAACGGCATCAAATTTAAAAGCCCTTTTGGAAGTTCTATGCTCGAGCATGAGGTCAAAAAAATAGAAAAAATTGCCAACGGTTTCAATTTTAACAAAGAAACCCCGGGAAAAAGTTATTATATTAATCCAAATATGCTTAATTCTTGTAATAATTTCGAATATGCCGATTTTAAAAAAGGGTATATCGAACACTTAATAGGCTTCACCGGCATAGGTGAGGTTATAGACAATCGATCTAAAGATTTATTAAATAAGCTGGAAATTATAATAGACCCCATGTTCGGCGCCGGAATTGGATATTTGTCAGGGATATTAAAAAGATTTTCGATTAAATACCGTTTAATAAACGATAATGTTAATCCTTCGTTTCCCGGATTGAACCCCGAACCGATTGATAATAACTTATTCGAATTAAAATCTTTTCTAAAAAAAGAGGGTATTAAAAATAAATTTGCGGTCGGCTTTGCCACGGATGGAGATGCCGATAGAATCGGGGCTGTAGATTTTGAGGGCAATTTTATCGATTCCCATAAGATTTTTTCCGTCATTTTAAATTTTCTTATCGAAGAAGGGTATTCCGGAAGTGTGGTTAAAACGGTTTCCGTATCTAAATCCATAGATAATATTTGTAAGAAATATAACTTGAAATTGTTCGAGGTGCAGGTAGGGTTCAAAAACATAGCAGCGCTTATGATAGAAAAAGATAAAGGCGTGTTTATGGGCGGGGAGGAATCGGGAGGAATCGGAATAACCTCGCACTTGCCGGAAAGAGACGGAATACTTAACGCATTAATGATACTTAAGATTATGCTTGTCCGCCGAAAAAACTTGAATGAACTTCTAACCGATATCTTTAACGGACCTTATCCATATACATATAAAAGGGAAGATTTACATTTAGAGGAGGGAAAGAAAGAACTTTTAATCGAAAGTTTAAAAAACGGCAGTTTTAAAATACCTTTTGAAAAAGATATAATTTCCACTAATTTTATAGACGGGTTCAAATTCGAATACATTGACGGTTCATGGCTTTTAGTGCGGCCGTCCGGGACGGAACCCCTTCTGAGAATTTATGCCGAAAGCAGGGATAAGAAGAAAACCGGCATGCTGATAAATAAAACAAAAGAGGAAACCTACAATTTTTAAAAGGAAGGAAAAAAATTTCTATTTTTAAAATGCAAAAAAATGGTATAATACCGACGCTATTTATTAAAATTATAGCCGATAATTAAATCTAATAAATTCTAATACATTTGAGGTTTAAAGGTAATGAGCGAGATTGTTGATGTAAAAGGCAGGCAGATTTTGGATTCAAGAGGAAATCCGACTATCAGCGTAAAGGTTTCCTTAGAGAGCGGCGTAAGCGGTGTTGCTTGCGCTCCGTCCGGGGCATCTACCGGAGAATACGAGGCTTATGAAAAAAGGGATAACGACAATTCGATTTACGGCGGAAAATCGGTAAATTCCGCAATAGAAGGAATTAATGATATTATAGCCAAATCTTTAAACGGGATAGACAGCTATTCGCAGAGGCTCGTGGATGATATAATGATAAATCTGGACGGCACTCAAAATAAATCGAATCTGGGGGCCAATGCAATTTTAGCCGTATCTCTGGCAACGGCCGCTGCTTCGGCAAACGAACTCGAGATTCCGATTTATCGGTATTTGGGCGGTGTTAATGCGCATGTTTTACCCGTCCCCATGATGAATATATTGAACGGCGGCAAGCATGCAAACAATATGCTCGATTTTCAAGAATTTATGATTGTTCCGGCCGGCGCAAAATCTTTTGAAGAAGCATTAAGGATGGGAGCGGAGGTTTATCAAAAGTTAAAAAAAGTATTGGACGACAAAAATATGCCGACAAGCGTCGGCGATGAAGGCGGATTCGCGCCGCACCTTCAAAATAATATGGAAGCAATAGTTTTAATAATGGAAGCAATAGAAAAGGCGAGGTATCAACCCGGAAAAGATATTTTTATTGCCCTCGATCCTGCGGCAAGCGAGTTCTACGCTAATGGAAAGTATGTCCTTAAAGAGGCGGGGAAAAAGACAACCTTAGAAGCGGACGAGATGGTTGCAATGTATGCCGGATATGTAGAAAGATTTCCTATTATATCCATAGAGGACGGTATGGCGCAGGATGATTTTAACGGCTTTTCGCTATTACTCAAAGAAATCGGCGACAAAGTTCAGATAGTCGGCGACGATTTGACTGTTACAAATCCGAACCGTATAATACAAGCCGCCTGCTCGCATTCAATTAATTCCGTTTTAATAAAACTTAATCAGATAGGTTCATTGTCTCAGACATTAGATGCCGTAGAGTTAACCCAAAAAAATAATATGAGCGCCGTAATATCCCACCGTTCGGGAGAAACAGAAGATACATTTATTGCCGATTTATCCGTTGCGGTAAACTCAGGGTTAATTAAAGCAGGCGCCCCCGCCCGTTCGGAAAGGGTGGCAAAGTATAACAGGCTCTTACAGATAGAGGAAGAATTAGGCCCAAACTCCTCATATTTAGGCCTCAAGGCTTTTAAAGGGGCGGGAAGCCGTTTAAGTTAAATATAATTCAAATTAATTTTAAATAAACAAAAACTACGCTAATTTTAGGAGGTTGTTATGGCTTTTATTATTACCGATGAATGTATCGCATGCGGCGTCTGTATTCCAGAATGCCCTAATAACGCAATTACCGAAGGGGATCTATATATTATAGACCCCAATCTTTGCACCGAATGTTACGGCTATTTTGACACCCAGCAATGCGCTTCGGTTTGCCCGGTCGATTGCTGTATTCCCGACGAAAATCATAAAGAAACGAAAGACGAGCTAAAGTCAAAAGGAATAAAAGCGCACCCGGATAAAAAAGACTGGAAATTTTAATCTTTAATAAAGGGAAAGGGCTTTAAAACTATTCGTTAAAATCTTAAAGGAGCTTTTAAGTCATTCCCGCGTAGGCGGGAATCCAGCGTTCAAACTATTCATTAAAATATTGAATCTTATTTAGTTTAACTATGCCAATCGGAAGAGAGGATATTCAGGGTTATGGATCTCGTTATGAATTAAACGCGTTAAATAAAACCGAGCCATGGCGTTTATTTCGAATCATGGGGGAATTTGTCGATGGATTCGATATCCTGCCGACTCTGACCCCGGCGATAACTATTTACGGAAGCGCCAGAGTCGGGGAAAATAGCGATGTTTACCAAAAGACGAAAGAAATCGCCTATAAGTTAGCCTTGAGGGGGTTTTCCGTGATCTCCGGCGGCGGACCCGGCGTTATGGAGGCCGCAAACAGGGGATGCAGGGAGGCGAAAGAACAGCATAATTTAAATGTTAGTTCCGTCGGACTCAATATTAAACTTCCAAAAGAACAGACGATTAATAAATTTGCGGATGTTACCCTTGAGTTCAGGTATTTTTTTGTAAGAAAGGTTATGCTGGTAAGATATGCCTCCGCTTATATTATGATGCCGGGAGGATTCGGGACGCTCGACGAACTTTTCGAAACGGTGGAATTAATCCAAACAAATAAAACGAAGCCCTTTCCCGTAATTTTATACGGCTCGAATTACTGGAGCGGCCTGATTGACTGGATTAAAAGCAATGCTCTCCGCAATTCCTACATATCCGAGAAGGACTTTGAGATAATTAAGGTTTTAGACGATGTCGATGAAATTGTCAAATATATAATATCTTTTAATTTATAACGGTTTTAAAAAATGATTAAAAATGACAAGTGGATAGAAAAAATGGCTAAGGAAGCGGGCATGATAAGCCCGTACGAAAACTCTCAGATAAGGGACGGCGTCATATCGTACGGTGTGTCTTCTTACGGTTATGATTTAAGAATATCGAACGAATTTAAGATATTTACCAACATAAACAGCTGTATAGTAGATCCAAAAAAATTCAGCACTAAATCGTTTATAGACCTTGTGGCGGATGAATGCATTATCCCGCCAAATTCCTTTGCTCTGGGGAGGTCGGTCGAATATTTTAAGATTCCGAGAAATGTCGTAACCATCTGTCTCGGAAAATCAACCTATGCAAGATGCGGAATAGTGGTTAATGTTACGCCGTTCGAACCCGAATGGGAGGGATATGTTACCCTCGAAATTTCTAATACTACGCCTCTTCCCGCAAAGATATACGCCAATGAAGGGATAGCGCAGGTTCTTTTTTTCGAAGGGGAAGAGCCGCGGGTATCTTATAAGGACAAAAAAGGCAAATACCAGGCGCAGGCCGGCATAACCTTGCCCCGCTTGTAAAATTACCGGTTCTATTTTATTACCCTTTTTCTGATAAAAAAAACGGAAGAATAAAAAAATAAGAGTATAAACAATATTATAATTATAAAATAAACAAAAATTACGGGATAAAGTTTGCCTTCGTCAAGCAATCTCATTATGTGGGCGGTATAATAAAGCGGCATAAGATAAACGAAATATTTTACAAAATAAGGAAGAGACGAAACGGGATAAAATACTCCCGAAAAAAGAAACATTGTCGATATAGCGATAGTAAAATAGTACGAAAAAAAATCGTAAGACGGTGAAAATGATGTTATTAAAAGCGATAAAGATGAAAACAGGATGCCATTTAACAATATTATAATCGGAATAAATAAAGCAAGAGGGGATATTACCCAGCCAAAAATTATCCCGACCATTAAAACCGCTATGCCGCTCATAAACGCCTTGGCGGTTCCCCAAAAAATCTCGCCCAGAACAATATCCTCGATACCGACGGGAGTGAGAAGAATGGCTTCGTATATTCCATTTGTAACCATTCGCGTATATGCCCCGAATGTCGATTCGAATGCCGCCGCATACATAGACGACGAGGCGATTATTCCCGGCACGATATATTCGACATAAGAAATGCCGTCTATACGATGTATAAACTTACCTATGCCAAACCCGAGCGCCGCTAAATATAAAAGGGGCTCAAGCACATCGCCTATTATACCCGGCTTATAGTACCTGAGCCAGACCATAAAATTCCTGTAAAAAACAGTAAACGACCTCAGGCTTAAATTGGAATTTATATCCTTTATTTTTTTTATAAATTTCACTTATTTTTTGGCTATATCGAGAAAAATTTCCTCTAAAGATTTTTTATTTAGGGTTATATCGCTTATTCCTCCGCTCAAGACTATATTTCCATGATTTAAGATAATCATATTTTTAAAAAGCCTTTCAGCTTCTTCCATATAATGCGTGGACATCAACACGGTAACGCCGTTTTTATTTAAAAGCTGCAGCTTGTTCCAGATATTCTGCCTGTATTCAGGGTCAAGGCCGGCTGTGGGCTCGTCCAGCATAATTAAAGTCGGGTTGTTTATCAAAGCCCTTGCTATCATAAGGCGCCTTCTTAGCCCGCCCGATAAATTTGCCGCCTTTGAATATTTCTTTTCGGTTAAATTAAAAAAATTCAAAAGTTCGTCAGATCTTCTCATCGACTCCTTTCTTGGAATACCAAAATACATGGAATATATAATCATGTTTTCAAAAACGTTCAAATCCTCGTCCAAATTATCATCTTGAGGAACGATGCCGAGATTATACTTAATTTTTTTATAGTCATATTTAAGGTTTAAACCTTTAATATAGACAGAGCCGGAGGTAGGTATCACAAGATTATAAAGTATTTTTAAAAGGGTTGATTTCCCGGCGCCGTTCGGACCTATTAACCCGAAAAAATCTCCTGATTTTATATTAAATGTAATATTGTTAAGTGCTATAAAATTATTAAAAGCCTTGGTTAGATTTTTTACCGCTACGATAGAATTTTGCATTATCCGCCCTCTTTTGCATTATACTACATTTGTATTCTTTAATAAATACATCTTCCCCCTTTCCCGTCTTGCGGAAAAAGGCTTTATGTCCGCAGCCCGCGATTAGTTATTTAAAAATTAAAAATCTTAAAATCTTAAAATTTAATGTAAATTTTAAAAATATTGAGAAAATTAAAAAAAAGTAAAAATATATTGATTTATTTTTAAAAATTTGATAGATTATATATAAAATTCGATAAATTTATGATATTGTCTTTTTAAGAGCATAAGTGTATTATTAAAACAATTAGCACTTAACGGGTTTAAGTGCTAAAATTAACATATCGATTCAAATTTGTAAATACATTTGTAAATACATTATTCGGTAACCGGCGCTTAATTTTAATTAATTTTTTTAATAGTTAATAATAGTATAAAAAAATTAAAAATTAATAAACTAATAAGGAGAAGTTATTTATGAAAGTTAAACCGTTACAGGACAGGATTTTAGTCGAAAGACTTCAGGAAGAAGAAAAAACAAAAGGAGGGATTATAATTCCCGATTCTGCAAAGGAAAAACCGATGCAGGGCAAGGTCGTAGCTGCCGGCGGCGGCAGAATTACCGAGGACGGGAAAAAGGTCCCGATGGATGTCAAGGTCGGGGATATTGTTTTATTTGCCAAATATTCGGGCAATGATGTAAAAATCGATGATAAGGAATACCTTATTATGAAAGAAGACGATGTTTTAGCTATTGTCGAAAAATAAAAATAATTAAGATTTAAAAGTATTATTTAAAAATTTAAATTCGGAGGAATAAAATAATTATGGCAAAAGAATTGAAGTTTTCATCAGAGGCAAGAGCTGAAATTCTTGCAGGCGTCAATGTTCTTGCAGACGCGGTAAAGGTAACGCTTGGACCGAAGGGCAGAAATGTCGTTATAGAAAAATCTTTCGGCTCTCCCACAATCACAAAAGACGGTGTTACCGTTGCAAAAGAGATTGAGTTATCGAACAGGTTTCAAAATATGGGCGCTCAGATGGTAAAAGAAGTCGCTTCCAAGACATCCGATACCGCCGGAGACGGAACAACCACAGCTACGGTTTTGGCCCAAGCTATTTATAGAGAAGGGGTTAAACTTGTTACGGCCGGGGCAAGCCCGATATCCGTTAAAAGAGGAATCGATAAGGCGGTCGAATCGATTGTCAAAGAGCTTAAAGTTATTTCCAAACCCATACAGGACCAAAAAGAAATAGCGCAGGTAGGAACAATTTCGGCAAACAACGATGAGACAATCGGTTCGATTATTGCCGAGGCAATGGATAAGGTTGGGAAAGAGGGGGTTATAACCGTCGAAGAGGCAAAAAGCATGGAAACGACGCTTGAAGTAGTCGAAGGAATGCAGTTCGACAGAGGTTATTTATCTCCGTATTTTGTCACCGACTCGGAAAGAATGGAATGTGTTCTGGACGACCCTTATATTTTGATTAATGAAAAGAAGATCTCCGCAATGAAGGATTTGCTTCCAATTTTGGAACAGATTGCGAAAGCGGGACGCCCGTTTATTATAATTTCGGAGGATGTTGAAGGAGAAGCCCTTGCAACGCTTGTCGTAAATAAATTAAGGGGCACATTAAACTGCTGCGCCGTCAAGGCACCTGGTTTCGGCGACAGAAGAAAGGCTATGCTCGAAGATTTAGCGGTGCTAACCGGCGGACAGGTAATCTCCGAAGATATAGGAGTTAAACTTGAATCCATTACCCTTAAGGACCTTGGCCGCGCGAAAAGAATTACCATCGATAAAGATAATACTACCGTAATAGACGGCGCAGGCTCAAAGACCGACATCGAAAAAAGGGTTAAACAGATTAGGACGCAGGTAGAGGAATCCACATCGGATTATGATAAAGAAAAGTTGCAGGAAAGACTTGCAAAATTAATAGGCGGCGTTGCCGTCATCAATGTCGGCGCCGCAACGGAAACCGAAATGAAAGAAAAGAAAGCCAGAGTCGAAGACGCCCTCCACGCCACCAGGGCTGCAGTCGAAGAGGGTATTGTTCCCGGAGGAGGCGTCGCGCTTTTAAGAGCATCAAAGGTGATAGATAAATTAAAAGGAGCGGACCATGACGAAGATGCGGGTATCAAGATAATCAAAAGGGCAATTCAGGAGCCTTTAAGGATGATTTCGGAAAATGCCGGCGTAGAAGGCTCGATAGTCATAGAAAAGGTTCTTAACAACGAAGGCGCTTTTGGTTATAATGCGGCAAAAGATGTATATGAAGATTTGATTAAGGCCGGCATTATCGACCCGACAAAGGTTGAAAGGACTGCCCTTCAAAACGCCGCAAGCGTTGCATCCCTTATGCTTACGACCGAAGCTATGATTGCCGATAAGCCTGAAGAAAAGGAAAAAGGCGGCATGCCCGGCGGCGGAATGCCTGGCGGAATGGGCGGAATGTATTAATAGGCTCATATAGAATACAAAGAAATCTTAAAATAACTATGAATGCCGAAAGGTGGAAAAATCCTCACTTTTCGGCATTTTTGCTTAATTGACTTTTTTTTCGTAATAGTTTAAAATTCAATTATTATGGGACATCTGGAGCATAAAAATAATATAAAAGCTAAAAAATTGCTGAGCGTATATGTTATAACTTTAAGCGATACAAGGACAGGAAGCAGCGACGAGAGCGGGGATTATATAAAAGAAAGACTTTTATCGGTTTCGCACAAGGTTTCGGGATATAAGATTTTAAAAGACGATAAAGACTTATTGGAAAACCTTATTGTGGAAATTTGCAAGGAAGGTGCAAAACCTGCGGTAGATGCCGTAATAATAAACGGCGGAACAGGCGTTTCTTTTAAAGATATAACCTATGAAACCTTAAGAGACCTGTATGATAAAGAACTATACGGTTTTGGAGAATTATTCAGGAGCCTAAGCTATAATGAAATTGGGCCCTCTGCTATAATGTCAAGAGCGTCTGCAGGGATTTACAATGATAAAATTATTTTTTCTATCCCGGGATCTTTAAGCGCTGTAAAATTAGCTATAGACAGGATAATACTCAGCGAAATAGGCCATCTTCATTATGAAATTTCAAAACATCTCCCATAATTATCCCATATTTTTAAATTTTCTTATATCTTTAATTATACAGCGGGTTTAATATATGATAAATGTAAAAGTTAGGCTTTTTGCCGCCCTTAAAGAGCTGATAGGGAAAAATCAAATCGATTTATCGGTTCCCGAAAATGCAGCGATCAAGTATG
>JAKBNN010000001.1 GCA_021831025.1 bacterium | reverse complement strand
TTATCATAGATTTTAGTTGCATCTTCGGATTGATCATCAATTATTATTATTTCGAAATTTTCATCAAATTTACTTTTTAATATACTTTTAATGCACTGGTCTAAATTTATGGGTGCATTATATAAGAATAGCCTTAGCCCGTTCGTAATCTTCAGGCACTCCAATATCTATGAAACAGTCGTTAAAATTAATGCCGTAGAATTTGCCGTAGTTATAATATTTTTCTATAATATCTTTCTCGAAAGAAAAAGGATAAGGATTTTCTATATTATCTATATTATCTAAAAAAGATTTATTTAAAATATAAATTCCCCCATTGATAAAGCCCGACATAACATGGCCATGACCTTTTTCGAGGAACTTCATAATTTTGCCGGTTATGTCTATTTCTATAAAACCGTACCTGTCTGATTTTTCCATTTTTTTAAGGGCAATCGTTAAATCGGAGTTTTTATTTCTATGAAATTCGTATAGTTTTTTAATATCGATATTAAAAAAAGTGTCCCCGTTCAATATTAGTATTTCATTATCCCCGCCAAATTTATTTATTGCATTTTTTATAGCGCCGCCCGTGCCGAGCGGCTTATCCTCTATTACGTATTCCAGGCTTAAAATCCCGTATTTATTTCCGTAATAATTTATTATGCGCTCGTGCTTATAACCAACCGATAGAATCAACTCTTTGATGCCCGCGCCCTGATTTAAAATATAATCGAATAAATAAGATAAAAAAGGTTTTCCGTTGATATCGGCCATAGGCTTAGGGATGTCGTTAATAACGCTTCTAAGCCTTGTGCCGAGACCGCCGGCAAGGATTAATGCTTTTTCGGGTATATTAATTATATTTGACATATTATTAAATTTAGTAAGGGTAGAATCTAACGGCGGTCACTTTTATTGAATTTTCCAGCTTAATACTCCGTGATTAAAAAAAAGAAATCTTCTAAATTCTCCTTGAAACCTTTGAAGCGCATTTATCACATCGTATCGCGCATTTTGGGGGCAGTAAAGCATTATAAACCCGCCGCCTCCGGCTCCGGATAATTTTCCGCCCAAGGCGCCGGCCTTTTTCGCGGCTTGGTATATTTCGTCTATAACGGGATTTGTTATTTCATCCGTCATTTTTTTCTTGTATTTCCACCCAAAATCCAATATCTCCCCAAGTTCGTTTAGATTGCCTTTAAGGATGGCTTCTTTCATCAATATCGCCTGCTCTTTAAGCTTATGCATAGCTTCTATGGATTTTTTATTTTTGTCGTTTACATTTTTTATCTGGTTTGCGATTATTTTGGAAGACAGCCTTGATGTTCCGGTATAAAAGAGCAGTATATTGTTTTCAAGCTCGTTTATATATTTTTGTTTAATGCGCAAAGGATTTACTATAACCTTGCCATTGTCGTAAAATTCCATAAAGTTGAAACCGCCGAATGTTGCCGCGTAATGATCCTGCTTTCCGCCCGCCATGCCGATATCTATTCTTTCTATTTCATAAGCGAGATGAGACACATCATATTCGCCTAAGGGGAGATTTAGCCATTCGGCAAAAGCGCTCAATATTGCAACAATAAGCGTAGAAGAAGAGCCAAGTCCAGAGCCGGGAGGAACATCCACATATGTGGTGAGTTTAAATGCCAATGGTTTTTTTGTGAAATCTCTTACAATTCTGTTGTACACGCCCTTTAAAAGGTCCAGATTACCATCCATATCTAATTTTTTAGTTAACGGCGTTTCTATAAGTTTATTTCTATCTATGGAGTTTAAAACAATTTTATTATCTTTATCAAGCGGTTCGATAGCGGCATAAGCGAACATGGTAACGGTGGCATTTAAAATCATGCCGGAATAAATGTCGCAATACGGGCTTACATCAGTCCCGCCTCCTGCAAGGCCTAATCTTAATGGAGCTTTTGAACGAATAATCATAGTTTTGGTTTTATTTATAATTTAAGATTAACATCTTAAAGATAAAAAATAAAGATGCAATGTTAAAATTTTCATAATTTTTCAATTGTGTTATTAAAATTTGATATAATTTTATCATGAAAATATTTTCTTGCCTCCCATAGCGTTCATTATATAATTATAATAAGAGGCAAAATTTATAAAGATTATGTAAAATATTGTGAAGTTAAAACTTTGAAAAACTAAAAGCCGAATAAAAAATAAATGATGAAAAAATCTTTACTTATAGATATACAAAAATGGACGGAGGAACCTAACTGGGGGATACCGGTTTTTACATATAATTTGATAAAAAATTTTATCGCTTTAAACGAGGAAAATAAAAAAATAGGCGCCGGATATCTTGACCTGTATTTTCTTCAGGATACCGTGAGGGAAAAACCGGAATATGATAAGGGTAAAAAAACAATTAATAAATATAAGGAACTTTCAAAATATTACATTGAAAAGGTCGGAATTTTAAGAAGCGGAGCCGATTATATTTACAATAAATTAAAGGAATTAAAGCTTGACGGTATATATAACGAGCAAAGTCGGAAGGGACGGAAAGGAGAAAAATTTGACGCGGTATATTTGCCCAACGCCGGATATTATTTTCCCCCTTTTAAATCAAATAAGATAATTACGACGATTCACGATATAGCAGGTATTGATAAGGCTAAAAATAAGAGTTTAAATTTTAGAAATTACCTTAGGTTTTCAGAGAGAAAACGAGTAGAATCCAATTCGTTGACCAACATAAAAAGGTCGGATATTATAACGACCGTTTCAAATTATACCAAATCAAGGCTTATTGATTTATTAAACATAGACGAAGGCAAGATTAAAATTATCCCGAACGGCGTAAATATGAATATATTTAAGCCAATCAAAGACAAAGACAAAAATAAAGCAAAGGAATATCTGAAAAACAGGCATAATATCGAAAAGCCTTTCATACTTTATGTAGGAGCTATCCAGCCGAGAAAAAATATTAAAGGCTTACTCGACGCTTACATTTCTTCAGAGTCGTTAAAAAAAAATTTTGACATGGTAATAGTGGCGGGGCAGATTTGGCAAAGCAGGAAAGAACTGGAATACATTTGGAAATATTCGGGTAATGTTCATTTGATTAGAAATGTATTGGTGGAAGAATTGCCGCTATTTTACAATATCGCGGAAGTTTTTACATATCCATCTTTTTATGAAGGATTTGGGACGCCGTTACTTGAAGCGTTTGCATGCGGAACGCCTGCAGTGGTGTCCGACAAGACTTCTTTGCCTGAGGTTGGGGGCGAAGCTGCGGTATATTTTAATCCTTATGAAATAGATGACATAAGGCAGAGTTTGGAAAACCTGATATTTGACGATGAATTAAAGTACGAGATAGTAAAAAAAGGGTTTACAAGAGTTAAGGATTTTACATGGGAAAATGCGGCAAAAAAACTTTTAGAGATTGTGGGTTGATTTAAGTTCGCCCATTACAGCTTTTACATCTATTTTATCCATACATTCAAGGGTTTTGCATTCGCTTATCCTGTAAAACGAGCAGGGGGCGCAGTCCATATTAGACGAATAATACCCGATGTTGTTAAATGGCAGAGAGTTAACGGGGCTTGAATATCCGAACAGACAGTAAGTATCGGGATTTACAAGCGAGGATATATGCATAAGTCCCGAATCTATGCAGATGTTAAACAGCGAGTTTTTAAGAAGTTCCATCGCTTCCGGTATGTTTTTAGTTCTTTTTACGGAAACGATATCCATTGTTAAGCCGGCGCATAATTGTTCGAGATAATCGTAATCCATTGGACCGCCGAGCAAATTTATTTTATATTGTGGATAGTTTTTTATAAGAAGGCTTATCAAGAGGGCGGAGTTATCCGGCGGAAGCCTTCTGTTCATATTTCCGCCGCCGTTGCTGGACAGGACGAGGTTGATAAAATTGTGGTTTTCGGTTGTGCTTTCGGCACGGTTTTCCATTACGGCTGATGGTTCCTTTGCAAGTTTTTCAAATTTATCCGCAAAAAAGGTGAATTTTTTTTCTTCGGAAACAGGAAAGAAAGATTTTACAAGATTTATATAATTGTCGAATATGTGAATGTTTTTGTCTATGCAGGCAACATAATCGTAACTTTTTTTTCTTAAATCCATAGTACCCCATCCGGCTTTATAAGATTTTGCGAATAAAAGCATTAACGGAATATTTACGGGCATTCCGGTTAAGTCGAATATTATATCGTAATTTTCTTTATTTATGCTCTTTACGGTTTTAAAATAGCTTATAGGATTTAACGGGTTGAGCATTTTTAAACCGAATTCATTATTAAGCAAGTCTTTAAATAAAGGAAATAGCGGATTTCCGGCGGTGGAAAGAATATCTATTTTTAGCGAAGGATAGCTCGTAGAAAGCCTGTGGACTATTTCAAGCAGGTAAACGGAATCTCCCATGCCTTCGAGTTTGATAAACAAAACTTTGCCGGTTTGATGAGAAGATGAAGATGATAACGAAGACTCAGGTTGAAACGGCGATGTAAGCGTAGGCGTTTTTTTCATAGACTTTAAAATGCGCAATAAAAGGCCAAGAGGAAGTATGCCTGTAAGCTTTAAAAATAAATCGTTTATTTTTTTATTATTCAAGATTGTTTCCTAAAGGGTTATTTTTTTAACAATCAATTAGTTTAAATTATAACATAATTTACTTCTTCTTCACAATTAAAAGCCTTTTGCAAATTTTAAAAACAAGACAACCGTTAAAAATTTGCTTGACAAAGATTTTTGCCTGTGATAAGATACAAACCAGTTGGTATTTTTATACCGCATAATTTTAGACAAGCGCTTTAAATAAACCTTAAAGATTGGAGGGAAAGTCATAAAAACAAGCGGCATATCATTTTTACAATTAATATTAATACGTTTTTAAAGGAGGTCATTATGTCAAAAGCAAAGGCTTTAATCATTATTTTATCGGGTCAGGACAGTCCCATTAAGGTAAAACTCGGTCTTAACGTTGCATGGAGAACGAAAAATAGCGGGGCGTTCGAAGACGTTAAACTCTTATTTTTCGGTCAAGGGGAAGATTTTATAGTCAAAACGGACGATAAAGAAATTCTCGAGGCTTACGGCGAGGTCTTAAAAAACAATATAATTCCCCAGGCATGCGTTGTGGTTGCCGACGGTTTCGGCGTGTCAAAGGCTCTTCAAGAAAAAAAGGTCGAACTTGTCCGTGCAGGGGAAAGGATTGCAGAATTAATGGCGGACGGCTATCAGCCTATAACTTTTTAACTGATATTGCCGAGAAGTCCTCGCCCGAAAGGGCGGGGTAGTTCACAAATACATATTTCAAAAGCCTTAAAACATATCGAAAAATTCCGTAACGTCTCTAAAAACTTGCGTTTCTTTCCAAAAGAATGTAACTTACAATAATGGCCGCAAAAAAAGATAAAGATAAAAAGGGTGCAAGAAGAAAAGAAATAGTAAACGCAGCCTTTGAACTTATGCTCGAAAAGGGGTATGAGGACACGGGCATTCAGGATATACTTTCTAAAATCGATGCTACAAAAGGCTGCATTTACTATTATTTTAAATCGAAAAAAGACGTTGCCGTTGCAGTGATAGAAGAGGTTATCAAGCCCCATTACCAATCCGTCTGGGGGGATTTTTACAAATCGGATGATCCGCTTAAAGCCCTGTGCCGTACCATAGACGGTATTTATGAGAATGGTGCCGCGAGGCTGTCTAAAACAGGCTGTCCCCTTGGAAACTTAATCATAGAAATATCCGCTAAAGATGCCGTTCTTGCTAATCATACTAACGAAGTGATAACCATCTGGCGCTCTTTTCTGGAAACGGGATTAAGAAAGGCTAAAGACATGGGAATAATACCCGGAAATTCCGACATACAATCAATAAGCAATTTTATTATCGCCTCCTTCGAGGGTTGCATAATGATGTCCAAATCTAACCAGAGCAAAGAGACGTTAAAGGGCTGCTTCGGCTCGTTAAAAAAATATATTTCATCTCTTCGGATGGGTTGAATCATAATGTACCCATAAATTAATGTAATCCCATAGGCGGATTAGGGATATACAAGGCTGACACGGAATTTTGAACGGTTTCTTATAATACAAATTTCATATAGTTTTTACCTAACCGCTTAAAATATTTTGTACGGCTACTTGAAAATGATAAAAACTGTGGTATCATTAAAATAGAAGGGGATGCAAAAGGGATGTAAAGAGATAAATAAAACAAAGAGGGCGATAAGCCCTAAACAACATAATAAATAAGATAAATAAGTAAAACGAAAAAAATTAAAGATTGGAGGTGGTAGTTTTATGGCTAATGTTTCTATTTGGGATCCTGTCAGCAACATTAGAAGCGATTTTGAAAAGTTATTTTCGGATTTTTTTCCGACAAGCGTCAAAAGAATATGGGGCGAACCCGGGGTAATCGAGCCTGCCGTCGATGTATTAGAAAAGGAAAACATGATAATCGTAAAAGCTGAACTTCCCGGAGTTTCAAAAGATGAGATTAAAATTGAAGTTCATGAAAACAGGCTCATATTAAAGGGTAAACATAAAACAGAAAAAGAAGAAAAGAAAGAAGACTTCTACAGGAAGGAGATTGAATGTGGGTCATTTTATAGGAGTATCGAGCTTCCTTCCGATGTCGAAGCATCTTCGGCGAAAGCGTCTATGAAAGACGGCATTCTGGAAGTTACCCTAAAGAAAGCAGCCGAGGCAAAGCCTATCGCTATAGAAGTTAAATAATGCTTTGATATGCAACTCCGGTATATATCACGTGAGCGTTGGTTAAGCTAACTTAGAAACTTAATAATGTGAAACAATGTGAACCCGGGCAAGGGCAGATATCCTGCTTCTTTAACAAAAACAAAGGCTAAAACATCTGACATGATGATCGGAGAAACGACGAGTGTAGTAAATACCGACCTAGGCCTATTTAATGCTTAACTTTAAGCACGTTAGTCATTAATAACCCGGATCTGGTCGGTATTTTTTATGCTAAGATTTATTTCACGAGAATTCCTGTTTATCAAAAATCCTTCCCTTAAATGAAACCTTAAAGGCTTTTTTGCCCATTCTCCGGCATAATTGACTCCTATGCGTGGACTTGCAACTATCATATTTTCATCAATTTTTATGCCTCTGTCCTCGAGAAAAATTTCTAAATCCAAATTATTTCCGTTTTTTACGGCGTCATCCGCACAGACTAACACGCCGTTATGCCTCATCCCGATTCCAAGCGCTTTAGTTAAATTGCCCGGACCTATAGCCAAATTATTATAAGGTTTGGTACTGCCCCCGCCGCCCCTCCTTTCGCTCATAATATCAATCCCGCAAACGGGGATTAACCCCCTTATCAAAACCCCCTGCGGAATGCCCGCCTTGTTAGTCACGATATTAAACATATTGTGGATTCCATAGCACAAATAGACATAAGCTATTCCTCCGTCTTTATATAAAGATTCGTTTCTGTTAGAACGGCAGTCGTTATAAGCATGAGATGCCATATCTTTTGTTCCTAAATAAGCCTCTACCTCTATAACTATCCCCCCTGTAAGACCGCTTTCAAAGGTATTGGTAAGTAAAAACTTACCCAAAAGTTCCCGCGCTATTGTTTCAACATTATTTCCGGTAAAAAAGCTTCTATTTAATATTTCGGACTGCATTTTCATAGACCTAACCCTTTATGCCCGTTATTATAAAAGCGATACGAAACGGCAGGTTTTCAATTTTTAAATCCTTAAGACCTTTATCCTTTAATATATTTAACATCTTATTTCTATCGAACGCCATTATGCTGTACGTAAGCCACCGATATGCCCTCTTATCGATTAAGGAGCCGACCAATCTTATAATGGAAAAATATATCTTAAAAAACATGTTTAACAGTTTATTTTGCGGCTTCCCCATCCCCAGCAATATAAATTTTCCGTTCTTTTTTAAAATTCTTTTAAGCTCTTCCGCAAAAACCTTCGTATCATCGACATTTCTAAGCAAGAAACCTGCCGTAACAACATCGTAATAACAATCGGGCTCGTCAAGTTTCATAGCATCTCCGGTTTTAACGCATATATTGCTAATCTTTCTCTTATTTATTTTTTTTTCGGCTATCTTTAGCATATCTTCGTTAAAATCCACAGCCGTAATTTCGACCTGTTTTTTTGCCCTTTTTGCCTTTTTGGCGATATCTATTGCGATAGAGCCGGTACCTGTTGCTACATCGAGTATTTTATAGCTGTTTTTTTCTATCAAAGCCTCTCTAGCTGCCATTTCCCGCCATAATCCGTCAATCCCGAAACTGAATAAATGCCCCATAACATCATACACGCCTGCAATAGAAGAAAAAATATCAAATATTTTTTTAGACATTGTTTAATATTCCGCCTCCCTGTGAAAGGCAGATAATATTTTAATATAATTCCGACTTTTCTACCATATAGAATTGACAACTTATTTAAACTTATTTAAAATTAAAATAATTTATAATAAATTTAAATGGGTTGACCCTTCTAATTTATATATAAATTGTGGAGCGATAATCGTATATAAAACTTTAAAAAACAAAACATTATGATAATAAAAAGGATATTAGAAGAAAAAATAGAAAAAAATCTATTTAAGGGGAGTATGTCAACGCTCCCCGAATCCGTTTTCCCGAATCTTGACAATTTTTTGCCAAGGTGTATAATTTAACTACAATGGCATTTTTGTCCACATCAAAGGCGTACTTTGATAAGCCCGTGGACAAAAATATCGCCGAAGCTGGTTGGGACAAACTATATACGCGGGAATGACATTAATATATAATTAATATAACTTTTCTTATATCGGGACGTGGCGCAGTTCGGTAGCGCACCTGCATGGGGTGCAGGGGGTCGCAGGTTCAAATCCTGTCGTCCCGACCATTAAAAACCCTTGTAATATCTGACACTTAAGCCTGAAAACATGATAAATAAATTAAAAAAACAGGGGCGGGATGCCATGTTTCTTAATATCCCTGCATAATTGTATTTATTATATTATAAGGAGATGCTTTTTGGATAACATTGCGGTTTTATCGCTTAATCCTGCCTTAGATGTATCGTACAAAATTCAAAAGTTAGTCGATGACGAAAAGGTCCATTCGTTTGAAACGAGGTTTGATCCGGGCGGAAACGGAATAAATGTTGCGCGGGCGCTTAAAAGGCTTAAAATAAAAGCTTCCACATGCTGCGTTTTGGCGGGAGAAATCGGCAAGCTGATTTCGAACATTCTTACGGAGGAGTTAGACGATCCCCATTTTATATGGGAAAAGGGAGAGACGAGGATAAACTGCGTGATTCAGCAAATCGAACCTATTTCTCAATACGAAATAAACGGCATGGGTCCAGTTATGGATTTTTCGGTTCTCGACAGGCTGGAAGAGGACCTTTATATATACTCCAAGGACGGTCTTGCCGTGCTTACGGGATCGTCGCCGTTAAATATCACTTACAATATATATTATATATTATGCACCCGTCTGAAAAACGCCGGCATAAAATGCCTTGTCGATGCCGACGGGGCATTGTTAAGCAACGCCATTAAGGCGAAACCTTTCATAATCAAGCCTAATATACATGAACTTGAAAGATTGGTAAAAAGAAAATTAACTTCAAATTTTGAAATTGCTTCCGTAGCTTTAGACCTTCATAATTTTGGTATCGAATATGTATTTGTATCCCTCGGCTACAAAGGAGCCATAGTCGCATCGAATGAAGGGGTTTTTTATGCGGCGGCTCCCGCGGTTTCCGTAGTTTCGAGAGTCGGGGCGGGCGATTCGATGGTTGGAGCGATTTTAAGCGTGATTATAAAAGGGGGAAGTTCGGCAGAAGCTTTAAAGCTTGGGATTGCCTGCGGATCCGCAACCGTTCAAATGCCCGGAACGGAGCTTTTTACAATGGAATTAGCGGATAAACTATTAGGTAATATTAATATAGAAAAGATAGATATTTAAAATGAAAATCCTTCATATAATTTCCTCAAGGGGCTGGGGCGGGGCTGAAAACAGCGCTATTTACCTTGCAAAAAAGCAGATAGAAAAGGGACATGAGCCGCGCTTTTTTATCCATTCGTTAAACAAAAAAATGAGATTTTTATTGGAAAATAACGGCGTGCCTTATTATAAGGTATTCGACCCGGAGAGAAAAAATGTTTTTGCTATAAAAAAGATAATAAATATATGCAAAAAGGAAAATATAGATATTATACATACGCATTTGGGAACAGGAAACTATGTGGGCGTATTAGCCGGCAATTACCTTAACATACCTGTTTTAAGCACGATTAACATATTCAGCGGTTATCCATACTATGCGTCGGCGGACAAGTTATGCTTTTCCGGCGCCGCTTTAAAAGATTATTTCGTTAAATATTTTTCTAAGGAAGAGTATAAAAATTATAAGCCGGCTTATATCGAAAAAATAATAAATAATATTTTCGGATTCAAATATAGCCCGCGGGGTATAGGCGAAATTGAAGGCAAGATGGACATAGCCTTCGAGAGGATAGATGAAAACAGGTTTATAGATTATAGCCATACTGCAAACGTAAATGACGATGAAACCTTTTATAACAGGTTTAAAAATTTTTTTAATATCGGAATTACCGGACGGGTAACGGAGCAAAAAGGGCAGATTTATTTTGTAAAAGCCGCGGAGCTTTTGTTAAAGGAGAAAAATTCGGATGTCCTGCGGCATTCAAAGCCTTTGATGTTTCATATAGTCGGCAGCGGGAATGATGAAAAAAAGTTAAAGAAGATGGTAAGAAAAATCGGGACTTACGGCAGTTTCATGTTTTGGGGTTATCAAAGCGATGTAAGAAAATTCGTAAGCATGTTCGATATTGCCGTTTCTTGTTCATTAAACGAGCCGTTTGGCATTAATAATTTGGAGTATATGTTTATGAAAAAGCCGTGCATCGCGACAAACGCGGGCGGTATTCCCGAGGTTTACGGCGATACTAATATTATAATTCCTCCAAAAGACGAAGTAAGGCTCAAAGAAGCCGTAGAAACCTATATCGCCAGTCCAAAATATATGAAGGAAGAAGCGTTTAAAGGTTTTGAGAGGGCAGGCAGGCTTTTCAGGTCGGACATTTCAGTAGATAAAGTTATAAGTATGTATGAAGATATAATTAAAAGACCTCCGGTTGTAACAAAAATTTAATATAACCGTAATAAAACTGTAACATTCAAATGATAAAATAATCAAAATATTAATATTACGGCAATATTAAAATTTTGGTTTGTAAGCAGTTTTTGTTGCAGGCGTTAAGTTAAATTAAAAAATTCATTAAACGGAGGGCTTTTATGGAAGCTAAAAAAGATGTTAGAAATGACTTGCTAGACAAGGTTGATGAGGTTGACCTTGTTCGTCATCACTTCAGGACGATGTTTACGGCGGGGATGGGGTTTTTTACCGATGCGTATGACCTTTTCATTATCGGTGTAGTTATTGCGCTTTTAACGCCGATATGGCATCTCGACACATCCGAAATTGCCTTGCTCGGCAGTTCGTCGCTTATTGCGGCAGCCGTCGGGGCATACTTATTTGGAAGATTAGCCGATATTTTTGGGAGAAAGGCAATTTACGGACTAGAGGTTATTATTCTGACGATAGGGGCAATAGGTTCCGCATTCTCACAGGATATTACCCAGCTTATAATCTGGAGGATTGTTTTGGGTTTGGGCATCGGCGGGGATTATCCTATAAGCGCAATAATTATGAGCGAATACGCAAATAGAAAAGACAGGGGCAAGCTCGTGTCCATGGTGTTTTCTCTTCAAGGCATCGGTTTGATTGCCGGTCCTATGGCCGCCATACTTATTTTAATGATGGGAGTTCCGCATGATGTTGCGTGGAGAATTCTTTTGGCGCTCGGCGCAATTCCTGCGGCAAGCGTTATATATTTAAGAAGAAAAATTAAAGAAACCCCCTATTTTAGCCTTGATGTCAAAGGAGATACTAATAGTACCGTTGCAGCCATCAATGATCTTACCGGAGCAAAAATTAAAGTTGACGACAATAAGCATAGCAATGGAAACGGGGTAAAATTAAAAACAAAATGGCATGATTTATTTAAATACCCGAACAACTTGAGGCTGCTTGGAACCGCGGGAAGCTGGTTTCTGTTAGATTGGGCATTTTATGGAAATTCTATAAGCTGGCCATTGGTGATGAAATCGGTCATTCCAAATGCAACCTTTATTCAGGGTCTTGCGCTATCCACCATTGTGTTTGTGGTATTTGCGGCTCCATTTTATTGGCTTGCGGCTTTTAGCATGGATAAGCTTGGAAGAAAATTTATTCAAATACTGGGTTTTCTTGGTATGGCAATATGTTATTTAATAATTTCTTTGACAAGTTTTGCCGGTTATATGCTTATCCCTGCCATGTTCGTAATGATATTTGGCTTAAGCTATGTTTTTACGGAATTCGGACCTAATGTGACGACATTTGTTTATCCGTCAGAGGTTTTTCCTACTCCTGTCAGGGGTTTTGGCGATGGAATATCCGCGGGAACCGGAAAAATTGGAGCATTCCTCGGGACCCTTTTATTTCCGTTTTTGATGATAGCCATAAAAGTTCAGGGAACATTTATGGTTCTTGTTATAGTATCTATCTTGGGGGCGATTTTAACGGCCTTTGCTTTGCCTGAGACGAAAGAACAGTCTTTAAGGGTTGTCAGCGAAGAAGAAAAATACGCCGAGGCGGATAATTTGGCAGTTCCCCATAAAGCTTGATTTATTAACAAGGCATATTGTGTTATAATTTGAATTAAGGTTAAATTATGAATTCTTTAAAAATAAATCAGGCGCTTTATTCAAAAGCAGATACGCACATTCATACGAGTTATAGCGACGGGACAAGTTCCCCCGAAGACATCGTAGAAGCCGCCGCAGGAAAACTTCGGGTAATTGCTATTACCGACCACAACAGGATTAAGGGGGCGCTTAAGGCAAAGGACTATGCCATAAGGAATAACTTTCTCGAGGTGGACGTTATTATAGGCGAAGAGATTTCGACAAAAAACGGACATGTTATAGGTCTTTTTTTGGAAAAAAAGGTTATTCCGGGTAAAACGGCTATGGAAACTATAGATGAAATACATATGCAGGGTGGGTTGGCGATTGCCCCCCACCCTTTTTATTTTGTATCTTATGCCGAAAAGGGGCATAAGCCCATAAGAAAAATGTTAACGGATTTGGATTTTGACGCAATCGAGGTTATTAATAATTCAAGCACATTTTCGATTGTTTCCAATGCCGTAACTTCTTTGGTAAATGTTTCGATAGGGCTTGCGCAGTTAGGGGTTAGCGACGCGCATACGCGTGAATTTATCGGCAAAGGATATACGAGATTTATCGGTAAATCAGCCTTAGATTTAAAAAACCAGATTAAAGAAAAAAGGGTAACCGCTCATTTCAGCCACTATTCTTTGCCTGAACTAAAGCTTAACACTTTGCAGACATTTAAATCGCTGTATCTTTATTTGCTCAATAAAAGGGAAAAGGCTTAACCGCTCCCGCAAAAAGAATTAATCCCTATAAAATGATAAGCCGTTTAATATCTGTCCCGGGCTTCTTTTTTCATGTAGCGATACCGTTATGATAAGGCTATAATGTATATAAGGTATCAAAATTTAATAATAAGCGCGATTTTTATTGACAGTCTTTTTATAAATATATATACTGCATTAAAATGATGACTCGCGTGGATATATCCATATAGTCATTCTTTAGTAGCCGAAGGTAATTTCCTTCGGCTTTTTTTTTGCATGGGCTAAAATTATTAGATTAAATTATAATAAAATATAAAATTAAAATGAGGTTCTATTTATGATTGAGAATATTATTCTTTTAATAATTTCTGCATTGGTTCTGGCGTATCTTTTTTATGTTCTTATTTATCCCGATAAATTCTGATTAATTCATACTAAATAATAGCAGGGAGGTAGAATACATATGTTAAGTTCACTGTTTGTTTTATTAGCTATCGTCATAATGTATGCATCGTTGTGGTTTTTGGTAGATTTTTTAGAAAAGATTTAAAAATAATCAAAAAATAATGGAGAGGTAAAAATTATATGACTGCTACGGGTGTATTGCAAATTATTATCGTACTTTCGGCGATAATTTTGGCTGCCGTCCCTTTAAGTAAATATATGGCGCATATTTTTAACGGGGAAACAACCTTTTTAGATAAGATAATAAATCCGGTAGAAAATCTTACATTTAAATTCCTTAAAGTAGATGAAAAAGAGGAAACGGGCTGGATAAATTACTTAAAAGCCGGGTTAATTATCAATTTTTTTATGCTTGCGATTGTTTTTCTTGCCTTAAGGTTTCAAAATTATCTTCCATTTAACCAGATGCATTATAAGGGTATTTCATGGCCTCTTGATTTTAATACCGCTATAAGCTTTATTACTAATACAAATTGGCAAAATTACGCAGGCGAAGAGGCTCTGTCGAATTTTTCTCAGATGTCTTTGGTATTTTTGCAGTTCACCTCGGCGGCGACAGGGCTTGTTTTTTTAATAGCGTTTATAAGAGGACTAAAAAGGACGCAGGCAAAAAATGTCGGCAATTTTTATATAGATTTTACAAAAACCGTCTATAGAATTTTTATTCCCTTAGCCGTTATCTTTGCCATAGTTATGCTTTTTCTGGGTTCCCCCCAGACCTTTACGATGCAAAAGGGCGTGGTTAATATGACGGGGGCAAAGCAGTATCTTTCCATGGGTCCGGTCGCCTCGATGGTTTCCATCGAAAACCTCGGAACTAACGGAGGAGGTTTTTACAATGCAAACGCGGCACAGCCTTACGAAAATCCAAGCCCTTTTACTAACGCCCTGATAATATTTATGATGAGCGTTATTCCGGTGGCGATTTTTTTTATGTACGGGATAATGATAGGCAACAAAAAGCATGCCTTAACCCTGTTCTTTGTCGCTCTCACACTTTTGACGGTATGTATATTTGTCGTATATCATCAAGAAGCCGCAGGCAATCCTTTCATAGCAAAATTAGGAGCCGACATTAAAGTCTCAAAGTATAACCCGGGCGGAAATATGATCGGCAAAGAGGAACATATCGGTATTGCGCAAAGTTCCTTATTTGCATCGGCCACCACGGCATTTACCACCGGAAATGTGGACAGCGCTCATGACAGCTATATGCCGCTGTCCGTTATGGTTCTTCTGGGCGAAATGATGCTAAATCTTATATTCGGAGGGAAAGGAGTCGGTTTATTAAATATGCTGACCATGGTTATTATAGGCGTATTTATTGCAGGTCTTATGGTCGGAAGAACGCCTGAGTTTTTAGGAAAAAAAATAGAGGCAAAAGAGGTTAAACTTGCAACTTTAGCCATGTTTGCGCATGCCTTTATAATAATAGTCCCCTTTGCCGTTGCTCTTTCAATTCCCGCAGGAATAGCCGGAGCATTCAACCCTGGTCCGCACGGATTTAGCGAAATTTTATACGCTTTTACTTCCACGGTCGCAAATAACGGCTCGGCAATGGCCGGGTTTAGCGGAAACACGCTTTTTTACAATATAATTTTGGGCCTTACTCTATTTTTTGGAAGGTATGTTCCGATAATTTGTCAGGTGGCAATAGCAGGTTCCTTAATTAAAAAGAAAAGCGTTCCCGAGTCTTTAGGAACATTTCCTGCCCATGGGCTGCTTTTTTATTCTGTCGTGATGGGAACGATAATTTTAATAGGGGCATTAACATTTTTTCCCGCCCTTGCGTTAGGTCCTATTGCAGAGCACTTTGCGCTTATGGAAGGGCATCTCTTTTAATCTATGAAATAATTAATTAGTCTATAAATTAATTTTTTGGGGTGGTTTATGTTAAACGATTTTGTAAGGTCAATAAAATTAGCTGTCTGGTTATTTATATTATGCTCCATTATATACACATCTTTTATATGGGGCATAGGAAAGATTTTTTTTCCGTTTCAAGCGGGGGGCAGCATAATCTATAAAAATTCTAAGCCTATAGGTTCTTTATTAATCGGCGAGAAATTTAGCTCTCCGTATCTATTTAATTCCAGACCGTCAAGCGCAGGCACGGGCTATCAAGCCGATGCGTCATCGGCTTCCAACTATGGACCGACGAATAAGGGTTATATCGATGTCGTCAAGAAAAGGATTAAAAAATTTTTAACGGAAAATAAGACCGTTAAAAAGGGCGAAGTTCCGGTTGATTTAGTAACCGGTTCCGGTTCGGGATTAGATCCGTTTATTTCCGTCCTCGGCGCGTTTACGCAGATTACAAGGATTTCTGAGCTAACCGGAGTTAACCCAGACAGGTTAAAGGAACTTGTAGAAAGCAACATATCCTACAGAGATTTCGGGTTGTTTGGAACTCCGGGAGTAAATACGGTAAAATTAAACCTAAAATTGGCTCCAATATTAAAAAGTGTTAATCCAAAGATTTACGATAAGGTTTTTAGAGGGCTTGTAAATACCGGAAATAAAAATTAGTCAAAAATTAAAAATATGAATAATTTTAATTAAATAAATAAAATAAAAAAGGTGCGTGAATATGTCAAAGCAAGATTATTATGTATCGGCATTTAACAAAGAAATATTAGTACCGGCTATATGGGAATCTTTTAGAAAGTTAAATCCTAAGGTTATGATTAAAAATCCGGTTATGTTCGTTGTCGAAATCGGGTCGGTTATAACTGCCGCCATTTTTTTAAAAGATGTTTTTTACCATGATTTTAAAGATATAGCCTTTATATTTCAGATAACTTTATGGCTCTGGTTTACGGTTTTATTTGCAAATTTTGCCGAAAGTATCTCCGAAGGCAGGGGCAAGGCTCAGGCGGAGAGCTTAAGGAAAAGTAAAACCGAGGTTATCGCAAGGTTAATTCATCAAGCAAGCGGGAAAGAAGAAAAAATAAAAGCCTCATTGCTTAGAAAGGGCGATATTGTAGTTGCGGAGGCGGGCGATATCATACCCGCCGACGGAGAAATAATTAAAGGCATTGCCTCGGTTGACGAGTCTGTGATAACAGGCGAATCCGCCCCCGTTATAAGAGAAAGCGGCGGAGATAGAAGTGCGGTTACAGGTGGAACGAAGGTACTTTCGGATAAAATATTGATTAAAATGACATCTAATCAGGGAGAGGGTTTTATTGACAAGATGATAAGCTTGGTCGAAGGAGCTTCAAGGCAGAAAACTCCAAATGAGATTGCCCTAAATATACTGCTCGTCATGTTTACCGCCCTTTTTTTAGTGGTGGTTGCGGCTACCTGGCCTATGGCTCACTATTTTAATGGAAATATCTCTCCCGTTATACTTGTTGCCCTTATCGTGTGCTTAATTCCGACAACAATCGGAGCGTTATTATCGGCAATAGGCATATCGGGTATGGACAGATTAGTTAAGCACAATGTTATAGCTATGTCAGGAGCATCGGTTGAGGCGGCGGGAGATGTAAATACACTTCTTTTGGATAAGACGGGAACTATCACATTCGGCAATAGAATGGCCGTTGATTTTATTCCCGCCAAAGGGATTAATATCAATGAGTTGGCGGATTATTCCCAGCTTTCCTCGTTATCCGACGAAACCCCCGAAGGAAGGTCTATCGTTACTCTGGCAAAAAAATACGGGCTAAGAGGCAGGCATATTGATGAAAAAAATGTGAATTTTATTCCTTTTTCGGCATTGACGAGAATGAGCGGGGTAGATATATTAGATAAAAAAGAAAATATAAGAAAGGGCGCCGTTGATTCCGTTATAAGATTTATTGAACAAAACGGCGGCGTTGCGGAAAAGTCTATTACCCTCGCGGCCAATAATATTTCCAAGCAGGGAGGGACGCCTCTTGCTGTTGCCGTAAACGATAAAATGCTTGGAATAATACATTTAAAAGATGTCGTCAAGGGCGGGATTAAAGAAAGAATCGATAGTTTAAGAAAAATTGGTATAAAAACGATAATGATAACGGGCGATAATGCTCTTACCGCGAAAGCCATAGCCGACGAGGCAGGCGTTGATGAGTTTGTTTCCGAAGCTACGCCCGAAACCAAGATGGATATTATTAAAAAAGAACAGGCATTGGGAAAGCTAATCGCTATGACAGGGGATGGAACTAACGATGCGCCTGCTCTAGCTCAAGCCGATGTGGGCGTTGCCATGAATACGGGCACTATGGCCGCGAAAGAGGCCGGAAATATGATAGATCTTGACTCAAACCCGACGAAACTTATAGAAATAGTCGAGACCGGAAAGCAGCTTCTTATAACGAGAGGTTCTTTAACGACATTTTCTATCGCAAACGATCTGGCAAAATACTTTGCTATAATACCTGCTATGTTTGCGCCTATAATGCCGTGGCTTGCCCCGTTAAACATAATGGGCCTGTCTTCGCCGCAATCCGCAATACTTTCGGCCGTTATATTTAATGCCGTTATAATAATAATATTAATACCGCTCGCCCTGAAGGGTGTAAAATACAGGCCTGCAGGGGCGTCTGCTATTCTAAGAAGAAACCTGTTGATTTACGGGCTTGGCGGAGTAATAGCCCCTTTTATCGGTATTAAAATAATAGATATAATAATCACCTATTTACATCTCATTTAAGTTATTCGGGCGTTTAAAATTATAGTATAATTTAGTAGTTCACGAAGCGGATTAACCGCGTCAAAGAACAAAATTAAGGTAAAAAATAAAAAAGGTAGCAAAGATTGAAAATAGAATATAACCGGCCCTCCGCGGAATCGATACTTAACAGAATAAAATATTCGACCGAAGAATCCCAAAATATCTTCAGGGTTTATCTCGGGTCGGCCCCAGGGACGGGCAAAACATATATGATGCTTGAAGACGGCAATTATTTGCGTGAAAACGGCATCGATGTCGTTATAGGTTATATTGAAACGCACGGAAGAAAGGAGACGGCGGACGAGATTAAAAAACTTGAAGTTGTTCCGAGAAAAAAAATAATATACAAAGGCAGCGAATTCGAGGAACTCGATGCCGATGCCGTGATAGCAAGAAGGCCTGCCATTGCTTTAATAGACGAACTTGCCCATAATAATATCCCCGGGTCCAAAAATTTAAAAAGATATCAGGATGCCATCGAGATTTATAGATCAGGCATAAGCGTGTTCACCACTTTAAACATATTTCATCTTAATTCGATAGCCGAAAAGGTCGAAGCTGAGCTCAGGGTTAAAGTCAGCGAAAGGGTTCCCGATTACATATTAAACTATGTTACGGAAATAATTAATGTGGATATTCCCGCAGGAGAGCTTATAAGCAGGCTGAAAGCAGGTAAAATTTATTCTAAGGATAAAATTCCCGTCGCGCTGGAAAACTTTTTTAAACTTGAAAATCTTTTAGTATTAAGGGAACTTGCCTTAAGAACCATTGCCGACGAGCTTAGCACGCAATCGACCGAAATCGGAAACCCCGAGGAAAAACTTGAATTGAAATCCAATGAAAGGGTTTTGGTTTTAATAAGTTCCAATCCTGATTCGGCAAGGCTTGTAAGAATAGGTTCGAAACTTGCCGGAAGGCTTAACGCAAATCTTTATGTCCTCCACATAAACTTAAAAAACAGGGGCAAGAATAAACCGGAAAACTATGAGCAGATGCTTGCGAGAAATATTTCCATAGCTGAAAACCTTGGGGCCGCCGTTTTTAGTTTTCAGGCAAACGATGTGGTGTCGGGGGTTATAGATTTTGTTAAAAGTAATAATATTGCCCATGTCGTTATAGGCGCCACAAATGAAAAAGTCGGTTTCATAAATAAACTTTTTAAAAAAAGCATAGTAAATAAATTAATAGACAGCCTTCCCGATGTTTCCTTTCATGTCGTTCCAACCGCTTCCGCCGGGGCTTAACCGGAGCCGGTTTATACCTTTATTAATTATGATACGCAATTTAATTACAATTTATGAAATCTAATAAAAATTCGTGTTATAATTCTTAATATAACTTAATATAAATTGCAAATAATATGAATAATATATATATAAGATGAACGATACGAATGATACCCGCAAAACCAAAACATCGGAATATTCCGAAGAACCAAAGTTTCAAAGGAACTTCATGGGGCCGAAGGCCGAGAGCAGAGCGGTCACGACAGTAAACGGCATTATAAAAAAGGTCGTGTTTCAAAATATAGAAAGCGGCTTTACAATTCTTAATATCTTTTCAAACGGCAAATTTATAACTGCGGCCGGCGCATTTTTTGACAAGCCTGTAATAGATTCGAAAATAAAGTTGAAAGGAGAATTTACGCACCATAAAAAATATGGCTATCAGTTTAATTTTACACAGTATGAAATCTCGCTGTCAAATACAAAAATGGCAATAATAGAATATTTATCGTCGAATATTTTTAAAGGGATAGGAAGGGTTATCGCGGGCGAGATTTATGAAAAATTCAAAGAAAAAACATTGGACATTATAGATAACGAACCCGAAAAACTTAAGGGTGTCAGCGGAATAGGCGCGGTTAAACTCGCCACTATCTTGGAAGGACTTAAGAAAAGCTACGGTTTAAGAAATGCCGTAATGTTTTTTAAACCGTATCAGTTTAGCGATTATCAAATTAAAACTATTTATAATCAATTCAAAGATAAATCGATTACGATTGCAAAGGAGAATCCTTATTTATTTACCGAGATAAAAGGAATCGGGTTTAAGAAGGCCGATATTATGGCAGAAAAGCTGGGAATCAAAAGGGATGACCCCAACAGGGCTAAAGAGGCTGTCAGGTATATTATTAATCAAATTTGCGAAAATTCGGGGAATTGCTATGTTTATTACAAAGATATAAGAGACGGGATGAAAGAAATAATAGACGATTTGGAGGAATTTAACCTAAAAAATTATTTAAACGATTTAATAAAAGAAAAAAAGATATTATTAGATTTAAAAGACATTCCCGGATTTAAACGCGCCGCAGAGGGCAATGTTTTGGATTTGACCGGCGTCAAGGAGGATAACCTGATGCGCTATGTAAAAATATATCTTCCCGTTTATTATTATTGCGAACTTGGCGTGGCCAAAGAGTTAAAAAGAATTACCGGAAACAATGTTTATTTTGCGGGTAATGAAAATAAAATCCTATCCGTAGAAGATTTGGATAGAAATCTTTTACAGGAGGGCGGGCAGGGCGAAGGGCAGGAGAAACAAGGCGAAAATACAATATTGCTTACGGAAGAGCAAAAAATTGCCGTATTAAATGCCTTAAAGCATAAAATTTCCATTATATCGGGGGGGCCGGGCACGGGAAAATCTACGGTGATAAGGACTATCGTAAACTTATACAAAGGGAAAAAGACGGCGCTCACATCTTTGTCCGGCAAAGCGGCGCAAAGGCTTTCTAATATAGTAAATTCGGGATATAAGGAATATGACGGGAGCGGCGCAGATATATCTACTATTCACAGGCTTTTAAAAGCTCAATATGACAGGCAGACTAACGAATCTTTTTTTACTTACAATAAAAATAATAAACTTCCGCACGACCTTATTGTCATAGATGAAATGAGCATGGTCGATGTCGTTATTTTTTACAACCTGTTAAAGGCCGTAAAAGACGGCGCGGTACTGGTTTTTGTGGGGGATGTTAATCAAATACCGTCGGTCAGTCCGGGAGATGTTTTGAGAGACTTGATATACCCGGATGCGGATGTCCCGCATAAGATTAATACATTTTTTCCCATAGCCTTTTTAACGAAAGTGTTCAGACAGAATGAAGGCGGACTGATAAATTTAAATGCCCATAACCTTTTAAATAATAAAAGATTTATAACTTCCAAAAATACCGGCGGCGGCAAAAGCAGAAGTACCGCGGGCACAAGCGACAGTTCATTTATAATTAAATATAGAAAGGAATATGACGCGGCTTCCGAGGGGAAAAATGAACTTTTAAAGGATTTTATTGAATTCGCTAAACGGGTCAGCGGTAAAAGAATGAATAATAATAAAACAGGCGACGCATATAAAATAAACAAAATAAAAGCGGGAGCGGGCGATGTTAAAAATGCGATTGCCGCGGTTTCGACAAGGATTTTTGACGATATTCAGATTTTAACCCCTATGAGGAAGGGAGATTTGGGGTATTTTAATTTGAACAATATATTGCAGAATATCTTTAATCCGGCGCCGGCGCAGGCGTCCGCCGAAGATGTTTTTATTTGCAACGGCGTCCAGTTTAGATTATACGATAAAGTAATACAGAAAAAGAATAATTACGACCTCGATGTGTTTAACGGCGACACGGGTTATATAATTAATATCGATCATACGGCAAAAAGTTTAACCGTTGATTTTTCGAATTACGGAAGTCTTGGGGCTGATGTATCCGGTAAGAATATTGGCGGGAACGAAGCTAAAAAAGAGGTTAAATATGATTTTTTAGATGTTTACGATAATATTTCGCTGGCATACGCTCTTTCGATTCATAAGGCTCAAGGCAGTGAATTTAATAATGTGATTATATTATTTCATCAGGCACATTATTTGATGTTAAAGAAAAATTTATTATACACCGCTATTACCAGAGGAAAGAAAAATGTCGTTATTTTTGGGACATTTAAGGCATTTAGTATTGCCGTGAGATCAAAAGAAGAGATTAGAAATTCGGGGCTGGGGGATAGGCTTTTGGATGAATTTTCGGCTATAAATTAAAAAGGGCTTGCTATTACAGGCATTGTATTAAAATATAACTGTTTTACTTTTAACTATCAGCTGGCGGTACCTTTTGGACAAAATCCAAACTTTTTTTGACGAAAATCCTGGCCTGAATGCTGAAATCCAATCGCCGCCGCAATTTTTCGTGCCAGCCGGGTGCAGGCCAAATATTTGTATCTTTCTGAAATTCAACACAATACTTCGCGACACGATACATTTCAGGTAGCGACTCTAATAACATTGATCGCGTGGTTCTCGTCTTTTAGAGCTTTTTATTTAATTCCGCCCTCAGCCAATAACGCTTCGGGTTTATACATTCCTTTATTGATAGTATTAAATTCGTGTTTTACTTGAACTAGCATTTTTTCAAGTGTATAAAGTTTCCAATGGATTGGAACAAAAGCTGATTTCACGTTTCGTTTTTCTCTGACTATTTCAAAACTAACCATTAAATGCCTTGCATCATAGGTAATTTTTGAACTTTCGGAAGGCTGAAAATAAAAAGCTCTAAAAGACGAGCCGATACTTTTTTGACTATAAGTTTTGCACTCTAAATAGGTTATCCTGTTATCAATATCTTTAATAAAAACATCGGGATAACCAGCGCTTTGATGTTTGCCGTTTGAAGTTAAGGGGACTTCTGCTTTCATGCCCACGCCGTTAAGCGCATCTTTTACAAAAGGTTCTATGTGATTGCCAACTTCATTTGGTCTCGCTGCTAAAATTCCTACTTCGTAAGCACTTTTAACCGCAATATCCATTGCTTTTGTAAGGCGGTTTAACAATTCTTTATCCTCTTGGCTATTTTTATCAAAAGCTAAAACATCGTGTCCGGAAATAGCTTTTATAGCAATAGGAAAAGGAATATCTTTTAATGGTTTTAGAAATTTTGAAATCGTTTCTTCTAATTGTTTAATATAATTATTTTTGTCCATATTATTTTTGAAAGATTAAAATATATTCTTTTTGCATAACGTTATATAGGCCATAAATTATCTTTTCCATTTTCTTGATAGTTTTAAAACCTATTTTTTCGCAGCAATTAATTACGCTTTGAGTAGTGTTTATTTCCTGTCCTTGAAAAGTTACATTTCCTATAACTACAACACAATATTTATTTTTCTTTAAAACTCTATACATCTCACTATATGCCTTTTTCATATCTTTATCATACAGCTCAAATTTATTTAATCCTGTTCCGCGAACACCGATAAAATCCTCTTTTATTTTTTCTAAATCATACCCAAGCGCTTTCAATGAATGGGCATCGTTAGCCACATAATTTAAGGCAATAGAATATGGCGGTGATGTAATAATTCCGTCCACTGATTCGTCTTTTAAATTTATCTTTCTGGCATCGCCCTCTAAAATTTTTGTCTTACCAATTTTTAAATTATGTTTTTTAATCGCATTACCATAATCTTCAACGGACGCAATCATTTTTAGGGCATCGCTAATAAAAGATGATTCAAAATTTTTACCTCTTCTTGACTGATCGCTGTGAGCCATCATTTCGGCAACTTTGTAAAAATTTTTTACTTTTTCATCGCTCGGTTCTTTTACGCCCTTTTTGAAAAGATAAAAATCTTTGTACTTTTTAATTTCATCAAGAGCATCAACGGATTCTGTTTTTACTTTTGAAATAAGAACACAAAGCGGGCTTATATCTAATCCTATTGCGTTTATTCCTAATATCTGTGCCTCTAAAACAGCAGTGCCACTTCCAACAAATGGGTCAAATAGCTTTTCGCCATTTTGGATTTTAATAATATTCATCAATGCCCTAATCATTTGGGGATGAAACTTCCCTTTATATGGATAAATCCAATGGGTTAAATATTGGTTAACTGATTTTGTTTGATTATATTTTTGTAAATAATAATAATCAGAGTAATCACCATCTATCGTCTTGAAATACGCGAGCCTTCTTTTAAGCGTCTCAAAATTTCCATCATCTTTTAATTCAAATTCTCTAAAATCGTTCGTAACTTTTAAGTCAGGATTAAAAGATTGTAGCTCTAATCTTGCTAAAGCTAACTCATAAATAAACTGAATATTATCTAAAAGTTTTAAGGTTTTTGTTTCTTTCATAATCCTATTTTATTAAATCCTCTATTGAAACGCCAAGTGTTTTGGCTAATTTCGCCACAACGCAAACTGACGACTTTTTAATTACTCCTGTTCCAACTTTGGTTAAGGTTGTGTAGGGAATATCAGCTTTTCTGGCGAATTCGTCTTGCGAAAGTTCAAGTTTTTGCCGGAGTGCCTTTATCTTTTTGCCCAATTTATTTTCTTAATTATTTTCCATAATTTGATAACATTAAATTGTTCTGCTATAATTCTATACAGTTATATGATACCAAGTTTAATAAAAATAGACAAACAGATTTTAGGGAGTTCTTTATCGTTGCCCGCGTATGGGCGGGTGAGACAAAGGCAACACTCCTAGCGGTGCATTTCGCAAAGCGAAATACGAAAAATTGCGGCAGCGATTGGATTTCAGAATTCAGCGTTAGGATTTTCGTCAAAAAAGTTCGGATTTTGTCCAAAATCCTAATTCTGAAAACTGGCGGAGAGAGAGGGATGAACTTTCCTTTGGAAAGTTTTAAGCCGTTCGAACTTCCTCTTGCGGGCTTCGCCCTTCGAGGGTTCGAATCCGCATACTTTATTGATTATTCTTACTTGATTGGAAATTCCGTTTTAACTGGCGGAGAGAGAGGGATGAACTTTCCTTTGGAAAGTTTTAAGCCGTTCGAACTTCCTCTTGCGGGCTTCGCCCTTCGAGGGTTCGAATCCGCATACTTTATTGATTATTCTTACTTGATTGGAAATTCCGTTTTAACTGGCGGAGAGAGAGGGATTCGAACCCTCGGTACATCTATTAGGATATACATTCGCTTAGCAGGCGAACGCCTTCGACCAGCTCGGCCATCTCTCCATTAATTCTTTATTTAGACAATGTATTTTATAATATAACATTAAAGGAGTTATTATTCAAGTATAATTAGTCCCGTCAACTTCCTATTTTTATTATAAAAATATTGTGTCTTCCTTGAATCCTGTTTTTAGAAAAAGAAGGATATAGTCTCTTAAATGGCGGGTGATCAAGAAATTATGTTTTACATGGTTATGTCCGTTTTTACCTAATTGTTTGGCATATTCGGGATTCTGAAGCAGTTGCTTTACATATATCGCTGTTCCCTCTATCGTTCTCGATAAAAGACCTGAGTATTTGTGCGTGATTTGAAGAGGTATCCCGCCCACCGCCGATGCGACGACGGGTTTTGATTTCCAGAGGCTTTCCGATACGGTTAAGCCGAAGCCTTCCTTAATGGATTTTTGCAATATGACGGTTGACGCCCTTTGCAAAGCGTTAATTTCAATATTACTTGTCGGGGGAAGGTTTAAGACATGAATGTCTTTATCGTCCCCCGCTTTTGCGAGGACCTCGTTGAAAACCTCTATCCCTTCAGGGTCGTCCGTTGCCCCCCCGCCGGCTAAAATAAGCTGGCAATCTACATATTTTTTTGCAAGCCTGTAAACATCGATTACTCCAAGCGGGTCTTTCAGCCTGTCAAACCTTGAGATTTGGGTTATTATTTTTTTCTCCGGATCTATTTTAAATCTTTCTAAAACCTCGTTTATTGTTTCTTTCGGTATCTCTTTATTTTTATCCGATAACGGATCTATTGATGGAGAAATTAATATTTGGGGTATCCTGAGTTTTTTAGCAAAAAGCGGAGATGAAAAAACCGAATAATCGTATTTCTCGATAAATTTTTTTAAAAAATTGAATGTTTTTGTATTTGCCGAACTTAAATCTATGTGGCATCTCCAGATAAATTTTTTATCTTTATAACCGGGTTCCTTCTTAATTTTAATCAGCCCGATTGGCTGAGGGTCATGTATAAAGATAATGTCCCCGTATAAATTCATCTCTTTTAAGTTTTCATCGGTAATATCCATGAAATGTTTAAACTCGCTTTCGGAAATGTTTTCTTCAATCCCGTGCAGGGAGTTGTGGATCTTTTTGGTCACCTCAAAAAATTTTTCTCCGCCTTTTATAAAATCCCATCTTGCATCAACCCCTAATTCCTTTAAAAGCGGGACCATTCTATTGAGAATTTCGGCAACGCCGCCGCCGACAGCCGTTGAATTTATATTTTGAATAATCTTGCCGTTTAGATAGGATGCTAATTTCTGAACTTCTTCGATTGTTTCATTGCCGACAATATCGGCGTAATCGTTTATTGAATTCATTTTAATTTAACTTTTAAACTTACAAAACATTCATAAACATACAAGCTACAAATAATTTTCCGTTAACTTGATAATGGATTCCTTAAGCCTGTCCATAGTAAGAGTATATGGGTCAAGATTCGATATTTTATAAGCTAAATCTGGAAGTTTAAGTTCATCTTCAATCCAGATGGAAAAATCGTTTGCCTTTGAATTTAACCTGAAATGCGCCTCAAAAAAGTGGTAATAAATAGAAAAAATTGTAATATTACTCAGAATATTATGAAATTCGGATAAAGTATATGCCTCCTTACCTGTATCCATTGCAAATGTTATTGCTTTCATAAAATTAAATCTTTCATCCATCTCAACCCGTCTGGTTCTCCCGTTTTTAGCAATAAATGCGCCTATTTTTTTTATTATTTCATTTTTATATTCATTAGTTGTACTATAACCAAAAATGTCGATACTTGCTATTTCTTCCCCTAATAAATTTTCGCCGAGCCTGTTAGTAATCCAGTAGGCAAAGTCGTTAGGCGAGGAGGGAATAATATAATGATGCTGCATCAGGTAATGGTGGGTGTGATAGTAAATAATAGAGTCATCGGCATTTTTTATGCCTTCAAGGAGACCTTTTAAGTTGACGGCATAAATTCCCGTAAGCTCCGGCAGGGTTAATCTTGTGTAAAATTTAAACGGATAATCCGCTCTTATTTCCGGCGGCTTTGTTTGGCTAAAGCTCTCTGAAAGCGGATATGCGGATTCGGGTTTTAAGACCTCGTTATTGCCGTTCAGGTGCATTTTATTTTATGTTTATTTTTTCTCTTTTTAGGGTATAATAAAAAAATAAAAATAGAAAAGGTTTAAATCTTAGCCGATTTATATGGCATCATGTAAATAAAAAAACATTATAAATATACATCACTCATCAATAATAATACCCGTAGCTTTGATTGTCAATAAAAATAAAAAATAAAATTTAAGGACTAAACAGGTACAAACGGATGGAAACGCTTGAGAGGATTAAGTTAATATATTCTTTTACCGATGAAGATGCATCGAATTTGCGTTACTTAAGCGTTATAATGAAATCGAATGCTAACGATTTCATTTCCGGCGTTTATTCATTCATTTCTAATTTTCAAGATTTTAGCAAATTTTTACCTGACGACGAGATAAAAAACAGGCATCAGGAAAAACTTAAATTATGGTTTGCCGGTCTTTTTTCGGGAACATATAGCAATGAATATCTAAGGCGGCTTAAAAGAATCGGAGAGGTTCACGCGGATATAAAATTACCTTCGCATTATGTCAGCGCGACGATGAATTATATAAGGAATTATATACACGATATTATTCTTAAAAATTTTCAAAATCTGGATAAAAACAAAATAGACGAGCTAATTGTCTCGGTAAATAAAATTCTTGATATAAACTTAGATATTATTATCAGTTCTTACATCGATGAGGGTAAATTCTACATAGCCGCAACAAAATTTGAAACAAAGATTGTCAAGTTCAGTTCAAAATTTTCTTATATACTTGATTTAGCGCTGATAATATCCTTAATAATCGCAACAATTATGGTTTTTTTATTATTCGCATTTGAGATTTATGATCTTGCATTTGCCGGCGGCAATTTTGAAACCACGGTTGTAGATATATTAGGCGCAATGTTAATTATTTGGGCGATAAGGGAGCTTTTGGAGGAGGAAGTTAAAAAGCTTCAGGGACATAAGTTTGCTTTAAGCGCTTTTATCGGTCTTGCGATGGCCGCTTTATTGCGGAAGATTTTGATTTTTACCTTAGCGCCTCGTAAATCAACAGAGGTTGCCATCCTTGGTTTTCTTGTTTTAGTTCTGGGCATTGTGTATTGGCTTATGAATAAAAGCCCTAAATCCTGAATAAATTCGCGCGGACGCCATACAGGAAGTCCTAACCTGTTCTAATTATCTCTTTTTTAAGAATCGGGGTGAAGACGACCTCAGGTTTATCTGCGGCGAAAAAATGAACGCATAGAATTAAAGTAGTACGGACAAATCGGTAATATACTATTTTCACGGAACTATGCTATTATTAAACCCAAATCCCGA
Organism: bacterium; assembly: GCA_021831025.1. Taxonomy (GTDB): domain Bacteria; phylum SZUA-79; class SZUA-79; order Acidulodesulfobacterales; family Acidulodesulfobacteraceae; genus Acidulodesulfobacterium. The sequence continues at coordinate 15,104 of JAKBNN010000001.1, read as the reverse complement.
TTTAGAAAAATATTTATATATTCCAATGTTAAGTAAATCTAGATTTGGGTTAAAGAAAAATATTGCTAATTTTATTTATATTTGGTAAAATCGCTAAATATTTACTGCAATATTTAATTTCTTTTCGGGGCGTGGCGCAGCCCGGTAGCGCACCTGCTTTGGGAGCAGGGTGTCGGAGGTTCAAATCCTCTCGCCCCGACCATTAAAAACCGCACTATTTAAGCCTTTTAAAGAAATCTCCGGAAAAATAACCTTGACATAAAAAGTTTAAAATTATATAAATTTATATAAAAACATCTAAATTTTAGCTACGATTACGGATACACTTTTTTATGAATTTATATAAGCGCGGAAATATCTGGTGGTGCAAGTTCAGGGTCGATAATATATTACACCAGTATTCCTGTAAAACAAAAGATAAAAACGTCGCCGCCGAGGTCGCGGCCGCTCTTAACGCCGACGTGGTTCGGAAGAAATTCGACATACCGCAGAAATATAAGAAAGAATATATATTTAACGAAGTATGGGGGGAATATATAAAATCGCAAACTACATTGAAAAAAACGATAGAATCAAAAATCAACGCTTCCAAACATTTTTCGCCTTTTTTCGCTAAACCTATTCAGTCTATTTCAACCGACATGCTCGAAAACTACAAGTTTAAAAGAAAACTTGAAATGATAAGTATGCCGAAAAATATCGGGAAACGGGAACAGGAAATATCTTTTCGAACGGTCAATATAGAACTTAACACTCTCAATCATTTCTTTAATTACTGCATAGAAAAAGCCTACCTCGACAAGAACCCCGCTTCCGGCATTAAGAAACTTAACGAACTATCCCGACTTAAAACCTTATCCGACGAGGACATAAATAAACTAATCGCCGGCGCTGGGAATAAATTAACCCGGGATCTAATAACTTTTTTAATTTATACCGGCTGCCGGAAAGGCGAAGCATTAAATCTCAAATGGGACGACGTTGATTTAAAGAACGACGTAATAGCGGTTAAGGCGACTAAAACCAAGTATGACAGGTATATTCCGATAAGCAAGCCCCTAAAAGAGCTTTTAAGGGGGATAGAAAAGAAAGACGATGTTTTGTATGTCTTTAATCGAAACGGGGCTAAAATCGGCAATTTCCGCAAGTCTTTTATGACCGCCTGCCGCAACGCCGGACTTAAGGACTTGCGTATCCACGACCTACGGCACGTCTTCGCTTCCAAAATGGTAATGAACGGGACATCGTTATATATCACGGGCGAGCTGTTAGGACATCGGACCACCCAGATGACGAAAAGGTATTCTCATTTAGTTCCGGATACGCTGAAGAAAGCAGTTGACGATGTGTGGGGAAAGAAAGAAAATTTTAAGAGGGGAACCGCTTATGATTGTAAGGTGCAAAAGTAAATTAGACTATACAAAATATAATTAGACTATATATTGAATGAGTTATAAAGACCGTAATAATAACTGCCCACTAAACTATTCGCTTCCTGGCTCCATGCCGGCAAACCTGAACTGTTTGCATATCCCGCCGTATTCGCGTAATTTGCGTTGCCGGCGCTGTTCGCATAGTTCGCATTTTGAGCAGTTGCGACAGGCGATTTTACAGAACTTGTAAATAATCTTGATAGTAAAACGATTTAATTATAACTTATCTCGACTATTCCAGAAGACCCAGCTCCACCAGTTCCATCTGCACCGCCGCCTCCGGCTCCACCTCCGCCTCCGGCTCCATTTCCGCCTGCAAAGCCACCGTATATGAAGCCGCCGTATATACCAGGAGCTCCGCCTGTCCCGAAAGGCGAAGCGAAACCCCAAGAACCATCTTGCTCCGGCAAGCAATTAGAGCATCCCCCAAGCCCTCCATACAGAGTAGTAGCATATGGCGATATCCACGAGGCAAGCCCGTATATTATCGTATCGCCGCCGGCATTACTCCACCCCTTCTTTCCACCTTGGCCGATTGTTATATTAAGAACCTGTCCGGGATTAACGGAAAAAGGCTGGTTTATTATATATTGTCCGGAAATACCGCCGCCTCCGCCGCCGATACCGGAAGAACCACCTCCAGAACCGCCGCCTGCTATGGCAGTAACATAAATCGTATCAACATTATTAGGAACTACAAATTGCCCATTATTGCGAAAAATCGCCGGATTAGGCAATGCACTTGCGGGCGGCGCGCTCGGCACGGGAGCCACATAGCTTACGTCCTGCGTCCTTACCGCGCCGCTTCCCGGTAGTTCGTGCTCGATATAGGTTTGGAACTGGTGCGGAATATTGTATATCCCGATGAAGTATCCATTAGAACCGACCCCGGGATTATTTGGACAATCAGAATAATTACTAATACATACGTTAACCGTCTGATTCGCTATTTGCGTATTTACCCAGTTCGGTTGCGGATAGCTTGCGCCCTGAACGGACTGCAAGAAGTTAGATGACAAATATCCATTAGCGGATAGGGTCGTAAGAAGGGCAAAGCTGCCGTTCTTCGCCATATACGCGTTTTCGGCATTTTCGATAGTTCGAACTACCCCTACCGAATACTGCGCCTGTTTATAATTCATTCTTGCGGTAAAGGTCGGCAGTATCATAGCCGACATAATACCTATTACGACGAAAGCTACGATAAGCCCTATAAGGCCGCTGAAACCATCCTTATTTTTCAATATTTTTATCATAATTATTCCCTCCTACTTATTCTTTTACCAATTATATTTAAGTACGGCATCCTGCTCCGGATTGTTCTCCTGAGGAATAGCGTAATATCCTACCTCTTCCCAGTTCCCGCTTACCCCTATACCTACCGCTCCCAAGACTTGTTTTATTGCTCCCGCAAATTCCACGGGAATATATGTCGTAACCTCGATACCAGCCTGCCGGACGCAATAGTTATTGGAATTCACCGTTATAGCCGTGTAAACCGGCCGCAGATAATAATTCTGTCCAAAATAATTCATGTCGCTTGCTCCGGGCGCCAAGCTGCCCGAATTAATTAAATCGCCGAAGTTAGCCGTATAAATATGATACAGCTCCGTTTCCTTATAGTTCGTTCCGCCTACCGTTACCGTACAGCTTAACGCCTGCGTATTGCTTTCGTAAAACAAATTCTCTGCATCCGCGATGCTTTTCATCTCTTTGATAGTTTTAACGGCTTCTGTCTGTTGAATGTAATTATACATATAAGGAATAGTCATAGCCGCAAGAGCGGCGCTTACGCTTATAACAATAATAAGTTCTATAAGCGTAAAGCCGTCTTTGCGGTTTAAGCCTTTTATTTTTGTTCTTAATGGTTTTATATTAGGTTGCATTTTAAAAGCCCTTATAGGTCAAATGCGTGCGTTTATTTCAATTAAAAAATGCTTTAATTTTATTTTGCTATAATATTTAATTTCAGAAAGATTTCTCCTGTCGAAAGTAGTATATATAATAGGCTTTATAAAATAGAGATTTAATAAGTTTATTTTGTCGATATTTACTTTTTCTATTTTTAAATTTAGGCTTAAGTTTTTATTTATTTGCGATATAAAAACAGCCCCTACCTCTTCTTCGTAGAATACGGGGAAATGTTCGTTTATATAAAAATAATCGTCTGTGGATTTGACTATAAACACGTCTTTATTATAAATTGCCGACGCAAATACCACTATCGTCTCAAGATATGCGTCTTCAGGGAACTCATGAAACAATTTATTATTCATCTTTATTTATAGCTCGGAGACCTCGTCCGTAAGGGCGGGGAATATTTCTATTTGTGTTTTAAAAAACAAAGTTTTTTAGCAAACAGAAATGGATATCCTCCATGTTTTAAAATGTTCTATCAGCCTTAATTTGTCGCATTTAACCGAGGCGCCGATTTCCTCTCCCGTTATAGTCCTTATATCGAAGTAGCCCGATGCTCTTAAGCCGTGTATAAAACAAACGATACCGCCATATAATACCTTATAAGTAGCCCCCTAATCAACTTGAGCCTGCATTGCTACAAGCTCCGTCCGTGAGGGCGCGGGTGGTTGACAGTCACATACCCGCCATGTTTATTTTGGATAAAATATCCACGATTTCTTGATTAATGCCTTTATTTTTCGGATCATCTTCGTTTTTTAATAAAGATATTGCATCCATGTGTTCTAAGTTCCAATCATTATAAATTCTTTTTTCCCTGATTGCCGAATAGGAATCGGCTACGGTCAATACGTCTATTAAGACAGTGTCCGGCGGCGGAACATTTTCTATTTTTTTCGGATACCCGAATCCGCTTCGATAGTGGTGATATAGGATAATGGGATTTACATCTGTAAGCGATTTAATATGCAATAATTTTTTGTATCCTATTACAGGATGATCCTTGACGAGTTCGAACTCTTTATCGGTTAGCCGCCGAGGAGCTAAAAGTATCTCTTTAGGTATTGAAAGTTTTCCTATATCGTGCAAAAGGGCGGCATATTTCATAAGTTTCTTATCTTCCCCGTTAATCCCGAGCTTATCCAGTATCGCCCCCGTCACGGCCGTCACGCGTGTCGAATGGTCGCCGAGGAAATAGTAGTTCTCGTTCATATAGTTAAGAGTCCACTTAACGAAATCGTCTAAGGGCATCATATTATTTTCGGCAACATCTATCAATCTATCTCCTCCTGAATTTTTGGCTATCGGGTTTTAACCGCCTCTCGTCCTGACCGAACTTAGATCCTTTTCTCTGTTCCTGCTTTACAGGCGGTTTAACAAGCAGTTCTTCCCTCTTAGTAATCTTCGTGCGTTCCATATTTTCCAGTTTTACAGTTCTGACCGTCGGCTCGGTCTTTTCTATAATCTTAAATGTCTTGAAGTACATTCCAGGCGGCAAAAAGCCGTTTTCTTCAACGAGATGCATAAATTCCTTAACGGCTTTTCTTTTACTTTTGACCTTTATTCCCGCCACGACGTAATAATTTTCCATTTTGATAATATATAAGCCTTTAGCTTTTCCGTAGCCGATGATGTTAGAGTTTAGCTCTAACTCGTCCTTATGTCCCCAGTCGAGAAAGAACGCGAGAACGAAAATAATTAAAACCAATATTAAAATATAAAGTAAAGTTGTCATATAATCACCGTATCCTTATCTAAATAAGCCCTGTTCCTGCCGTTTTCTTTTGCTCTATACACGTTTTCGTCCGCCTCTTGCAAAATTTCTTCCTTGCTTTTTACGCTGTCCGGAAATCCTACTCCCATCGAACAGGTTACTTTTGGAAGACCTTGAATATCGAGCCCGCTTACCGCTTTTCTTAAATTCTTTATTATAACAGTAGCATCTTCTTTAGGCGGGATATTTGGTTTAACTACTACTATTACAAATTCTTCCCCGCCATACCTAAAAAACCTGTCTTTATCCCTTCTGCTATGTTTTATTATGCATTCCGAAAAACCTTTTAAAACTCTATCCCCCGCTTCGTGTCCGTATGTATCGTTAAACTTCTTGAAATAGTCTATATCGAAAAAGATAACGAAAAACTGTTCGTTAAAAAGCTTAAAACGCCGGTAAACGTCGTTTAAGTGTCTATCAAATGTTCCTCTATTCCAACTTCCCGTAAGCTTATCTTTAGACGAGCGCTCGTTTAGGTTTTCTACTAAATTTTCTAAATCCTGCTGCGTCTGCTGCCCGCCTTTTTTATTAATTAAAATCAACGCAAAATTCGCAATTCCGAGAACCGTAAAAATGCCGGAATATACCCCCTGATTTATAAATAAGAAGACAAATGAATTTACAAGGATTAATAAACCTACGATAAACTGCATTTTTACCTCATACTCAGCATTCCGTTAATCATCGGCAGATAGATCCCGCCGAATATGAATATTATAAAAAATATGACGATAGCTAAGCTTACGCCCGTTAAAACCTTCTTAAATATTTTCACTTCTAATTCGAATAACTGTTCGTAAGTTTTCGAAAGTTCCATAAAAGCGCTATCCAATGTCCCCGAAACTTCCGCCGAAGCTACGAAATGAATATCCTGCGGTCTTAAAAAATTAGCGATTTGCAAACTTTCCGTCAGCGAATACCCGTAGAGAACGTGCGCATAGACGAGCCCTATTTTTTGCCTGTAAAAATCGTTTTTCGTATTTTCTTTAAAAAACTTCATAATATTGACGATATGTTCTCCCGCGCTTATGAGTATCGAAAATTCGTATGCAAAATAACGAAGAAACTCATACTGGAAGAGCGTTCCTACCACTGGTATTTTTGCGAGGGCATTAAAGAACTTTGTCTTTATACCCCATTTGTCCATTACGAAAAAATAAAAAAATAAGACAACTATGATTATAAAAAGACCGGTATAATATATATAATAAGCCTTTAAAAAAGTAAATGCATTTATCACGAGAAGCGTCCCTTTCGCTAAGTGATGAAATTGTTTAAAGAACTTCGCGAACGCCGGAACGACATAAAAAATAAATACAAAGAAACTCACATATAGCATAAAAAATAATGTTGCGGGGTAGGCCAGAGCATCCATTATGCCTTTTTTGTATTTCTGTTTGGCTTCGAAGAATTCGGCGCATTTTTCGAATGCTTTGACGTAATCACCTATAGCGGAATTTATAATGGCGATAACGACTTCGTCGAACCGATTGTCTTTCAGGGTTTTCGTAAGCTCCGCGCCGGCCGCTACGTCTTCTTTAAAAGATTTCAAGAATAAGATGTATTTCTTAAACTTATCTCTATAATAGAGAATTACCAATTTGTTGATTAAATTTCTTATTTTAGAACCGTGCTTAAAACTTATCGGTTGGGTCACCCTTAGCCTGTCGTAAAGCATATTTACGCTCGTTCCGATCGCGCCGGTTGAACGCATAAGATTAGATAATTGAAAAAATAAATCATGGCATTCTTTATCCTTTAGCCCGCCGTTCTTTTTATATTTCTTTAAATCAAATGGCCATGGCAAAACAAACGAAGCGATAACGCCTTGATCTAAAAAATATTCTTTAACGGCCGTTATACTTTGCCCTTCTATAGTCGTAAATCCCAAATCCGTTTTTACTAAATATTGCATAGATTTACCTATTAGTTATCGTATAAAATTGATTTAAATCTATCACGCCTTCGGATAGAAGATTATAAGCTTTAAACTTAAGCGGAATAAAACCCTTTTCTGCGAAAGCATGCTCCGTATCCAAGAGGGTATTTTTCATCGCAAAATCTCTTAATAATTCATCAAATACCGCTATCTCTATAGCCGCTCGTCTTTCTTTCCCGTAGCCTGTATAATTGCAATGCACGCAGCCGGGTCTTTGTCTTTCGAAGACGAGATTTATTTTTTTTACTTCTAAATTTAAAGTCTTTAAATTTTCATAAACGGCGCTTAAGGCTCTTTCGTCGTCTGATTTTATTTCTCTTTTCGTTCTGCAATACTGGCACAACGGCAAATAAAGCCTTTGCGCCATAACAATCTTCGTATTCTCGATAATCCTGTCAGGTTTCACTCCGAGCGCCTCGAGTCTTTTAAAAAACGACAGCGCGGAGTTTGTGTGTAGCGTCGTTAAAACTAAATGTCCGGTTTCACTTGCGACGGCCGCGGTTTCGGCGGTCTCCTTATCCCTGATTTCGCCTATCATAAGTATTTTAGGCTCGCACCTTAAAACCGTACGGATTGCGGCTGAAAAACCGAACCGCTCTTTTACCTGCAGCTGCGTTATGTTAATATCGGACATCCTGTTTTCTATGGGGTCTTCTATCGTAAATATCTGTTTTCTCGTCTGCGACAGATATTTAAGCGTCGCATAAATCGTAGTAGTTTTTCCTGAACCGGTGGGTCCCGTCCAAAAAATAATTCCGTTGGAATAATTTTTAATGGATTTTAAAATTAGAGATTCTTCTTCGGTAAAACCTAAGTTGCTTAGATTAAACATTTCTTTAGAATAAGAATAATGTATTCTTAAAACGGCCTCGAATATGTTATTAGCGAAATGAGATTCGATGGGCAGAAATTCCACTCGTATATTGTAATCCCCGAGTATAAATTTAGAACTAGCGGGATACCCCGGCACTAAATTTATCTTAGGTTCGCAGTATTCGGTAAGCACCCTCACCGCCGCCCTGCCGGATTCTAAGCTTATCGTTTTTATAGCTTCAGTAGTCCCAAACTGCGTATCTATGTTAATATAAAAACTTTCCGGCGTAAACTTTATACGAATATTTGCCGATTTTTTAGCTACGGCTATCATTATAACTTCTTTAATAATTTCTGCAGGGGTTTGTTTACCGTTTAAGCTCTCTTTATCCGCACCAAATTTTGAATTGATAGCATCGTATATAACGGTTTTTGTAGATACCGCAAACTCGTAGTCGAAAATACCGGCTTTAACTAAAGCCGTCGAAATTGCAAAGTCAGGCTTATACGCCACCACTATACATTTTTCCGCGGGCGTTAAGACGATAAAGCACTTATCTATAAGAAATTGTACGCTTATCTTTTTATAGATTTGCGAATCTACCGCTTTAATGTCTATTAAAGGCATAAACTCGCACGCATATTGCTCGGCAACGGCGCGCGATAGGTCGTCCTCGGTAATATACCTTTTTTCTAAAAGTATCTCGCCTAATAATTTATCAGGCGAGATTTCCTGAAGCATCAGAGCTTCATCTACTAACTCCTCGGTGCAGACGCCGAACGAAACGAGGATGTCTCCAAGCCGTCTTGTTTTGACGGATGCCTTTATAATTTCAGGAATTACAGGATCGTGTAAATTTATAACGCTCATTATTCGAATCCTAAAATAAACCAGTTAGTTATGAGTGTATTATTTGATGGAATAACGTTGCAATTCGTTCCCTCTGTACTAATAGGATAAGCTGAGCCGTCATATCCGAATTCGGCGATTTGATTTTCAAAACCTATACAAACGGATTTGACTATATTATTTGTTATCTGCGGACCCATGAAACCTATATCGAAAGAATCACCCGTCATACCGTCCGCTCCTTGTCCTATGTAATAAGCTGATACAATGGATGTATCAGGAGGAATAGCTTGATTATCCAACACAGTCCAATTTGGCGGTAGTACCCCATCCGCCTGCAAAGCCGCCGCCGATATGCCGTAGAAGCTGCCGCCGGTGTCTTCGGCGTAAATCTGCGAAACATTTTTAAGCTGGTTGACGTTATTCACGATGCCTCCAGTGTCGGCTTTCCCGATAACGCCATAATAGACGTAAAGTCCCATAGCGGACAGTATAAGTATTACCGTCAACGTAATTATTAATTCAATTAAAGTAAATCCTCTATTCGATTTTAAATTCATTATTTGCCTCCTATTATTATTGGCGTTATCATTATTATTAAATCGTTTTTTGTTTTTGTATAGTTTACAGATCTAAAAAGGTCTCCTAAAAGCGGAATATTTTCAAGGACGGGCACGCCGTACGTATTTTTTTGATTATCAGTTGATAAAATTCCGCCTATAACCATCGTTTTTTGGTCGGGGATAACGACGGTATCGGTCAAAGATTGCGCGGACACCTCGGGCTCGCTGAACGTGTTTCCGCCGATCGAAAAGTTTTGGTACTGGTTGACGTTATTGTCTATAAAATTAATAGTTACCCTGACGGTTTTTTTATTAACGTTTATGGCTGGGGTAAAGGCTATCCCTATGCCCGAAAACACCTGACCTATGATAGGGTATGTTTCCGTCGTAGAACTCAAACTGCCTACGGCTAACGTCTGAACCGACTGTACGTAGTTTTGAATTACCCCGGAAGAAATTACCCTCGTTTCCCCTGAAATCAACATAAGGCGCGGCTGGGATAGGACGTTAACCGTTCCCTGACTCGAAAGGGCGTTTATTACGGCCGAGTTGCCGCTCGAACCAAACGTTATTTCAGGCGAATTGGATATGTTATTATTAGATGCAAGCGGCAGACCTATAGAAATGCTTCCCATACCTAAAGCATTTGATTTAAACGCTGAATTAAAAACCTCACTCCAGTTAATTCCCGCTTGGAACGCTTTATTAAGCGTTACGTTTAACACCTCAACTTTTAATAAAACCATGCGCTTTAAATTTTTCCTTACCCTTTTTAGAAACTTTAAAGAAGAATTAACTTCTCCAACCGGACCAGAAAGGTAAATAAGACCGTTTTTAGGCTCTATCGTAAAAATCCCGGACTTCAATATGACCTTAAGGTTCTTTTCGATATAAGACAAGAGACTTTTAGTTGAATTGCTGCTTAAAGATATATTTCCGCCCGGGTTAGACATATTCCCCGTATTCGTTCCCGTCATTGCGCCTGCGGTCCCGGCAGCGCCCATGCCCATGCCGCCTTGGCTCATCTGGGTATTACTATTCTGATTCGTATTCATACCCGAGGCTCCTACCGTAGAATTAAATTTAAGAGACAAATCCGAAATCGGAAGTTTAAAAGTCCGCGTCTCATATGAATAAACTGAAAGAAGCCCATTTTTAAAAGAGTATCCATAGCCGTTTTCGGTTAATACAATATTTAAAGCCCTGTATAATGATTCTCTTTTAATATAAAAGTTAAAAGCCTGCTGACCTTTAAGCTCGGTCGTAATAAGACTTATCCCATGTACGGAGCGCACTATTAAATTTAAAGCGAGAGCCGGCGTCATAGAACCGACTAAACTGACCTTTTGCCGTAAAAGCGCCGGCACCGGCTTCTTTTTTATTTTTATAACGGGAACAAGTTTCGGTTTAGGGTTAATAATATAAACATCCGCATTCGCCCTGCCGGTTAATGAAAAAAATACGGAAATTAGAATTGCAAAACTTAATAATTTCATTTTTTTACCCCCGCATTTACGGTATTTACGATACCGCCCGTAACCTTTTTCCGGCCTCGAGCGAACTCTATTGGATATCTTTTCAACTTGTTATTACAAGCAATTTTAACAATTGAAGAATTTATTCCCATTACCGTGCATTTTCCGAAAGAATCTCCCGTCTTAAGATATAAATCCGCCCCGCCGTATTGAATTACCGCGAATTTATTCGATACTCCGAGGACCTTAGTTCTGGGCGGCGCCCCATTAATCCCGCCGTTAATCCTTGATCTAATATTTTGAAGAACGTTAGGCGGCATGCCGTTAAAGTTCGGAACCTGCCCCTGATAACCCGCAGGCATGCCTGCGGGAGACGGAGCAGCAACGGCCTTGGGTTTTACCGCATCTTTAAGTTTAAAAAGGTCGTTAAGCCTATTTTCGTCCGTCTTTTTTACAGCCCCCGCAGGTTTTACTCCGCTCTTCTTTGTCGGGAGCGGCAGGTTTTGCCGGCTTTGCTTCACCACCGGCATTTTATTTAAGCCGCTCTTCTTTATCTCTAACGGCAGGTTCTTGCTTTTAACCGCGGGCAGGGTTAAAAAATTAGGGAAAGAACGGTTTTGCACCGGCGTTTTGTTCGCGGTAAATTTTTTAAAAACGATAAATCCCGCAAGAACTATCGCCGCTACAACTACCGCCGCAAGAGCAGTTTTTTTGATTTTTCTTTTTCTTTTAAGCGGCAAGGGCGCGGAACTATCCGTCTCCTGCCCCTCTTTAAACCCCGACTCCGTACCTTCCTGCGTGTCGACATCCCTTTCTTCGTTTAAAATTTTTTCTATATCCATATTATCCTCCGTAAATACTAAAATTTATGCTTGCAGCATTATTTGTTATAAAAATCTTATTTATCCGTGAAGGAAATAACTCCTGTATATCCCTTATGATTTTTAAAACCGTTTTTAGCCCATCGTATTTTTTAAGCTTATAAACGATATTGAGCTTATTTATGCCGTAAAAAGCCCTTGACGGAAATATATATGAATTAAGCGGAAGATAAGAACCGGCTGCCGCAGGCATGACGGCAGTAATAGATTTAGTCCCGGGTTTAACGCGGGCGAGTCCGGCTTTTAAATAAACTATTCCGTTATAGCCTTTGTAATTGATGTAATTCGAAAAGCTTAAAAATGTCAAAAGTTCAGTAGAAACGGAAATGCTGGAGAAAAACGACTTTGGAAGGCTTACGGCTCTTAATTTCCTAAGTTTAACCGAAAGCGTATTTTTTTTATTTAAACTCGTAAAATATAAAGCCTTTGCGGGGGCGTATTTTTTGTAAATCTTTACCAATTTTATTAAAAATATGCAGGAGAAAAGGATTAAGCAGCCGGAGATAATTTTTAACGTCAAATTAAAATTAATCTTTTTCATTATTCCCCCTTATGACGAACCTGAAGTCCGCATTGGAAGCGGCGAGGGGGGTAATTTTGTACCCCTTTCCCGCGAGGCGGCTTTTCAGGGTATTAAAGACCCGCACAAAATCCCTATAGCTTTTTTTAGTATATCCTGTTACTTTAAGAGAACCTGCGGAAATGTTTATTTCTTTAACATAAGCCCCCGCGGGAAAAAGTTCCAAAAGACCTGCGAGCATCCTTGTATATCTCGGCTGCCGAGCCAGCTTATATAAAAACATCTTTCCCGTCTCGCTCTTAAGCCTATTTTTAAGTTCTTGAATTGCGTAATTATTATTTAATGCCTTAGAACGATATACTTCTGTTTTAGTTTTAAATCCGTTATAAACGAATATGGAAAAGCTCAATATTAAAATAGATGTTATAAAGCTCGCCGCTGTTCCTCTTAATTCCCTGCTTTTTTGAGTTCTAATTTTAAAAGCAGGCTCTTCAAATATATAAGAAGAAACATTTAAAGAAAACAAATCATCAAAACTTAAAACAGAAGCATCTGGTAATATGGACTGCCCGGCCTTGCCTAAGACGAATAACTTCACATCCCCCGCCTTTTTGAGCTTGCCTATTTTTTCCCTAATAAAATTCTGAAATATCACGGGGGATTCTAATGACGCCGTTTCCACCGTAATAGACGACTGGGGGAAGACGGTAGTAACGCGAACGACCTGGCCCTGAGCTAAAAATTCAATTAGAATAGCGGGCTCTTTAATACCTGAAGTTTTTAAAAACTGAAGGAAAAAGATTTGGTACGGAAACGGAGCTACTCCGTATTGTTCATAAATATTTTGAACCGCCTTATTATTTTCGGAAAAGATAATATAATCGCTTTCGTTTTGGAAAACCGAAAGAGACCTGATTTTAGAATATTTTTTATAAAATTTCTGGAAATGCTTTAAATCCGAAAAAGAATAAAATTTATTCTTGATGGTTTCGGAAAGAACGGCTAAAGGCTCACCCGATACGGCAGATTTAATTTCAGTAAATCCGTTCGCCGAAATGTCATAAAATTTATTTAAATACCCGTCGTATAATTGCATATTATCCCTCTATATAAACCTTTTTTTCAGCCTGCATTATTCTTACGGTATCTTGCGCAAAAAGCTTATTTAAAAGCTCCGCAAAATTATACCTTCCGTTGAGCGTTATCTTTTCCCCCATATTAACCCGCCGAGAGGTAAACATATACCCCGTTTTGTTAGAAAGCGTCTGCAGCGCCTTCCAAAGCGGGGTTTTAACGAAATTAACCGTTAAGACCGGCAGCCCAGCGGTCGGACCGTGTATCAGGGAGACCTTTACCTTCGGTTTTTCCTCCTCCGCCTGTTTTTTGACGACCTTTTTAATCGCCCCAGGTTTACCTAATTTTAAAGAACCGGCGGAGGGTAAATTCCCCGCCGGCTTAGGAGGCGTTACGGGTATTTTAATAATGTTTTTTAGCTTTTTTTGTCTTTGCAACTTTTCCATATAATTAATAATAGGCCTAATCTGATTAATACTAATTATCCATGTTCCGGCAAAAGCCGGGACTGGAATAAGTAAAAAAATAATGGCAATTAATAAAAATTTCATCATAATAAATGTTATCAGTTTGTTGAATTATCCTTAGGCGGTTCTTGAGGAACAAAATCGCTGTTATTAACCTGATTCCTGTGCAGCCTTTTATTCCAGTCTTCTTTAAATTTATCCGCTGCGCCTGCAAATTTATCCGCCGCACCCGCTACGCTATTTTTAATATTTCCGGGGGCATCCATAATTGCCCCAGGAGCGTTCCAAACCCCCGGCACTGCCCCCGACGCCGCCGTACCGGTAGCTTTAGCCGCACCGACCGCAACGTTTGCACCCTCGAAAGCTCCTGCCGCAGCCGCTCCCATCACTACTCCGGCATCAAGCCCGCTTCCGCTTCCCGACCCGCTCATCGCGTTGGCCACGAGGGCGGGAGCTTTGGCAACGAAAAAAGCTATTAAAATTGAAAGAAAAAGTATTGACAATAAAGCATTTTGAATGATTTGAAAAGCATCCGGCAAAGACTTTATATCCGCGGTCGCTAATTGCGCTAAAACTAGCGTATTATAAAGAGTTACGTAATTAAAGAAATAAATAACGACTATGATAGTAAATAATCTTATACCCATGTTTAGCAGTGATTTTATATAATTTTTTGCAATATCTTGAGTGTAACTGAGCATGCTAAAGGCTATCGCTATAGAACCTATGCTCATCTGTATTATTATTTCAAGCTGTATTATGAAGAATTGTATTATTATAAAAATAATAAGAAGCGAAATTATTAGGAGTATGGCATAGACCAAAAACACATCGGGAATGCCTTTAACGACGTTCGTCCAATTAGTATCGAGCGAGGAAAGTAAATCCATTGAAAACGACCATATTTGCCCGAGTTCGCCCCACGCGAAAAGTGGATTGGCTAATAATGTTGAACCGCCCCCGCCCCCGCCGCTTACTACCTGTCCTACCACGCCGGTGCCTATATTTACAAACGAATTAAATATAAAAGCCATTATCTGCTGAATATGCGAAACAAACGCGCTTACGATAAGAAACAGGAATAGTTTTCTAACCATCGATTGCGTTAGTTTTTTAGCTTCGTGCGTGATCATATACTCTATAGTCATCCTGATTATCTCGAATGTAAAAAGGCTGCCGGCTATAATAAGCGCGGCATTTGCTATATATTGCATTAGCGAAATAAGATTATTTGCCATAAAACTTACCGTTTGCAAAAAGGCATTGTATGTTAAAGAACTGTTTGAAATTAAGTTTTTGGCCGTAGCGGTAGCTTCGGCCGTCACGCTGCCGCTCGCCGGCTTGGCGCTAGATAAAGCGTTAGTTATAAATAACGCGGCGTTAGCCATATATTAATCA
>JAKBNN010000070.1 GCA_021831025.1 bacterium | reverse complement strand
TCGGCGCAACCGTAGGCACGTACGCAGCCGGGGCTGGCCCTAACGGCATAGCCATAGACTCATCGGGCAATGTCTGGGTGACTAATTTCGAGAGCGGTAAAGTCACGGAATTAAATTCCTCCGGCAAAACCGTAGGCACGTACGCAGTCGGGACTGAGCCCCAAGGCATAGCCATAGACTCATCGGGCAATGTCTGGGTGGCAAATTTAAGGAGCAATAACGTCACGGAATTAAATTCCTCCGGCAAAACCGTAGGCACGTACGCAGTCGGGGGTAACCCCGTTGGCATAGCCATAGACTCATCGGGCAATGTCTGGGTGACTAATAGCGGGAGCAATACCGTCACGGTAATAAAACCGGCAAAAGGGCCTGTAATAGGACCTCATGGACCTCATTTCCATCATTATTCAGGGCCTCGGTGGTTAAAACCTCTATAATCATGTCCCTATATTTTTTATCTCGGTATTTCCCTTATTCAGGGCCTCGGCGGCCATAGAGAGGCGGTAGAGCCGAGAATAGTTTATACCGCGCTTATCCGGTTGTTACCCTTTTTTAGGCGGAAACAGCAAGGATGAGCCCGGTCGCCGGAATAAAGCTCGGTGTAAGCGGGGGCGTGGCGTCACCCGTAATACCTAAGCAGCGAGCTGCGGGGTATTCCCCCGCTACACGGCTTTTCTATACTTGGCCGGACACACTATGCGGTACATAAGGGTCGAAACATTATGGCTTTTATGAATATTGAAATAGAAGAACGCATAGACGGCGGCGTACATATAAAATATAACGGCGCATACCTTAAATACAAAGAGATAATCAAAAGACCGGCTAAGCTCACCGAGAAAGTAATTAAAATAAGAAAAAAATATATACCTCTCGCAGGTCATCCTTAGAGACAGAGTCTTAATAGATATTTTAAACATAAAACGTTTCAGACGGCGGATGAAAAATAAAACCCTTCGCAATACTCTTGAAGCAAAGCTTCAAGAGTATTGCTACTTTGCTAAAAAGAGGACATTTCTAAATTGCTTTGACAGGGTCTAACCTTAGTCCTGCAATAGAAAATATTTAAATGTTCCTATTTTACGTAAATTCTGGATTCCCGCTTTCGCGGGAATGACAATACGGGGATTTAAGATTTCATCCAACGGGTGTCATTCCCGCGAAAGCGGGAATCCAGAAAATTAAAATTCTATTGCAGGATTAAGGTCTAAAAAAATCCTTGACAAAAAAGTAGATTTATTAAATAATATTAAACTACACTTAATTTGGTTAAAATTATAGTTTTATAGATAAGCAAGGAAACTCAGGGGGATAAATATGGCGGAAAGCAAATGGGTATTGATAGATGCAAAGGGTGTCAGTTTGGGAAGGGTTGCCGGTTTTGCCGCCAACAAGCTCATGGGCAAGGATAAACCTGACTGGACGCCTTATGCCGACAACGGAGATTTTGTTATCGTTATAAATAGCGCAAAGGCTAAGTTGACGGGTAAAAAAACAACGGATAAGGAATACCATTTTCACAGCGGGTATCCCGGCGGGCTTAAGTCTTATAATTATCAAGATATGGTTAAAAAAGACCCTGCATATCCTATTTTACAGGCCGTAAAGGGAATGCTTCCTAAAAACAGGCTTTCGGATGCCCTCCTTAAAAAAATTAAAGTGTATCCCGATGAAAATCATCCGCATACGGCTCAACAACCCGTAAAGATTGAAATAGCTAAGTAAACAATGTTCCAGCCCGCTTTTGCGGGGATCCAAAGTTTTTGTTAATTGCGTTAAATTAAATAATAAAAATAAATAATAGGTAATCTGATTATGGCAAAAAAAAGTGTTATACATTCGGTCGGCAAAAGAAAGGCAGGGATTGCAAGAGTATATTTCAAAGAAGGAACAGGCAAAATTTTGATTAACGGAAAAGATTTTGATAAATATTTTCCGCTTGAAAGTTTAAGAGTGATTGCCACAAGACCCTTAGCATTTTATCCCATAGAAAATAAATTCGACATTTATATTAATGTTGCCGGCGGGGGGTTAAGCGGACAGGCAGGCGCCATAAAACTTGCTCTTGCAAAGGCGATTCTTTTAATTAACCCCGACATAAAGGAAACTCTTGCAAAAGCCTCGATGCTTACAAGAGATCCAAGGGTGAAAGAAAGGAAAAAATATGGCCAAAAAGGCGCCCGTGCAAGATTCCAGTTTTCAAAAAGATAATTTTATTATTATTTTAGCTTTTAAATTCAGCTTGTAAAGATTTTAATGTTTAATGATAAAAGTTTCTGTTATAGGCGCCTCAGGTTATAGCGGTATTTACTTAATCCACGCGCTCTCTTTAAGGCAGGATGTTTCCATATCCTTTATAACATCCCAAAGTTTTGCCGGTAAAAAGCTTTCGGAGGCTTTTCCTTTATTCATAAAGCCCGCATTTAAAAAAAATCCAATTTCGAATCTATTATTTAGCGCTTACGATGAGGATATTATCTCCTCATCATCCGATATAGTATTTTTTTGCCTGCCGCATGGGGAAAGCTCTAAATTTATCCCGAATATTTTGAAAAAAAATAATCGGGTTAAAATCGTGGATATAGGAGCGGACTTCAGATTTGACGATTTAAAGATTTATGAAGAATTTTACGGGAAACACAATTTTGCCGGCTTAAATTCCAAGTTTATTTACGGTCTTAGCGATGTTTTTTATGAAAAAATAAAAAACTCTCAATTTGTCGCCAACCCGGGCTGTTATCCGACAGGCGCTCTTTTACCCTTGCTCCCCCTTTTCTTTAAAGACGCCGTTGACCTAAAAAATCCTGTTATAATCGAT
>JAKBNN010000050.1 GCA_021831025.1 bacterium | reverse complement strand
CGAAAATCGCCAAATCCTTATTTATAGACAAAGCATTTTCCCTTATTTTAGCAATATCGGAATCCAGAACGGACAAAAGGTCAATTTTATTTATAACCATAACTTTAGACTTATAAAAAGCGGCAGAATATTTTAAGGGTTTGTCATCGCCTTCCGTTACGGAAAGAACCACAACCTTTATATCCTCGCCGAGATTAAACGCCGTGGGGCAAACAAGATTTCCTACATTTTCTATTAATATTATATCCGCATCCTTTATGTCTAAATTATTAAGCGAACCGTTCACCATTTTTGCATCTAGATGACATGTCCCGTTTGTAATAATTTGATATGCGGGAACATTTAGCTTATCTATTCGTTTTTTATCTAAATCCGTCTCGACATCCCCCTCTATAACCGCTACCTTAAAGCCGTCCGATTTTAAAATAGGAACTATAGATTCCAGCAACGATGTCTTGCCCGAACCCGGAGAGCTCAAAAAATTCATAACAAAAGCCTTTCCGAATAATGCTTTATTTTTATTTGCGATAATATCATTTGTTTCTAAAGCATTTCTCTGAATCAATAATGACCTGCCTGCACGCCTTTGACTTGAATTTAACATAGCGATAACAAATATACTCTATTAAATTTTTTTTATTTACTTTTTTATGATTTTATAGTTTTCATTTTACATTTTAATGCCGTAACATTATCAATTAATTTATCAATCGACCAGAATTTCCCGAATGGTTATTTCATCGCCGCCGGTTGGAATAAAATCGAGCAAAACATTCTTAAATCTTTCGTCGTTTAAATTTTGAAACGCAAAGATAAGGTAATTTTTATCAATCCCGGAATATTTTCCGAGATTTAATTTTACCTTGCTAACACTTTTTACGCCTTCTAAATAGCCGTTTTCTTGAAGCGTATCGACTATTTCTAAGGCTATGGAAAATTCGTGCATAAAAAAATCAATAAAAAAATTCAAAACTTAATTTGACATTTTATATTTTAATGATAATATTTTAAATAGTATATATCATTTAATTTCTAAATATAATAATTTTAATAAAAAATTATAAAATTACCATATATTTATAATGTAATAATTAATTAAATTTATTTAATTAATAATGTAAAGTTTGTTTATAATTTAGGAGGTTATATGGGAAATGGCAAAAGAAACCGCGCCGCAAAAAATGAAAACGACAATCCTTTTTCAACGCCCGAAGAGGATAATAATTTCAATTTCAAATGGGACCCCTTAAGGAATATCGCGGACGACCCTGACGAGGTTTTAAAAAGGGTTGATGAACGGTTAAACGGCCTTGAAAAAGAGTACTTTAACGACAAAAAAGATAAAGACGGCAACCTTGAAAATATCTTTAGCCTCCATGGAGTAACAAGAAGGGATTTTATCAAATGGAGTGCTTTTTTAACATCGGCTATGATGCTCCCTTATGTATTCAGTCCCAGGGTAGCAAGAGCCGCCAATATACTAACAAGAACCCCATTTATATGGCTAGATATGGCGGACTGCATGGGAAACACCGAAGCCTTCATTAGAACCGCTCACCCGACGCCCGCCGAAATAATTCTTAATTATGTCAGCGTGGACTACATGGAATCCATAATGGCTCCCGCCGGTTATCAGGCGGAAGCAAGAAGAGTCGAAACCGTCAAAAAACATAAAGGGAAATATATACTCGTCGTTGAAGGCGCAATACCGACAGGTCTTAACGGAAACGATCTCACTATTGGAGCAAAAGGGGATTCGGGTATGAAAATTACCAAAGAAACATCCAAAGATGCAGGCATTATAATTGCGATAGGCAATTGCGCTTCTTACGGAGGCATACCCGCCGCACGCCCAAATCCTACTTCGGCCGTCGGTCTTAGCTCCGTTACAAACAGGCAGGTTATAAATATCCCCGCCTGTCCGGCAAATCCCGTAAATGTCGTAGGCACTTTAGTGGAATATATATTGGTGGGAAAAGCCCCACAGCTTGACAGCCTTGGAAGACCCCTGTGGGCGTACTCCGGAAGGCTTCACGATAACTGTTATAGAAGGGGACATTTCGAAGCAGGCGAATATGTGAGGCACTGGGGCGACGTGGGGGCAAAAAAACAATACTGTCTATATATGATGGGCTGCAAAGGTCCTTTTACATGGAATAACTGCACAGTGGTGGAATATGATCAGGATATAAGCTTTCCTATGAGAGCTGGACACGGTTGTATCGGCTGTTCTCAGCCCCTATTCTGGGATAGAATGACTCCGTTTGAGAAGCCCAATGCGGATGCAAAAATTATACTCCCCATGGTCGAAGCGACCGCCGATGAATTCGGCGTGGCGCTTTTGGGGGCGGCGGGCGCCGGAATTGCGGCTCATGCTATATACACGGGGGTTAAAAAGAAAAGAGAATCCAAAAAAACATCTGAAAAGAAAAAAAGCGATTCAGATAAAAATGATGACAATAATGACAAGTAAAGAATAAGATAATATTAATAAAATATTTGGAGGATATATGGCAACAAAGATTATAGTCGATCCGATAACCAGAATAGAGGGACACCTGCGAATAGAAGCGATTCTTAACGGCAATGAAATAGCCGAGGCATATTCTTCCGGCACGCTATTTAGAGGAATAGAACTTATACTTAACGGAAGAGCCCCTGAAGATGCAGGGCTTTTTGCTCAAAGAATTTGCGGGGTCTGTACCTATGCCCACTATGAAGCCGCCACATGGGCGGTTGAAAACGCTCTTGGCATACATCCTCCAAAAAATGCCAGAATTGCCCGCAATATATTAAAAGGCGCACAAATGGTTCAGGACCATTTAGTCCATTTTTACCAGCTTGCCGGTTTAGACTGGGTCGATATAGTATCCGCGCTTAAAGCCGACCCGAAAAAAACGATGGATCTGGCTTACGCCTACACGAAAACCCCTTATAACGCGAGTTTAGCAAGATTCGAAGAGGTAAAAGCAAGGCTCAATAACTTTGTTAAATCCGGCCAACTCGGGCCTTTTGCGGGCGGCTATTGGGGAAACCCGTCTTACAAACTCCCCCCCGAAGGCAATCTTCTAATCGCTTCGCACTATTTAGACAATCTTAATATTTTAAGAATACCCGCTCAAATCATAGCGATTTTAGGAGCAAAAGACCCTCATCCTCAAACCTGCGTGGTCGGCGGCATTTCATCTATCGCGGACATTATTAACCCTCAAAGAATGGATGATATTTTATTCAGGATAGGAAAAATTACAGACTTCGTAAATAACGCCTATATACCGGATTTACTGACTGCGGCGGAGTTTTATAAAGAAGAAGCTCTTCAAGGCATCGGCGGGGGACTTAAAAACTATCTTTCGTACGGCGCATTTCCTCAAACGGATGATGAAAATCCAGATGATTATTATTTAATGAGGGGTATTATATTCGATAGAGACCTTGGCAAGGTTCATGGTTTGGATGAAAAAAAGATAACGGAGTTTGTTACACATTCATGGTATAAATACCCGAATGAAAAGGTAGGGCTTAACCCGTCTGTCGGAATCACGGACCCGGATTATACAGGCTTGAACAAAGACGGAAGCCTTAAAGAAGACGAGAAATACAGCTGGCTTAAATCTCCGAGATATGAAAATAAGGCTATGGAAGTCGGACCTCTTGCGAGGACTCTTGTTGCTTACGCAAAAGGCAATAAAAAGATTAAAGCATTAGTTGACTTTGTTTTAAAAACCTCCGGATTACCGGTAACAGCCCTCTTTTCCACTCTTGGAAGAACGGCGGCAAGAGGAATAGAAGCGAAATATGTAGCCGACGCATTAGAATCATGGACATTAGAACTGATTAAAAATGCGGCGGTTGACCAGACAAGCTGGACAAAGTATGATATGCCTTCGAAAGAAATTACGGGAATCGGACTCGACGAGGCTCCAAGGGGGGCTTTAGGCCACTGGGTAAGAATAAAAAATAAGCAGATAACCCATTATCAAATAGTGGTGCCATCGACATGGAACGCTTCTCCGAGAGACGCATTTAACAACCCGGGGGCATATGAAGCATCTTTAGTCGGCGTTAAGCTTGCAAACGCTTCCGAACCTCTTGAAATTTTGCGGACGGTTCATTCGTTTGACCCCTGTTTAGCCTGTGCCGTCCATATAATAGACCCTAAAACAAATGAAATAAAAAAATATAAAATCTGTTAAAATGCTGTTCCAACCCGCTTCGGCGGGAAAGTTTCTTTGAAACTTCACGCGGCTGAAAGCCATATAAACGTATGCCGTTTATGGCGAAGCGATAATCCAGATAAAAAATTTCTAATGGTGAGTTAAGGTATTTAATTAACTTTTAAAATGGGGTTAATTATGGAAAATAAAGAAAAAAAATACGGCGATATACAATTAGTCCACAGAATGACGGTTATAAAAAGAATTATACACTGGTCATTTTTTCTCGCAATCATTAATAACATCATTACCGGTTTTTATATAGCCTATCCGTTTCTTATATTTGGAAAAACCCCGGCGCAATCGGATTCCATTCAGAAAGGAGTTATAAATTCGGGAGAAACATATCAAGCGTTTATAATGACATGGATGAGGGAATTCCATTTTATCGGCGCTGTTATTATAGATGTTATTTTTATCGTCTGGCTGTATCTGGCTTTTTTTTCGTGGAAAGAGCCTCTTTATAAAAGCTTTATACCTTTCGGGGATAAAATAGCAGAGGCGGGGAGAATGGTTAAGCACTACTTCACGCTCAAAGACAAACCTGAAACAACCCGATATCAAGACCCTTTAAATGCCGTAATATTCACTATTTTTCATCTGCTTATTTTACTTCAGATGGTAACCGGATTTCAGATGTATGTGGCTTCGTTTACCGGAACTTCGGCCGTAGGCGGTTGGTGGCCATGGCTTATGCATTTTACGACCGACTGGACGCTTGTCGTATTCGGCGGACTGACCGGAGTTACGCTTGTCCATCTGTTTACGATGTGGCTGATTATAATATTTATAGCCTATCACATTTATATAGAGGTTTGGCGTTCGGTAATGTGGAAGGAAGGCGACATCCTGATACCGTTCGTAGGATATAAATATATTAGAAATAAATCTGAGCCGGAATAAATCCAATGACGGGAATTATAGGAATCGGAAACCTGCTCTTAAAAGACGAAGGATTCGGAATTCACTTTATCGATTATCTTAGAAAAAAATATATTTTTGACTTAAATCTGAGAATAATTGACGGAAGTACAATGGGCTACGGGCTTTTGGACGACATATTTAATCTTGACAACATTATCGTCGTGGATGCCCTTAAAACAGACGAAAAACCGGGAAGCATATTTAAATTCGACAGCAAAAACATCCCTGTTGATTTAATGAAAAAAACAGCCCACGATGTTGAATTTATCGATGTAATAACCATGTGCAGCCTTCAGGGGCATAACCCGAAAATAACAATTTTTGCAATATCTCCGGAAGACATAAGTAATGTTGGAACGGATATTTCCTCCCCTTTAAAAAATGCGATTCCAAGGCTTGAATCTCTCGTTCTGGAAGAGATAAAACCGTTTGGCATAGAATGGAGCATAAATCCTGAATATCGCAAAATTGCCGAATTTAAACCTTTAATTTAAACCGGAATTAATCTATAATGCCGCCGTAAACCGCCTGTCCAAAAGAAATTCCGCCGTCATTAGGGGGGATTTTTTTGTTAAAAAAGATATTAAATCCGCTCTTTTTTAGAATTTTAGCAGTTTTATCTAATAAAAAAGTGTTTTGAAATACCCCGCCGCTCATACAGACATTTTTGCAGCCTATTCTTAAAGCAATATCCCTTATAATGAGGGCAAGGGTATTTATAAATCTTCCTGCAATATTATTATATAATTCTGCATGTAATTCTGAATTATTATTAATAATAATTTTTATAATCTGAAGCAACATAGGGTTATAATCGATTATAAACAGGTCGTTTATTTTATCATAATCCAAGGCATATTCAAAAAAATCGGATTTTTCTATCCCGTAATCCAATGAGCTCCGCTGATTTTCAATTTCCTCTTCCTCGCTGCCGCATAAATTTTCTAAATACACTGCCGCCTCACCCTCATAAAAAATATCCCCTTTAAAGCCGCATAAACATGAAACGGCGTCAAAAATTCTTCCGCAAGAAGATGTATATGGAGAATTAATTCCACTCTCCCACATCTTAAAAAATATGTTTATATTTTCTAGGGAAAGACCTGTTAAATTCGAAATACCGTCAAATTTAAAATAGTCGCCCATGCCGTTAAAATTATAATTTTTGGCAGATTCATTTCTATTTTTAAAAAAGAGACCAAATAGAAGGCTCAAAAGAACCCTTTGCGGGGATTTAACGGCTTTATCTCCACCAAGAAGCCTGAATTTTTTGAAACTCCCCACTCTCTTTAAATTCATATAGCTTCCCTTAAAAAATTCCCCTCCCCAAATACTTACATCGCTTCCGTCATCCCCGTAACCTGTTCCGTCAAATGCCGCGCCAAAAACTTCATCATTCAACCCCAATCCGTTTTCGGCCATACAGGAAATAATATGAGCCCTGTGATGTTGCAAGGATAAACACTTTATGCCTTCTTTTTCAGCTTTTTCTTTGGCCCACCTTGTATTTTCATAATAGGGATGGCTGTCGCAAACTATAATATCAGGTTTAAAATTATAAAACCTTTCAAAATCTTCTACATTTTCAGTAAAATTAACGAAGCTATCAATACCGTCCAAGTCCCCGTTATGCTGGCTTAATATAACCGCTCCCCCGTTATCGTCGTCTCTGCCTTTATATGCTATTGCAAATGTGTTTTTAAGAAAAGAACCTGCCGCAAAAACATTTCTTTTTAAGTTAAAAGGTAATTTAACGGGATCCGGAACATAGCCTCTCGAACGCCTGATAAAAACCGGATCTTCACCTATCATTTTTATAACCGAATCATCACATATTTTGAGAATATCCCTGTTATGAATCAAAAAACCGTCCGCGATGGATTTTAATTTGGAAAGCGCTTCAAAATTGTCCTTAATTATAGGCTCGCCCCCAATATTTGCCGATGTAGCAACCAACGGCTTATCAAATAAACTAAAGATAATATAATGAATCGGGGCATAGGGCAAAAAAGCGCCGATATCTTTTATCCCGCAATTCACAAAATAAGAAAGCTTTCTTTTATCTTTTAACAAAACGATAGGCCGTGCCGAAGATAGCATTAAAGCCGGCGAAATATCGCCGGTATAAGCATATTTTAATACCTCGTTTATATCTTTAAACATAACGGCAAACGGTTTCTTCGGCCTATTTTTTCTCTCCCTTAACTTTTTAACCGCTTTATCGTTTGCGGCGTCAGCCATTAAATGAAAACCGCCTATACCTTTAACACAGGCAATCCCGCCATTTTTTAATAGTTCGACCAATGATTTTATGGCATCTAAGCCTTTTGCGTTATTTATATTGTCTGGGGGCAAGCAGGATAATAATTCCGGCGGCTTACAATTCGGCTTATTTAAAACAAATTCAACCCCGGGTCCGCATGAAAAACATCCGTTAGGTTCCGCATGGAACCTCCTGTTTAACGGATTTTTATATTCGCCTTCGCATGCGGGACACATTTTAAACTTATCCATAGCGGTAGATGCCCTGTCGTAAGGCATCCCCTTAATTATCGTAAATCTTGGGCCGCAATCGGTGCAGTTTATGAAAGGATAAAGGTATCTCCTGTCCGAAGGATTTAAAAGCTCCTTTAAACATTCATCGCATATTGCAATGTCAGGAGAAGCTATTAAATTGAAATTGCCTTTACCGTTATTGTTTGTATGATTAAGCGGTTTATCCGATTCTTTAATATTAAAATTATTATAAAAAACGGGGGGGTTAAAATTGACGGTTTTTGTATTTATAGCCGCCAGAGGGGGTTTTTCTAAATCTAAAAATTTTATAAAATTTGCTAAATCCTTTTCCTTTCCTTCGGCATCGATTGCAACCCCTTCCATATCATTTAAAACATAACCTTTAATGCAATATTTTTCTGCGAGCCTGAAAACAAAAGGCCTAAAACCCACTCCCTGAACCCTGCCTGATAATTTAATTACAGCCCTTTTAATATTTTCATTATTTTTCATCAGCAAATTCGCGGCAAAAGTTCGCCCGACGGATAATCCAATAATCTATTAACGCCGTAAATGCCTTTTAAAATAACCTTACCTTTTAAATCCGGGCTATTATTATTAATATCATTATTGTTTCCGACGACTCCTATCACCCTTGCATTTTTACCGAACGGGTGGGATTTAAGAATATCCAAGGCCTTCTTCGCACACTCAGGCTTGACCGCAAAAACCGCCCTCCCCTCGCATGCAAGTTGATACGGTTCAAAACCCAAAAGCTCGCAAAAACCTCTTACGGGACCGCTTACAGGAATTTTCCCTTCCTCGACGTAAATATCGACCCCAGCCGCCATAGCCCATTCGTTAAGAACGGCGGCTAACCCGCCCCTTGTAGCGTCCCTTATTGCGCTGACCGTTATCCCGCCGCCTAATACGGCATTTATCATATCCCATAAAGAAGCGCAGTCGCTTTCTATTTCCACGTCCATTTCTATCCCTTCCCTCTGCGACATAACCGCCGCCCCGTGGTCGCCTACGTTACCGGAAACAACTATGACATCTCCATCCGCTATATTATAAACGGAAATATTTTCATATAAAACATCGCCTATTCCGCTTGTATTTATAAATATCCCGTCCGCTTTCCCTGCAGGAACCACCTTTGTATCCCCCGTTACCACTCTGACGCCGGTTTTATCCGCCTCTTCCGAAATACTTTCTATGATTTTCCTTAAATCCTCCGAAGCAAATCCTTCTTCTATTATTAATCCAAGACTTAAAAACAGCGGTCTTGCCCCCATGACCGAAAGGTCGTTAACCGTTCCCGCAACGGATAATTTCCCTATATCGCCTCCCTTAAAAAAAATCGGGCTCACAGTAAAACTGTCGGTAGTAAAAGCAATATTTTGGGGGGATTTCAAAACGGCGGCATCCTCCAATAATTTTATTTTCTGCCCGGATATATTTACCGCAGAGTTGCCGTCGTTACGCCTTTTGTGTAAATCATACGAATCACCTTTTCTGTCGTTTCGTCCATAAAGTCCGTTAAATATAATACCGCCTACCAACTCGGAAGTTTCTTTTCCTCCTCCGCCGTGCGAAAGCAATATTCTTTCGTATTTTTTCTTATTCATTTTAATTTAAAAATTGCGGTATTTATAATAAGCGGCGCATGCTCCTTCAAACGAAACCATGCATGCTCCTACCGGATTTTCCGGGTTGCAGGCTTTACCGAACAGCGGACAGTCGTCCGGCTTGGATTTTCCCCTTAATATTTCCCCGCATTTGCATACGGCGTTTTCTTTGCCGGTTTGATACGATTCCGCTTTTAAATGTAATTCTTTTAATTTATCCTCAAAAACGTATTCGGCGTCGAAATTTTTAAACTCGTCCTTTAATTTTAATCCGCTTTTTGGAATATTGCCGAACCCTCTCCATTCAAATTCGTCCCTTACGGTAAAATATTTATTTACCAAGTCCTGCGCTTTCTTATTGCCGCCTTCTTTAACCGCTCTTTTATACGCAATTTCGACCGCCGGTCTGCCTTCGTTAATCTGCTTTATTATCAAAAGCACTCCGCTCAATATGTCGTAAGGCTCAAATCCGGCTATTACCGCCGCCTTTTTATATTTTAAAGGAATATCCGCATAAATGCCGCTTCCGGTCATAACGCTGACGTGTCCCGGGCAAATAAACCCGTCTATCAAATTATCGCCCGAATCTAAGATAGCGTTTATCGGAGGAGGCACGAGAACATGATTAACGTGAATAAAAACATTGTTTATCCGCCTCGATATAACTTCTTCGAGAAGCGCCGCCGTCATAGGAGCCGTAGTTTCAAACCCTATCGCGAAAAAAACTATTTTTTTACCGCTATTGTTTTTATCTTCGGCAATTTTTATAATATCGAGCGGGGAATATATCATTCTTATATCTTTCCCTTTTGCCCTTTCTTTTATCAACGAACTATCCGTTCCGGGAACCCGCATCATATCGCCGTACGCCGAAAGTATAACGTCCGGCGAATCTGCAATTTCTACCGCCTCGTCGATTCTTTTAAGAGGCATAACACAGACGGGACACCCCGGACCGTGAAGAAAATTTATTTTATCTTTAAGGAGGGTATTTAATCCGTATTTCATAATGGAATGGGTATGCCCGCCGCATATTTCCATTATATTGACAGGTTTTTTAACTTCCGAGCCGATAATCGACGCCAGCCTGCTTATATCGTCTTTTCTTTTAAAATCGGAATATAATTCCATATTTATATTTTTTTCTACCCTGCCGTTTTACTTTCAATTTCCCTGAACAGGTTAAGGCTTTCCATAGCTTCTTTTTCGTCTATTTTTTGCATTGCGTAACCCACGTGTATGAGCAGATAATCGCCTATGCGGGCAGGCTCTTCCAAAAGCATCGTGGAAACAAGCCTTTTAGACCCCATAGTATCGACGATAACGGTATCGCCGCCTTTTATTTCTATAACTTTGGAAGGAATTGCAAGGCACATTTGTTTTTTTAACCTTTATTCATTGCATCTTTAATTTAATTTTTTGCCCAGACTAAAATATCGCATTTTATGATTTTATTACTATATACATAATAGCAAATCACACTTCCGACCGGCAGCAGATTTTTAGTTTTTAAGCGGAATTATTTAATATTTTCATACACATAAATCATACCGTTTATATAATCTTTTAGTTTTGAAAATATTATTTCGGCTACTTCTTCGTGATATGTATGCGAAGTCATATTTCTATCGTCAATCATTTCCATGAGCAGTTTTGCTTTATTTTCTTTTAAATAGCCGGATGCGAAAAATTCTCTTATGCAAGACTTAGGCGAATTACAGATAATTCCTTCATTGTCTTTAATTATGCTTTTTAATAGTTTCCAAAAAATTTCTACCGTAAATTCAAATCTTTGTATTGCAGAATCTCTAAAAAACAGGTAATTATCGCTATCTTTATTTTCGACGGTTTTTTTATAAGATTCCTCGAACCGCTGAAGCGACGACTCAAAATCTTTAAATTTCTTCAAATCCATCTTATGCCCTCGGTTTTAACGATATCTTTGAGCGCAGGCGCCTTTTTCAAATCTATTAAATCTACTTTCTGAAGCAAATTGCTGTCTTCTAATATTTCCCTTAAGAGGGACAATTTGTAAGAAATATCGTCGTTCGATAAAAAAGCAAGGTCTATATCCGAAGAATAAACGGACTTCCCCGTAGCTCTGGAACCGAATAAAAAAACTTCGACATTATAGCCTTTCAAAACATCCTTCAATAAATCCTTAAGCTCTTTAATCGACGAAACCGCTTTTTTATTCATGCAAAATAATAAAAATAATATAAGTAAATAGCAATATTAAAATTAACTATACTTATTTTTATAATTATATCATAATTTTAATCGACATCAAAGACACGCAAAGTTTCCTATTTTTTAAAGGACCTAATCTTTTTACGCTTAGGCGGTTTCGTTTATTACGGAAACGAATCTGTCGCCTTCGCCTGCCGATTAATCGAATAAATCCTTTAGCAAAGCCTAAAAACCCCAAAATCGCCGATAGAAAATTCTAACACTGGATTCCCGCTTTCGCGGGAATGACTAAGAGAGAATTTACGATTTCACCATTTAGGTGTCATTCCCGCGAAAGCGGGAATCCAGTGTTTTTAAGCTATTGAGGTCAATTTATTGATTTCTACGGCAATTTAGGGTAAAACAGGTTCATTGATTTTTTCATAGTAATTTTTATCAAAAGAATAATTATACACCTCGCCTGTTTCTATAATATAATGCCATCCGTATATGTTAATTTTTTTGTCCGTTAATTTAGCTTTAATATAAGGATATGAATATAAGTGTTTGATTTGTTCTTTTACATTCTCTCTTTCGGTCAATAACTCCCTTTCTTTTTCATTGAGGTCAAGATTATTATCGGCCGCTAAATTTAACACTATTTTTTTAACATCTTTAGCCAGTTCTAACCATTTTTTTGTATGAGGAATATTTTTTAGATCCTCGTGTGTGATAT
>JAKBNN010000054.1 GCA_021831025.1 bacterium | reverse complement strand
TCTTGCCACTGTCACCTTTCAAAATTTTTTCAGGATGTATAATAAGCTTGCGGGAATGACGGGAACGGCGGATACCGAAGCCGAAGAATTCAAAAAGATATACAATTTGGATGTCGTTGTTATTCCAACCAATAAGCCTATGGTCAGGCAGGATTATACAGATCTGGTTTTTGCCACGGAGGCCGAAAAATTTGACGCCGTTTCGGAAGAAATTATAGAAAATTATAAAAAGGGTCAGCCGGTTCTCGTTGGAACGGTTTCCGTCGAGAAATCCGAAAGGCTCAGCGCCATTTTAAAGAAAAAGGGTATCCCTCATTCCGTTCTAAATGCAAAAAACCATGCAAAAGAGGCGCACATTATTACCCAGGCCGGCCAAAAAAAATCTGTGACAATTTCAACAAATATGGCGGGCAGGGGAACCGACATTGTCCTGGGCGACGGGGTGGTGGAATTAGGCGGCCTGCATGTCATAGGAACGGAAAGACATGAAGCGAGGCGGATAGATAATCAGCTCAGAGGCAGGTCCGGCAGGCAGGGCGATGTCGGCTCTTCAAGGTTTTATGTTTCGCTTGAAGACGACCTTATGAGGATATTCGGCTCCGAAAGGCTTGCCCCGTTTCTTGAAAGGTTAGGATTAAAGGATGGACAGGCAATCGAACACAAGATGATTTCAAAGGCTATAGAAAACGCTCAAAAAAAGGTTGAAGGACATAACTTCGATATAAGAAAAAATCTTATAGATTACGATAATGTTATGAATAAGCAAAGGGAGCTGATTTATGCTTACAGAAAAAGGATACTCCATACCTTTAATCTTGACGAGATTTATGACGAGATAATATTTGACATTAAATCCTTAGTAGAATCATATTTTGAAAGTTATATTCCCGAAAAATCCCACAGTGAAAATTGGGATATAGACGGGCTCATAGATGTTATTAAAGTTAATTTAGATGTGGATATTCCCTCATTGCTTGCCGGGGTTCCGGAACTAAATATTCGGGATTCTAAAGATAAGGATAAAGAAGCGGCGAAAACGGCTTTAACGGAGAGGTTTAAAAGGCTCGGCAGGGATGAATTGTTAAATAATATTACAGAGCTGATTAAAAAGCAAATCGATTTAAAAATTTCAGGGTTTCCGGAAGAGGAAAGGGTAAACATAATTAAAGCATTATATTTGCAGACGGTTGACGGCCTCTGGAAAGATGCCTTAACATCCTTAGAGAGCTTGAAGGAAGGCATCGGGCTCAGGGGATATGCACAGGTAAACCCGTTAATCGAATATCAAAAAGAGGCATATGGATTATTTATTAATATGCAATTCAGAATGAAGGAAGAAGCTATAAATTCTATTATGACCGTCCAATTAGAAGAAACTTTGGCGGCAGGGGATATTTTTGCCGGAGCAGGGCTTTACGGCGGCAACTTGATTTTATCACATGACGGAATACTTCCAGAAAATGAAGCAGGACAAAAGCCCATTGTAAAACCTAAAAAGATTGGAAGAAATGAACCATGTCCATGCGGAAGCGGGAAAAAATATAAAAATTGCCATGGAAAAAATCAATAATTTTTTATTTTCGGGTAAATCCTGCGGGTTAAAAAAGAATGGGGATTTGGATGTCGGATTAATGGTATCTAAAATTCCTTTGAGGGTGAGCGCGGTTTTTACAAAAAACAAAATAAAGGCGGCGCCCGTTATTATTTCAAAAAGCCATTCCAAAAATATTATTAATGCGCTGATTGTAAATTCCGGAAATGCAAATGCATGCAACGGCAAATACGGGATATTGGATGCCCGCAGGGTTACAAAAGCAATTTCTAAAGAACTCGGGTTTATGGAAAATAATATTTTTGTATGTTCTACCGGCATGATAGGAGAAAGGCTTAATGCTTCGCTGATAGAAAATGCGGCGCCGGAATTGGCTAAATCGGCAAGTTCCGATAAACTTGAGGATTTTGCAAAATCCATAATGACGACAGACACCTTTTTCAAGACGGCATCCAAAGATGTTTTATTAGACGGCGTAAAGTATAAAATAACCGGAACGGCAAAAGGGTCGGGTATGATAATGCCGAATATGGCAACGATGCTCGCATTTATTTTTACCGATATTCCGATTAAGAAGGAATTGGCAGATGTTATGTTTAAAGAGTGCGTCGAAACCTCTTTTAATTCCATTACCGTTGACGGAGACACTTCGACAAACGACACCGCCGCATTCTTTTATCCCGATGCGGAGCAGGGTTCCCATAAATTTTTAATTAAAAAATCGGATGCGAATTACCTGTCGGTAAAAAAAGCCCTTAGCGGGATATGTTTTGAACTGGCAAAAATGATTGTGAAAGACGGGGAAGGAGCGACTAAGCTCATAACGATTACCGTATCGAACGCTTATACCGAAACCGGGGCAAAAAAAGTTGCTTTTACCGTTGCAAATTCTCCCCTGTTTAAGACCATGATTACGGGAGAGGATTTAAATTGGGGGAGGATAATGGCGGCGATAGGAAGGTCTTCTGTCAAGATAAAGCCGAACGATGTCGATATTTATATAAACGATAAAATAATAGTCGAAAATTCCGCCGCATCTAAAGAACTAAACAAAAATATCGAAAAAACGGTTTTATCCCCGAAGGAAATAAATTTCAAAATAGACCTGAAATGCGGCAAGGCTTCCTGGGCGGTTTTGACCTGCAATCTTACGAAGGAGTATATAGACATAAACGCTTCATATAGAAGTTAGCCCTCAAACTTAAATTTATGAAAATACCGGTTTTATATTACCATAAAATAGATTTTCCAAAAAAAAATGCGGTATATAAAGGATTATATGTAACTCCAAAGCAGTTTAAAAGGCAGATGGCTTTATTAAAAATCCTGGGTTATAGCGCCATAAAGCCGGAAGACCTTATATCTTTTATAAAAGGGCATAAACTTAGCGTAAAAAAACCTGTATTGATTACCTTTGACGACGGGTACGAAAATAACTTTACCAATGCTTATCCCATATTAAAAAGTTTAGGCTTTACCTCTTTAATTTTTATCAGCACCGGATTTATCGGGAAAAAAAAATCCGTACCGGATGAGAGAGAAAGCGCTCCCGAAGATTTTTTAGATAAAAATGAGATTAGGTCGATGTACGATGGCGGATTTTCGATTGGTTCGCACGGTATCAGCCATTATTATCTCGATAAATTAGACGAAAGCGTTTTGATAGACGAATTAACCTTTTCAAAGGCTTATTTGGAAAACCTGTTAAACACAGACATAAATTTTTTTTCATATCCGTTCGGGGCTTATAATGCTAATGTCATAAGGGCGGTTAAAAAGGCGGGTTATTCAGGAGCATTTACGACGGCAAAAGGCAAGGTCGGCGCCGGAGGTAACCCTTATGAATTAAAAAGGATAGCCGTTAACGGGTATAACACTATTTTTAATTTTCTTTATAAAATAATTTTCTTGCAATAAAAATGTAAAAATGATAAAAAGTTAAATTTAGTATTTGTAATGTTCGCGTTTTTTATTTTAAATTAACCAAAATCGTACCCGCTTGTCTTTGGCGCTTGTTTAACTTATAGGCGGGGAGAAAAAAGCGCTTAAGGAGAAGAAATGCCATTTAATGTTACAATTAAGCAGTTATTAGAAGCAGGGGTTCATTTCGGACATCAAACGAAAAGATGGAATCCAAAGATGAGACCTTATATTTATGGGTCAAGAAACGGGATACATATCGTTGACCTTCAAAAATCTATTTCTTATTTTCAATCAGCATACAACAAGTTGCTGGAAATCGCGCAAGACGGGGGAACGATTCTTTTTATCGGCACAAAAAAGCAGGCAAATCCTATCGTTGCAGAAGAAGCAAAAAGGTGCAATATGCCTTATGTCAATGAGAGGTGGCTCGGCGGCATGCTTACTAATTTTGCCACCATTAAGCTTTCCATCCAAAGATTAAAAGAACTTGAAGGACTTAAAGAATCGGAAGAATTTGCTAAATTTACAAAAAAAGAAATGTCAAAGATGGATAAAGAGATTTTAAAACTTCAAAAAATTCTTAACGGGATTAGAGATGTCGAGAAAATTCCCGATGCCGTTTTTATCGTAGATATTCACCATGAAATAATTGCGGCTAAAGAAGCAAAGAGGCTTGATATTCCAATTATAGGCGTTGCGGATACAAATGCCGATCCAGCGCTTGCCGACTATTTAATACCTGGAAACGACGATGCTATCAGAGCGATTAAACTCGTTTTGAGTACAATGGCTGATGCGGTCATAGAAGGGAGAAAAATTTACGAAGAAAGATTCAACAAAGGGAAAACAAGCGAAAATATGGCAGAGGGCATTAGCGAAGAAACATTTGCGGTACCCGGCGCAACGGATGAAGGCTCAAATTCCGGCAACGAAGATGCGGATGTTTCCATCTAAATCAAAACATAATTATGTTTAATAAAGGTTTAATTTTTAAAGTTAAAAGTTAAGAAGGGGGGATAATTGGAAAAATCATCAAACATCGATGCGGGGTTGGTTAAAGATTTGCGTTCAATGACAGGCGCCGGTTTTGTTGACTGCAAAAATGCTCTTATAGAAACTAACGGAGATATGGATAAAGCGGTTGACATATTGAGAAAAAAGGGGCTTGCAAAGGCGCAAAAAAAGGCTAACAGGGAGGCTAAAGAGGGGTTAATTTACTCTTATATCCATGCCGGAGGAAGAATCGGCGTTCTGTTGGAAATTAATTGCGAGACCGATTTTGTCGCAAGGACTTCCGAGTTTCAAGAGCTTGCTAAAAACATTGCGATGCACATAGCCGCTTCAAATCCTCTTTATATAAAAAGAGAACTTGTTTCACCCGAACTCATATCAAAGGAAAAGGAGATATACAAAGAGCAACTTACCGCAATGGATAAGCCGCAAGCCGTTAAAAAAAAGATAGTGGACGGGAAACTCGAAAAATATTATCAGGATGTTTGTTTATTAGAACAGCCCTTTATAAAAGACCCTTCAAAAAACATTGCCGAAATAATAGACAACGAAGTGGCAAAATTGGGAGAAAATATAGTTTTAAAAAGATTTGTAAGATACCAGTTAGGGGAATGAAGTGGGCGGATTCCGGTACAAAAGAATATTACTTAAAGTTAGCGGAGAGGCTTTAGCCGGCGGGAATAAGTGCGGTATCGACCCCGCCGTTATCAATTTTGTTTCCAACGAAATAAAATTGGTGGTAGATTTGGGCGTTGAGGTAGCTATCGTTATCGGCGGCGGCAACATATTCAGGGGGTTTGGCTCGTCGTCAAAAGGCCTTGGCATAGAGAGATCCTCCGCCGATTATATGGGCATGCTTGCAACGGTTATAAATGCGCTGGCATTACAGGCAAGTTTAGAAGATAAAGGGGTTATATCAAGGGTTCAGACGGCTATCGCTATGCAGCAGGTCGCAGAACCTTATATCAGGCGAAGGGCTTTAAGGCATTTGGAAAAAAAGAGGGTCGTCATATTTGCCGCAGGAACCGGAAACCCTTATTTTACGACAGATACCGCCGCTTCTCTCAGGGCAATGGAAATACATGCCGATGTGATACTTAAAGCAACCAGAATAGACGGAGTTTATAGCGACGACCCGCTTTTAAACAAAGATGCGACAAAATATAATAAACTTTCATATATCGATGTATTAAATAAGAATTTAAAGGTAATGGATTCTACATCCATTTCCATGTGCATGGATAATATGCTTCCCATAGTAGTTTTCAATCTGCTGATTCCGGGCAATTTATTAAAGGTTGCCCAGGGTGAACCTATCGGAACTATAATTACAAATCCTTAACTTTTAGCTTTAAATTTAAGGTGAAATTATGAATGAAACAGAGATAGTAAATGAAATAAAAACAAAGATGACCCATGCCATTTCGAGTTATAAAAGTGAATTATCTAGGATTAGAACGGGCAGGGCATCCACAGGGCTTATAGATAGCATCAATGTCGAATATTACGGCTCTGTTTCACCGCTTATAAGGCTCGCCTCTATCTCCATTCCGGACAGCAAGACTATAATGATAAATCCATGGGATATTAATTCGCTTGCAGCCATAGAAAAGGCAATACAAAAATACGACCCGTCGCTAAATCCGTCAAATGACGATAAAAGCATAAGTATTATAATACCTCAATTGACGGAAGAAAGGCGAAAGGAAATAATAAAGCAATTAAATAAACTTGCCGAGTCTATAAAGCAGGAGATAAGAAATCACAGACGGACTTTTAACGAAAGGATAAAGGCGTCTGAAAAGTCAAAAGAAATATCGGAGGATATGTCTGCCAGATTTCAAAAAAGGATTCAGGAATTAACCGATGGTTTTGTTAAAGAGGTGGATGAAATAACAAAGCACAAAGAAAAGGAAATAATGGCGGTTTAAAATTTCTTGAAATGGTTAAAAAAATAAATTTTAAAAATATTCCAAACCATCTTGCCATTATTATGGATGGAAATGGAAGGTGGGCAAAAAAAAGAAACTTAGACAGAATAAACGGGCATAGAGAAGGAATAAAATCTTTAAGAGCCGTTGTTTCAGCCGTAATGGAATACGGAATTAAATATCTTACCGTTTACGCTTTTTCCTCCGAAAATTGGCAAAGACCGAAAACAGAAGTAAATTCCTTAATGTTCCTATTGGATGAATACCTTAATATAGAACTTCCGTTTCTTATAAAAAATAAAATCAGGCTTAATTTTATAGGCAATATAGAGAGGATTCCCGAAAACTCGAAAAAAACGCTTTTAAGAGTTATCGATAAGACAAAAGAATGCGACAATTTATATTTAACCCTTGCGTTAAGCTACGGCTCCAGAGAAGAGATATTAGCGGCAGCGGTTAGAATGGCCAAGGATATGAAAAACGGCAAAATTAAAATAAAAGACGCGGATGAAAATCTTTTTTCGTCTTATCTGTACTCTAAGAACATGCCGGACCCGGATTTTCTTATTCGAACAAGCGGAGAAAAAAGGGTATCCAACTTCATGCTTTATCAGATTGCTTATGCCGAAATCTACTTTACAAAGACTTTGTGGCCTGATTTTGGCAGGAAAGAATTAATCAGGGCATTAAAAAATTATGAAAAGAGAGTCAGAAGATTTGGAAAAACTTAAGTTCGATTTTAAGAGGTTTATATTCGGCATTCTTTTCGGCTTCGTTATAATCCTTTCTATATTTTTGTTTAATAAACTTGAATTTTTCTTTATCTGCGTTATTTTAATAACATTGTCGGTTTACGAGTTATTTTTGATATTTGACTTGAACGAGTATAAATATTTTATTCTCCCCGAAATTATTTCTATTTTAATTGCCTTTGCTTTTGTTTTTTTAAGCCCGTCCGTATTTGCTTTTGCGGTATTTTTGTCCATTTTTTTGATTCTTTTTAAAAATGTCCTTTTTTTTAAAAATGCCGGCGGCAAAAGCATATTATTAGATGTATTTTCTGTTTTTTACGCCGGTTTTTTTATTTCCTATTTATTAAAAATATTCGATATGAATAACGGGAGATTATTGCTAATGCTCCTGTTTATTTTAGTTTGGGCG
Organism: bacterium; assembly: GCA_021831025.1. Taxonomy (GTDB): domain Bacteria; phylum SZUA-79; class SZUA-79; order Acidulodesulfobacterales; family Acidulodesulfobacteraceae; genus Acidulodesulfobacterium. The sequence continues at coordinate 4,851 of JAKBNN010000054.1, read as the reverse complement.
TCCGATATATTTGCGTATTACGGCGGAAGGCATTTTGGAAGGCACAGGCTGTTTTTTTCGCTAAGTCCTAAAAAAACGGTAGAAGGCGCTTTAATCGGGCTTTTCCTCGCTATATTAACCGCTCTTGTATTCAGAATTTTTGTAACGGACTACAGGATGTTTACCCTTTTTTCATTTATTGCCGTATCCGCCTTAACGATAATTTTTGGAATGATCGGCGACTTAACCGAATCTTTAATAAAAAGGGTTGGCGGAAAAAAAGATTCGGGATTTTTAATTCCCGGCCATGGCGGGATTTTGGACAGAATTGACAGCCTGATATTGGCCGCCCCATTTTTTTATTATATCACGCTGTTTTTTTTAAACCATAAAAATTAAATGAAAAATATATTTATTGCAGGTTCCACAGGGTCGATAGGGAAAAGCGCGGTTGAAGTAGCGCTTTCATACCCGGAAAAATTGTCGGTAAAAGCCATAGCTGCCGGGCATTTTACCGGAGAGTTAAAGGGACAGATTATTAAGTTAAACCCGTCATATTGCATTCTTTCCTTAAAGGCCGAAATGGATAAGGCAAAATTGGAAATAAGCAATCTGCCCGATATTAAAACTAAATTTCTTTACGGCGAAGACGGTTTTAAAGAATTGGTATTTAATGAAGATATCGATGTTATTTTAAATGCGATTAGCGGTTCTTCCGGGCTTATGCTTTCATACGGAAGCGTGAAAGCGGGTAAAAACTTAGCCCTTGCAAACAAAGAATCTATGGTTATGGCAGGGGATATTTTAAATAGAATTGCAAAATTTAATAAGGCAGATATAATCCCGGTTGATTCCGAACACTCCGCTTTATTTCAGTGTTTGAATTGCGGTAATAAGTCCGATTTAAAGAAATTAATTCTTACCGCGTCCGGCGGTCCTTTTTATGATTTACCTAAAGAAGCGTTATGCGGCGTTACAAAAGATATGGCGTTAAACCATCCAAAATGGAAAATGGGCAAAAAGATAACGATAGATTCCTCTACCCTTGCAAATAAAGGCCTTGAGGTAATAGAAGCCCATTATTTATTTGGCGTTGACGAAAAAGACATCGATATTTTAATACATCCGCAGGCTATAGTTCATTCTATGGCGGAGTTTATGGACGGTTCCATTATGGCTCAAATGGCGCAAGCCGATATGAAGGGACCAATAGGCTACGCGCTTTCTTATCCGGATCGTTTTCATGGTTTAATGAAACGCTTAAGCCTTTCCAAAATTGGAAGACTTGAGTTTTTTGAACCGGATACGTTGAAATTCCCCCTTTTAAATATTGCAAGAGAGGCTTTAAGGGCTGGAAAAAGCATGCCTGCCGTTTTTTGCGAGGCTAATGAATTTTTTGTAAATTCCTTTCTGCGTAACGAGATTTCTTTTACCGATATAGCATCTAATGTCCAAAAGGTTATGGAAAGACACAGTCCTTTCGATATTAATGAAATAGGAGATGTTCTCGAGGCAAAAAAACAGGCGGTTATGATCTCTAAAACTCTTTGAATTCAAGATTGATTAATCTTTTTATAAGTTTTGAAGCCTCATTATATTTAACATCAAAAGGTACATCTATAATAATTAAATCTATTAATTTTAAAATTCCCTTTTTTAAGTAAGTGTTTACCTTTTGTTTTATCATGAAATCCGATAAATTGTGTATTTTTTCTTCCCCGATGGAGGGCGACGGACCTAATTTTTCCCGCTCTTTATACAGCGAAAGAATATCCAAAAGCACCGACCTTAATGTATAAATCATAAATGGATCAGTCTCCATATTTACAAGAAGTTCCGGCAAAACTGAAACTATATTTTCTTCCGACAAATCCTTATTTAAAATATCCTTAATTTTATTTAATTCCATCGTAAAATTTTTTCCAATTTTAATATATTTGTTATATAATAGCACAGATAACGGCATAATTTAAATACCTAAAATATCCGTAAATTAAATAAATATAATAAAATATGCAATATATTACAGGGAGCGCTATTTTATGATAATATTGCCTTATCTGGGTAAGTATCCCAAGATTAACGAAACGGTTTATTTATGCGATAACACGGTCATTATAGGAGACGTCGAAATAGAAAAAGGGTCAAGCGTGTGGTTTGGGGCGGTTATAAGAGGGGATGTGAATTACATAAGAATCGGCAAAAATACCAATATTCAGGATAATAGCGTTCTTCATGTGCAGCACGACACGGGTCCGCTTATAATAGGAAACGGCGTCACGGTGGGACACAATGCTAATCTCCATGGCTGCAAGATTGGAGATAACTGCCTTATCGGTATTGGGGCGATAGTTTTAACGGGCGCCCGTGTGGGGAAAAATTGCATAATCGCCGCAGGGGCGGTTGTAAAGGAAAATGCCGTTATTCAGGATGGCTCTCTGGTTGCCGGCGTTCCAGGGTCGGTAAAAAAAAGTCTTGGCGAAATCGAAATAAGTTCTATTAAGGAATCGGCAAATAATTATATAAAGTATGTTAAAAACTTTAGAAGGGGGTAATTTAATTTGGAGGAGAATAAGGCATTTTGTATATTCGTAAAACAGGGTTTGGAACGCGGAAGGGTCGGTAATGTTTGCCTCTATTGATATCGGAACAAATACGATACGATGTTTAATTGTTTCTGCAGGCAAGAATGTTTTAACCCCGGAATATGTGGATATGAAAATAATCAGATTGGGTGAAAACTTTACAAAAGAGAGAATTATCACAGAGGCTTCTGTTTTAAGATTAAAAGATGCTTTAAATTATTACGCCGAAAAGCTTAAAAGATTTGGAATTAAACCGGATAAAGTTGCTATTACCGGCACAAGCGTTTTGAGAGACGCTCCCAACAGCGCGGAAATATTAGAAAGTATTTATAAAGAATTTGGATTAAATGTCCGTATTCTTAGCGGAGACAAAGAGGCGTCCGTGACGCTTGCGGGAATCGCTTCATGTTTTAAAGATTTAAAGGAATTTTATGCGCTGGATATCGGCGGCGGTTCCACGGAATATTCCTGTTTCAAAAGCGGGCAGCCTTTCTGGAAATATAGCTTGAATATGGGGGTTGTTCATTTAACGGAAGAAATAGTGAAATCAGACCCTGTATCTGCCTATGATTTGTTAAAAATGGAAAAAGAGATAGATAATAGCCTTAATTCATTAAAACAAAGGATACTTAAAAGCGGTTATAAATTTGAGCCTTTAAATTTGCTCGGAACAGCCGGAACAGCGACGACCCTTGCTATGGTAGATCTGGAATTAAAAGGTTATGACAGGCTTAAAGTGCACGGCTATGTTTTAAAAAAAGAAAATGTCCTAAAGATTTACAAAAAATTTATAGAAAAAAAGGCATATGAAAGGCTTAATATAACGGGGGTTGAAAGCGGGAGAGAGGACCTTGTTTTAGCAGGAACCGCTATAATGCTAAAAAGTATGGATTTTTTTGAAGCGGATAAGCTTACCGTTTCGGAATGCGGGTTATTGGAAGGGCTTATAGCGGCGGATATATAATAAATAAATTAAATCATTAAGGATGTTGAGCCGGCTGTATGCCCGGGATTATTAAAAAAAGGGGGGAAGTAAAATGAAGGAGATTATTAAAGAAGCGTTAAGTTTTGACGATGTTCTCATAGTTCCCGATTACTCCGATATTCTTCCAAAAGATGTCGATTTAACAACCAAATTTTCAAGAAATATAAATTTAAACATTCCATTGGTCAGCGCGGCAATGGATACGGTTACGGAAGCAAAAACCGCAATTTCTCTGGCTCGCGAAGGCGGAATCGGTGTAATTCATAAAAATTTAACAGTAGAAGAGCAAAAGATCGAGGTCGATAAGGTAAAAAAATCCGAAAGCGGGATGATTACCAACCCTGTTACGGTTAATCCCGATGATAAAATATCCCATGCCCTCGACCTTATGAAAAAATATATGATTTCGGGCGTTCCGGTAATAAAAGGAACTAAACTCGTCGGAATACTTACGAATAGGGATTTAAGATTTGCCGTAAATTTAGGCGAAAAGATAGATAAGGTTATGACAAAAGAAAACCTTGTTACGGTACCCGTGGGGACTACATTAGAAGAAGCAAAAAAAACCCTGCATGAAAAAAAGATAGAAAAATTACTTGTTGTGGATAAAGATTACAATTTAAAGGGCTTGATAACGATTAAAGATATAGAAAAAATTAAAAAATATCCCAATTCGTGCAAAGATTCGCTTGGAAGACTCAGGGTTGCCGCAGCCGTCGGTATTTCCAAAGACACGGAAGAAAGGATTAGCGCGCTGACAAAAACCGGAGTAGATGCAATCGTTATAGATACCGCTCACGGGTATTCCAAAGGCGTTATAGAAATGGTAAAATATTTAAAAGGGCATTATAATCTGGATATTATTGCGGGAAATATAGCCACTATTGATGCGGCGAAAGCCCTTGTTAAGGCGGGTGTTGACGCCGTGAAGGTTGGAATAGGGCCCGGTTCCATTTGCACCACAAGGGTTGTTGCGGGGGTCGGCGTCCCTCAGCTATCCGCAATAATAGATTGCTCAGAGGTTTATAATAAATACGGCGTTCCAGTAATATCGGACGGGGGCATTAAATTTTCCGGCGATATCCCAAAGGCTATTGCCGCGGGGGCCAGTAGCGTGATGATAGGAAACCTTTTTGCGGGAACAGAAGAAAGCCCCGGCGAAACGGTGATTTACCAGGGTAGAAGCTATAAGGTTTACAGAGGCATGGGTTCTCTGGGTGCAATGGTAAGGGGCTCAAAAGATAGATATTTTCAAACCCATATAAAATAAGAATCAAAATTAGTCCCCGAAGGAATCGAGGG
>JAKBNN010000064.1 GCA_021831025.1 bacterium | reverse complement strand
TCTATGACAATACAAAAAATTTTTAAGAAGGATACAGGTATGGCTTTTAATAAGACGCAAAAAAAGACGCTTATGGCAATGAGTTCCGTTGTCGGCTTAAGGATGCTGGCGGTATTTATTGTTCTGCCGGTATTTGCCCTTTTTGCGGAAAAATTTACCGCAAATCTTATACTGATAGGAATTGCATTCGGCATTTACGGATTATCGAGGGCAATTTTTCAGATACCTTTCGGGTACTTTTCAGATAAAATCGGAAGAAAAAATGTATTATTTTTCGGTATGCTTTTATTCGGCATCTTAACATTTATAATCGGATTTACTTCTAATATTTATGAATTAATTTCTCTGAGGTTTTTGCAAGGGGTTGCGGCAGAAAGCTCCGTTGCCTTTGCTTTGGTGTCCGACACCGTTTCCGAAAATGACAGGGCAAAGGCGTTGGCATATTTGGGTATGCCGATAGGCTTAAGTTTTGTCGTCGGCATCGTCCTGGGGCCGCTTCTGTCGCTTTATTTCGGTTATCCTTTTTTGTTTTATTTTTCGGGCATATTGGGCATACTTTCGGCATTTCTTATACTTGCCTGGGTGGAAGAGCCTAAAAGTAAAGAAATGCTAAAAGAGATAGAAATTTCCCTTAAAGATGCGATAAATATTTTTAAGAATAAAACACTGGCGAATCTCTCGATTCAGGGATTTTTGCTATCGTTTTTTATGACAATTTTCTTTTTCAGTCTGCCCTTAATCGTTAAACATGAACTTGGAACAGGCTATTATTACAAAATTTTAATTCCGATGGTAATTTTCTCGCTTTTTGCCATGATGAAGGCGTCAAAAAAGGCCGATATGGGATACGAAGTTCATCTTTTAAAGCTTAGCTTTGTACTCATGGGCATTTCAAGTATATTTTTGTTTGCAGGTTCAAGTAATTACGCGCTGCCGGCTATAATTATCGGGGGTATTCTTTTTTTTACAGGCTTTTCGATTACCGAGCCTATAATGCCCTCGCTTGTTTCGTCGTCATCGGATAAATCCTTAGTTGGGACATCGATGGGGGTTTACAATACGCTGCAATTTTCGGGAAGTTTTTTTGGCGGAAGCATAGCAGGGCTATTGTTTAAAAATTATTACGGTTTAATTCCGGCCATACTCATTATCTCGTCGTTATTTTGTTATCTTTTGATAATGAGAGTGAAAAAATAAATTCCGAGAGGTTAATATCCATTTAAGGTAAGAATATGGAATCAAATAAGATAAAAATGGGGGCCGGTAATTTTATATCTCGAATTCTTCCCCAATAAACTCTTCTTCTATTATCATTTTCATCTCTTCTTTTTTTATCGAGGTATTAATTGCGATGAAGTAAAACAGGACGGCGATTAAAATCACGGCAATCAAGTCGTAAGGCGATTTAATCAAATTTTTTCCGCCAAAACTTTTACTGCCGAAAAAGGATGTCGTTAAAATAGCAATTGTATAAAACAGAAACCAGAGCCCCGGTAGGACAGTTTCTTTGAATTTCTTTTTAATTTTATTAAAATTAGTAAATATAAACAGTATAACCCCCGCAGATATTCCTATCCCGAGTTTCCATAAAACATCGAAGCCTGACCAGTAAATTATCAACGTTCCGACTATAAATGCCAGCAAAGAAATAGTACTTGCAAAGGGAAGATAAAAAGGCCTCTTTCTATGAGGGTCTAATTTCCGGAAGGTCATAAGCCCGATAGGACCTAAGATATAAGTAAATACCATTCCCGATGTAATTATGCCGACTAAAGACTGCCAGCTTGGAAACGGAAGAAGGTATAGCGCGGAAAGGAAAAAGGTAAAAATTAAGGCTATATAAGCCGTTCCATACCTGTTGAAGTTTAAATGAAAACTTTTGGGCAAAAATTTCATCTTAGACATGGCGTAGGTTACCCTCGATGTGGTTCCCATATAGACTAGTCCAGTCGCAAACGGGGATATTATAGCCCCAAATACTACTATCAAAGCAAATACAGGTAATCCGTAAAGATTTAATAAATTTACGAAAGGCGACGAAAAATTTAGCATATCCCACGCATTGTTTTTTACCTGCGGAACCGATATTATAAAGCTGAATGCAAGCAATGTGTAAGCCGCTATTCCTATAATAACCGATAATATAGTTGCAATGGGGACATCCCTTCCCGGTTTTTTGGCTTCCCCCGAAAGATCGATAGCCTGCCTGAAACCGAGATACGAAAATATTACTCCGCCCAAAGATATGCTTTTCATAATGCCGTCATATCCGTAAGGCATTAAATTATAACTTGCAATATTTTTGATATTGCCGTTTTTAACGGAAAGACTAATAAGCGCGATTGCGGCGATTATAAGTATCGAAATTTTAAAATAGGTAAGAAAAGTATTGGTTTTGGCAAAGATTTTCGCTCCGAAAAGATTAAGCAAAAAGAAAAAAATAAGGATAAAAAGAGCAAAAATCAGTCCGGTGGGGGTCAGCGAATTATTTATAAAGAGGTTATGGAAATAAAAATTTAAATACTGGACGGTTGCTTCGGTTTCTATGGTACTGACGGCCGCGCCGGCTATAATAAGTATCCAGCTTGTTATAAATCCTAAAAATGCCCCGTGGGTATATTTTGGGTATCTTGCGAGTCCTCCCGCGGCCGGCATCATAGCTCCAAGCTCGCTATAAACTAATGCTATCAGCATTATGGCAAGTCCGCTGATAAACCACGAAAATATCGAGGCTGGACCTGCGTATTTTGCGCTGGCATATATGCCCAGAAGCCATCCAGAACCGATAATTGCGCTCGTCGAAGCAAATGTTAATTGTAATAGATTAAGAGATTTTTTCATAATTTAACTTAATTTGATTAAAAAGATTATATATGATTAAATATATATAAATAATAACATCTCTTACATTATAAGTATTATATTAATCGCCTTTAAATAAAACAATATAAAATAAATTAATTTATAAATAAAATAAAGGGGGTAAGGGTAAATGATTTACGATTTGGTCATAATCGGCGGCGGGCCTGCCGGCCTATCCGCGGCAATATACGGCCTCAGGGCGCGCCTTAATCTTATTTTAATAGAAAAAATGGCTGTCGGCGGACAAATTGCTCTTTCCGATAATATCGAAAATTATCCGGGTTTTCCATCTCTTTCGGGCATTGAGCTTATGCAAAAGTTTGAGGAACATGCCAAAGGACTTGGCCTGAATATTATTTATGATGAAATAAAAGACATAACCGACGCCGGAGAATATAAGATCATAAGAGGCGTTGACGGAACTTACCAGGCAAAGACCGCTATTATAACGGTCGGAGCATCTCCTAAAAGGCTCAATATACCAGGAGAAAAAGAATTTACGGGAAGAGGAGTGTCGTATTGCGCAACCTGCGACGGTCCGTTCTTTAAGGATGAGGATATTGCCGTTATCGGCGGAGGAGACACGGCGGTTAAAGAGGCTAATTATCTTACAAAAATCGTAAAATCAACTGTTTTAATTCACAGAAGAAAGGAATTAAGGGCTGAGAAAATAATCCAGGAAAGGCTTCATAATGCTGAAAATGTCATTTTAAAATTAGAACACATACCCGTTTCGATTAACGGAATAAAAACCGTGGAATCTGTGACGATCGAGAATGTTAAGACCAAAGAAAGAACAACTGTTCCAGTAAAAGGCGTTTTTATTTTCATCGGAATAATACCCCAGACATCATTTTTAAAAAATTTAGAAAAGGATGAAAACGGTTTTATAAAAACCGATCATTACACCTTAATGACCTCAATGCCCGGCGTATTTTGCGCAGGCGATGCCCATTCAAAAAAATTACTCCAGGTTGCCACTGCGGTAGGCGAAGGCGCTCTTGCCGCAACATCTGCAATAGAGTTTGTTTGCGGTGTTTGTTAGCTTAAAATGGGAACAGCAGCCGTTTAACAAACCAATTTTCGTGACAAAAGTCATTTATTAAGGATTTAAAACCCTGTAAGATACTTTTATCCGCTAAATTTAAAAAGGGTGTGTATAATATTGGAAAATAAGGATGATAAAAATTACAATCCGATGCAGGATATGGTGTTGACTAGACACGGATTCGTTAAAGGAAAGGAAAAATCTTTTCTTCAGAATCCCAAAGACAAGCCGTTTGTCGGCATTATAGGTATTCCGCCCAGAGAAGTTATGGACGAATTAATACAAAAAAGCGCCATAATTTTATCGCTCGATATGTATAAAGTGGACCAGCTTATAACAGAGCCGACCGATAATGTGCTTCCCAAAGCATATTGCGCTCAAATAAAAAGAATAATTGCCAATATTTTGTCGGTTACGGATTATTGGACGGAAGATGTGATGGATTCGGTTTTGGTCGGCAGAAATCCGATTTCGGAGATAATTATCGAGGATTCCGAGATTTGCAGATGCAATGAAATGGGGTTCGTTGCCGATTTTATCGAAAATGAACTTAAAATTAAGTTAAGACGGGTAAAAAATAACGACTTAGAAAGAAAAGGGGATTTTATTTGTAAAAGCGGTATTCCTTTAGATGAAAAATTTGGCAAAATAGCCGGCTATTTTTACCGCGATATGGAGAAGAAAAAACCGTTCAGGCCGGAGTATGTTAAACCGAAATGCGCTTTCTGGGGGACGCCGCCCTGGGGGGATTTTAGTATCGCAAATTATTTTCCGGACGAAACCCATGTTTACGGCTGGACAAGATGCGTCGAAAACCTTACCCCCGGCGATCTTAAATTAGAATTGGAATTTAACCCGGATGTTCCGACAGTGTTTTTTTCCCAGAGTTTTTGCCCAAAGGCGGGTCTTGCATCTTATCTTGCAAACAAGCATCCAAGGGGGATTTTTATCGATATGGACATCGGGCTTACGAGAAGTACGGTAGCCAAATTAACCGCATTCTTGCAGTTAAATAATGTTATATAAAATTATCTTAAAAATTTAATAATGACGCTGGATTTCTGCTTTCAAAGTAAGCAGGAATCCGGTATAACGGGGATATAAATATAAAATGATATTGCTCGATGCGGGAACAACTTACGCTAAAATATTAAATACCGATACGAACGATAGGATAGTAAAAAGGGTATCGGATCTTGAAAAAACATTTAAAGCCGACGCAGGCACGGGTCATAACATTAACAGGTTTGCCAATCATTCGGTTAATGAGATTATAGCCTTAGCTAATGCCGGTAAAAAACTTATAGGAGAAGACTCTTTTACCCTGCTTGATATAGGCTCGAGAGATGCAAAATATGTCGTTTTTGAGAATAGGAATTTTATACATTCGGACTGGAATACCGAATGCGGCGCATTTACGGGTCAGGCTATCGAAATTTTGGGTAATTACCTGAATGTAGATTATTCAAAGACTCCGCCGCAGAAAGAATTTATAACCGCCACATGCGGACTTCTCGGGATGGGACATGTTTTTGATTCCGTGGCGACAGGCGTAGAACCGGGGATAGCCGCCGCAATGTTAATCAAAGGCGTGTGTATTTCTATGTACAGGTTTGCAAGAAAGCCCAAAAGGATATATTTAACCGGCGGGCTTGTAAATAATCAGCTCTTTGTAAGGTCGATGCCGTGCGAAACCGTAATTTTAGACAGGTTTACCTTATTGGAAGGGGTGAAAGAATACGCGCTCAATAATCTTAAATAAAAAGAAAAAAGGGGAAAAGAAGGGTTGAAAAAAAGGAAAAAAAAGGGGTCAGATTTATTTATTTGTAAAACAAGAAATCAAATAAATAAATCTGACCCCTTTTTTTGTGGGTTTAGTATGAAAGGGTTTTAACATCGTCATCCATTACCATTTCAACAACATAAGCCCCGCCTACAACTCCGCTGCATTCTTCTATAAGGTCGTCTTTCGTAAAATTATTTAATTCAAGAGCCGGCGTGCATACCTTAAACACGACGCCCGCTTCGTAGGCGTCTTTGATAAAATCATAGACAGATTTCGAGCTGCCTTCTTTGACCCTTAAGTTCTCGGCTACCCCCTTTTTCATTAAGAGACCTGCATCTGCCGTCAATACGACCTCCACTTCATAGTCCATCGTTGCAGCTGCGGCAGCCTGAAAAAATGGCGCTCCGAGCGTATGGGGGTTAGAAGGCGTAGTATTTTGAAGCATCATAAAAAGTTTGTTTGCCATTACAATAAATCCTCCATTTAATTTTTGCAAATAATTGCAAATAAGTAGTAGTTTTTAATATGATATGATAGCATTAAAAACCGCTTGTTTGCAATAATAAAATCACGCCCGTAATTTGCGTCACGGAAGAATATATAACATTTTCATCGATTCTTTTACTTCCTTAATAGTTTCCGAAGCGATAGCCTTAGCCTTGGCAGTTCCCGTTAGCAGTATATCCCATATTTCGTCTTTATTATCCAAATAGTAAGCCCGTCTTTCGTTCATCGGCTCAAGGAGTTTTTTAATTACCTCAAAAAGGTTATCTTTACATTTTACGCAGCCTATTTTGCCGTTTTTGCAATTATATTCCGTTTCTTTTATTAAATTTTCGTCCGAAAAAGCCCTATGGTAAGAATATATAGTGCATATGTCGGGGTTTCCCCTGTCCGTCGGATGAATCCTATTTTTGTCGGTCAGCGCTGACCTTATTTTAGTTTTTATTGAATCATAATCATCCGAAAGATTAATTGCGTTTCCGTAAGACTTGCTCATTTTAAGATTTCCGTCGAGTCCGACTAACCGCGGAAATTTATCTATTAGGGCATACGGTTCTACTAATTTGCCGCAGTACAATTCGTTGAATTTTCTAATTATTTTTCTGGCAAGCTCTATATGCGGAAGCTGGTCGATGCCCACGGGGACCAAGTCTGCTTTAAAAACCGCTATATCGGCGGTCTGACTTACCGGATAACCAAGAAAACCGTAAGTTAATTCCTCATATCCTCTTTCTTTTGCTTCCGTTTTAATCGTAGGATTGTGTTTCAGAGGATTGATGGAAATAAGCATAGAGAAAAAAGTCGTCAGTTCGGAAATTTCCGGTATCATAGATTGGATAACTATAGTAGATAAATTTGGGTCTATTCCTGCGGAAAGATTGTCTAAAGCAACGAGAAAAATGTTGTCCTTAAGTTTTTCGGGATGTTCGAAATTGGTCGTTAGGGCTTGAATATCGGCTATTAAAATGAAAGTTTCGTATTTATCCTGAAGTCTTACCCTGTTTTTTAACGAGCCGGCGTAATGACCTAAATGCAGCGGTCCGGTGGGCCTGTCCCCCGTTAATATCCTTTTATATTCAAATTTAGATTCATCGGCTATTGCGGCGTTTTCCGTTTTTAAATCCATTATTGTTTGCACCTGTTTATACATTGGTTTTATATGTGGAAGTTAAATTATAATATGTTATAATAATATAAACAAGAATAAAATCAACGGAATAAAATCAATTTCGCAAGTTTTGCGAAAACAAAAATAATAAATAATAAGGAGGTAATTATGCCGGAAGAAAAACAAGGGGTTATTTCAACTATGATTACAATTCAAGATACAACCGGAAATCCAGCTCCGCTCGGTTTAATGGGTTTTGGTATGACAACGGTGCTATTAAACTTAGCAAACGCGGGCATTTATAGTCTTGGAAGCATGATTCTCGCAATGGGCGTTTTTTACGGGGGTCTTGCGCAGATTATTGCAGGCATAGAGGAATGGAAAAAGAAAAATACATTCGGGGCAACAGCATTTACTTCTTACGGAGCTTTTTGGCTTTCATTAGTTGCTTTAATATTTTTTCCAAAATGGGGCTGGATACCCGCAACAGGCAAAGGCGGCATGGTTGCCTATTTTATCATGTGGGGTATTTTTACATTTATTATGTTCATCGGAACGCTTAAGCTTAATAGGGCGCTGCAAGTAGTATTCTTTACGCTTTTTGTTTTATTCTTTCTTCTCGCCGCCGGTGAAGGAACAGGCAGTCCCGCTATTCTTACTATTGCCGGCTGGGAAGGGATATTTTGCGGATTATCGGCTATTTATGCAGGGCTTGCCCAGGTTTTGAATGAAATTTACGGAAGAACCGTATGGCCGCTCGGAGCCAAATAACATCGCAAACATTGTATAAACGACGCCTAATAAGGACGGGCAGGGGCTGCAAAAAAGAATAAACGATAAAAGATAAAAAATATGAGGAGAATATCCATGAACGATATTAAGAATAAGAATAAGAATAATAAAAATGCCGTTAATTCGGAAGGCGTTGAGGCAACTGAAGCGCAAATCTCCGTTTACTGGAAGGAAGAAGCGCCGGTCAGTCCATCCGTTAAATTTATCGCGCAGGCGAACATGTCCGATTCCGATATCCGCGAACGCTTTAAGATGGAGAATTTTCCCGAATGTTTCAGGGAATATGCCGATATGCTTACATGGGATAAATATTGGCATACGACGCTCGACGCCGGTAATCCGCCTTTCTGGAAATGGTTTGTCGGCGGCAAAATAAATGCGTCTTATAACTGCATCGACAGACATTTGGCAAAGTATAAAAATAAAGCCGCGTTTATCTTTGTACCCGAACCGGAAGAAGAATCCCATATAGCAATCACATATCAGGAGCTCTATGCAAGGGTTAACGAATTTTCGGCGCTTTTACAGGATTTTGCCGGACTTAAAACGGGCGACAGAATAACTTTTCATCTTCCGATGGTCGCGGAGCTTCCGGTCAGCATGCTTGCAGCTGCAAGACTCGGCATTATCCATTCCGAGGTTTACGGGGGGTTTAGCGGTCAAGCATGCGGCGGCAGGATTGCCGATTCGGGAAGCAGGGTCCTTGTAACGATAGACGGTTACTACAGATCCGGCAATCTTGTGGACCATAAAGCAAATGCCGATATAGCGGTGGAAAGAGCAAAAAGCCTCGGCCAGCCGGTAGATAAGGTTCTTGTATGGAGACGGTACCCGGGTAAATATGTTTCGAAATCTCCGATGGTAAAAGGCCGCGATTTTTTTATAGACGATATACTTAAAGATTTCCGCGGCAAATATACCCTTCCCGTATCTTTGCCGGCAGAAGCGCCTTTGTTTATCATGTACACCAGCGGGACGACGGGCAAGCCTAAGGGCGTGCAGCACAGCGTGGGCGGATATTTATCATATGTTGCCGGCACCTCCAAATACATACAGGATATACATCCGGAGGATGTGTACTGGTGCATGGCGGATATAGGCTGGATTACCGGCCATTCGTACATTGTTTACGGTCCGCTGGCATTGGCGGCGACAAGCGTAATTTATGAAGGCGTGCCGACTTTTCCCGATGCGGGAAGGGTGTGGAGGATTGCGGAAAGACTTAATGTAAATATTTTTCACACCTCTCCTACAGCCATCCGTATGCTGCGAAAGACCGGCCCTGATGAGCCAAAGAAGTATAACTATCATTTTAAGCATATGACGACGGTTGGGGAACCGATAGAGCCGGATGTATGGAAATGGTATTATGAAGTTGTGGGCAAGAAAGAGGCCGTTATCGTGGATACATGGTGGCAAACGGAAAACGGCGGTTTTCTGTGCAGTACTATTCCTGCCCTCGAGCCGATGAAGCCCGGAAGCGCCGGTCCCGGTTTGCCGGGCATATATCCCGTTATTTACGATGAAAATAGGGAAGAGGTTAAAGCAGGTTCGGGGAGGGCGGGGAATATATGCATAAAAAATCCGTGGCCCGGCATTATGCAAACGATTTGGGGCGATCCGAAGCGCTTTGTAAATACTTACTATTCAAAATATAATAAAAACAAAGATAGCAAGGATTGGCGCGATTGGCCGTACTTCGCGGGCGACGGCGCTATGGACGCTTCTGACGGATATTACAGGATTTTAGGAAGGATAGACGATGTAATAAATGTTTCGGGGCATCGTCTCGGAACAAAGGAACTGGAATCCGCGTGTTTAACCGTGCCTGAGGTAGCGGAAGCCGCCGCCGTGCCGGTTATAGACGAAACAAAAGGCCGGATTCCCGCCGTTTATATAACGCTCAAACCGGGTTTCGAGGATAAAGAACGGGAAGTTACCCAAAAGGTAATCTCGACCATAGAAAAAGAGATTGGCAAAATAGCAAAGCCAAAGTATGTGTATATTGTCCCCGATATGCCCAAAACGCGTTCGGGTAAAATCATGCGCCGCGTGCTTTCCGCCATACCGAACAAATTTGATATAGGGGATATTACAACGCTTGCCAATCCCGAAGTCGTGGAAAAGATTAGACTGCTCGTGCAGGGGGAAGCGCCGGTTATAACGCGGAAAAGGCCGGAAGATCTTGAACATTTTGGAGAGGAAAGATAAAAAAATAATGAATACATATGACAAAAACGATATAAAAACAAAACAGGAGATAATAAAAGACCTGTTGAAAAAAAAGAATGCAATATTGCTGGCACATAATTACCAGAGGGAGGAGGTTCAAGACATTGCCGATTTTCAAGGGGATTCATTGGAACTTTCGATCAAGGCAAATAAAACCGATGCGGATATTATCGTATTTTGCGGCGTCAGATTTATGGCGGAAAACGCCGCTATTATGAACCCGGATAAGATTGTTATTCTTCCGAACGAAAATGCCGGATGCCCAATGGTAGGTATGATAACCGCCAAAGATATTATTAATTTTAAAAACGATTATCCGGGCGCCCCTGTCGTCGCCTATGTGAATACATCGGCCGAATGCAAAGCGGTTTCCGATATATGCTGCACCTCTGCCAATGCGGTTAAGGTAGTGAATTCTTTGCCCGGGAAGAGGGTCCTAATGGTTCCGGATAAAAATTTGGGAAGCTATGTGCAAAGATTTACCGATAAAGAAGTAACAAGCTGGCCGGGATATTGCCCTCCCCACAAAAGAACCACGCCCGAAGATATTAAAACCCTCAAGGAAAAGTATCCCGGAGCCGTGTTCGTAGCCCACCCCGAATCGACTCCCGAAACCATCGATGTTGCGGATCATGTTTCTTCAACCTCCGGTATGTATAAGTTTGTCCGTGAATCTAATGCAAAATATTTTATCATCGGGACGGAACAGGGCATAATGTATAAAATGAAAAAGGAGAATCCCGATAAGGTTTTTATTTCATCGAACAAAGGTCTTATCTGCCCGAATATGAAAAGAACCCATCTGGAAGATGTTATAGCCTCTTTGTCGAATATGAAGAATATTATTAGGATTTCCGAGGATATCAGGCTTCGAGCAAGAAAATCTATTGAAAATATGCTTGCCCTTTAGTATAATGTTATCCTTTAATATCTTTAATATATAAATATGTATATCATATTTATATATTATATACATAAAAATTTTATGCCAAATTTTAAAGGGCGCGATATATCAAAATTAAAAGCTTAGATTTTCAACATTTAATATTTAAACTCCAAAATTTTTGGTCCGATTTTGGGTGCGTTATTCTCCAACCCCTTGATATGGAAGTTGGAGCCGCCACTTTTTCGCCTTATACATTTCTCAAGTGCTTAAAGGGGGATGACTGGAGAGTTGCTTATGTTCAGCCTTCGAGAAGGCCCGCCGACGGAAGATACGGCCAAAACCCTAACAGGCTCGGGAGATACTACCAGTTTCAGGTTATTATTCAGCCCTACATAAAAAGTATTCAGGAGATTTACCTCAAAAGTCTGGGAAGCGTCGGAATTAATCCGAATATGCACGATATAAGGTTTGTAGAGGACGATTGGGAATCTCCGACTTTGGGAGCATGGGGTCTTGGCTGGGAGGTCTGGCTTGACGGTATGGAAATTACCCAGTTTACTTATTTTCAGCAGATTGGCGGCATCACTCTTATTAAACCCGCGGTTGAAATAACCTACGGATTAGAAAGAATAGCAATGTATCTTCAGGATAAAGACAATGTTTTTGATTTGCAGTGGAACCAAAATCTGAAATACGGCGATATCCATAAAGATGACGAGCTTCAGTTTTCTACATACAGCTTTGAATTTGCGGATGGAAAAACATTATTTTCGCTTTTCGATATTTATGAAAAGGAATCGAAAAAACTTCTTTCGTTAAAAAGTATGAAACTCATTAAACCCGCCTATGAATATTGCCTCAAGTGTTCCCATGTTTTTAATTTATTGGACGCAAGAGGACTTATAAGCGTTTCCGAAAGGATGAATTACATATTAAGGGTGAGAAGTTTGGCCGAGGGCTGCGCTAAACTTTACACAAAAAAAGATGATGTCGAATAAAATAGATTCGGATTTGCAAGTTTTATTTTTAAATTTAACCGTAACATTTAAATGGTTATGATACCGTGAGCGAATATTTATTGGAAATCGGTTCGGGAGAACTCCCTTACGGCGAGGTAAGGGCTATTCCTGCCGCACTTTCGGACCGCCTTCAAAGTTTTTTTGAAAAAGATTTGTCGCTTCCTGAAAAGCCCGTTATCCAATCGTTTTCGACGCCGAGGCGCGTCGTTGTTTTCATTAAGCGCCTGCCTTTAAAGTCGCTTGATAGAGAAACCGAGATAGTAGGCCCCCCTTTAAATATATCTTACCACGGGGATTTGCCGGCGTTGCCTTTAACTCAATTCATGAAAAAAAACGGGATTTTAAACCATAAAAAGTTATATGTAATTAACCAAAAAAAAGGACCTTATGTAGCTTATAAAAAGATTATAAAAGGAAGATTATTAAAAGACTTGTTAAGCGAAAGTATTCCAAATATTATTGCAGGTCTTCCTTTTAAGAAGTCTATGTTCTGGCTAAATAAAGATGTTCGTTATCCAAGACCGGTTTTATGGATTTTGTCGCTTTTCGACGGAAAACCCCTCAGATTTTATTACGGGGATATTAAAGCGGCGGATTACACCTATCTTATAAGAAACGGGTCATATAAAACATTATATACGAGAGTCAATAATTCAAAGGATTATTTTGAATTGATTTCTTCAAGCGGGATTATTTTAGAAAATGGACACAGAAGGTTATTTATAGAAAAAGAACTTGAGATTATCGCCGGAAAATTAAAATTAGACATAGCCGAATATGAAGAAGATTTTATGGATGAAATCGTAGGGCTGACCGAAACGCCGTATCCAATTACAGGCAATTTTGACAAAAAATTCCTGTCCATTCCCGAAGAGCTTTTATCGATAGTTATGCGCAAACATCAGAGGTTTTTTCCTTTAAAAAATAAGGATGATTCGGTAAAAAGCGGAGCTAATTTGGCGCCCTCTTTTATAGGCATTGCAAATATTTCAATTTGGCAAATAAATAAAAATAAAAAGGAAATAGAAAATAACATTCGTTCCGGTTATTCGAAGGTTTTGGGGGCAAGGCTTGCCGATGCGGATTTTTTTTATAAAGAAGACGTCAAACATCCTCTTTCGTATTTTGTGGAAAAGACTAAGGATATTCTATTTTATGAAGGTTTAGGTTCATATTTTGATAAAACGGGAAGAATAAAGGCATTGGGATTATTCATAGCTAAAGAATGCAATTTTACCGAAAATGATGCATTACAATTTAACCGTGCGGCAAACCTGTTAAAATTTGACCTTGCAACCCATGTCGTATATGAATTTCCGGAGATGCAGGGAATAGCGGGCAAAATTTATGCAAAAAGGGCAAAAGAAGAGGGAGCCGTATGCCTTGCAATAGAGGAGCATTATTACCCGATAGTTAAATCTAAAAAAAGGATTTTACCTTCCAATGATTTATCGGCTTTATGCTCTTTGTCCGATAAATTTGACACCATTTTTTCGTTTGTAATGCTGAAAAAGCTTCCGACCGGCGAATCCGATCCTTTTTATTTAAGAAGAGCTATGATAGGAATAATAGAAATTATTCTGGAAAAAAAATATATTATTCGGATGGGGCATGTTTTTGATTTTTACTTCAATAATTTTTTTAAGGAGAGAAAAGTTAATTTAAATGAATTAAAAGCCTCCTTTATTAATTTTGCAAATACAAGATTTAAAAATTTTCTTATGTCTTTGTCTTCGGAATATAAACCCGATGCAATAACATCCGTAATTAGAGAAGCCGGCGGCTACGATTTTTATACTTCATATTTAAAAACAGATTTCATTTCCAAACATAAGCTGCATGAGGAACTTTACGAACTGTCGCAGGCGTATAAACGAATTAACAATATTACCTTAAGTTACGGCAATATTTTAGATTTTGACATTAGCAAACTTGTTTTGCAGGACGAAATTCATCTTTATAAAACATTTGAGGCCGTTCGACGGGATACCGTTTCTTTTTTGAAAAAAAATGACTATTATAAGGTCATGAATCATTTTTATACCCTCGTAAAACCGATTAACGATTTTTTTGACGGGGTTTTGGTATTAACCGGTGACGCCGCCATTAAAAATTCGAGGCTTGGGCTGTTGAACAACATTTTGAATCTGCTAAAAAATCTGTGCGATTTCTCAAAATTGTCTTACTAATTGCGTATATAAAAATTATAAAAAATTACATTTTGGTTGGAGGATGTTATGGCTAAGTATGTCTATTTTTTTGGAAATAAGGATGCCGACGGCACCGGTTCGATGAAAAATCTTCTGGGAGGAAAAGGAGCGGGACTTGCCGAGATGACCAATATCGGTATAAGGGTGCCGGCAGGTTTTACTATTACAACGGAGGTTTGTACATATTATTATGAACATAATAAAAAATACCCTGAAGAGTTAAGGAGCGAAGTTAACGGCGGACTTAAAATAATTGAAGAAGCTATGGGCGCAAGATTCGGCGATACATTAAATCCTCTTTTGGTCTCCGTTAGAAGCGGCGCAAGAATTTCCATGCCGGGCATGATGGATACGGTTCTTAATTTAGGATTAAATGATGAAACGGTTAAAGGGCTTATAAATAAATCCGGAAATGAAAGATTTGCTTACGATACATACAGAAGATTTATTCAGATGTTTTCGAATGTGGTTTTGGGTATAGATTCCGGTATTATGGAGTCCATTCTCGAAAAGAAAAAGAAAGAAAGGAATGTTAAAAATGATAACGAGCTTGGTGCGGGAGACCTCAAAAGCCTTGTTTATGAGTTCAAGGATGTGGTTAAAAAAGAAAAAGGCACAGCTTTTCCCGACGATCCCGAGACGCAGCTGTGGATGGGAATATCGGCGGTATTTGAATCATGGAATGTGCCCAGGGCTATTACTTACAGAAAACTTAACAAAATTCCGGAAGATTGGGGGACGGCCGTAAATGTCGTTTCTATGATATATGGAAACATGGGGAATTCTTCGGCAACCGGCGTCGCTTTTACAAGAAACCCGTCAACGGGAGAAAACGGGTTTTACGGGGAATACCTTATAAACGCTCAGGGAGAGGATGTTGTTGCCGGAATCAGGACTCCTCAGCCTATAAACGAGATCTCGAAGAAAAACCCGAACGATGTTTCGCTTGAACATGCCATGCCGAAGGTATTTAAAGACCTCTTAGAATATGCGGCGCTTTTGGAAAAACATTATAAAGATATGCTTGATTTAGAATTTACGATACAGGAAGGCATCCTTTATATGCTTCAGGTTCGAACAGGTAAAAGAACCGCTAAGGCTGCCGTGAAAATAGCCGTAGATATGGAAAAAGAGGGCATGATAGATAAAAAAACCGCTATACTAAGGATAGATCCCAACTCCATTGCCCAATTAATGTATCCCACGGTAGATGCAAAGTCTAAAAAGGATGTTTTGGCAAAAGGGCTGCCGGCATCTCCGGGCGCCGCAAGCGGAGAAGTTGTTTTTTCGGCGGAGGAAGCGGAAGATGAGACAAAAAAAGGGAAAAAAGTAATATTAGTCAGGATGGAAACCTCGCCCGAAGATATTCACGGAATGAGCGTTGCGGAAGGAATCCTTACGGCAAGAGGCGGAATGACTTCCCATGCGGCCGTCGTTGCAAGGGGAATGGGAAAATGCGCTATAACAGGCTGTTCTTCTCTTGAAATAAATGAAAAAAGGGGTGAAATAATCGTTGAAAACAGAACGGTAAAAAGGGGCGATGTTATAACCCTGAACGGCTCTAACGGTGAAGTTTATTCGGGATATGTGAAGATGGTGACGCCCGAGATAAACGAGGATTTTATAACTATAATAAATTTTGCAAATGAATTCAGAAAATTAAGAATAAGGGCAAATGCCGATACCCCGGAAGATGCTAAAGTTGCCAGAAATTACGGGGCGGAAGGAATCGGACTTTGCAGGACGGAGCATATGTTTTTTAAAGGCGACAGAATAAAAGCCGTTCGGGAAATGATACTTGCGGGTACGGCGGAAGAAAGGCAAAAAGCCCTGAACAAGCTACTGCCGATGCAAAAGTCTGATTTTATAGAGCTATACAATGAAATGAAAGGATATTCCGTTAACATCCGTTTGCTTGATCCGCCGCTCCATGAATTTTTGCCGAAAGCGGATGAGGAGATAAAAGAGCTCGCAGATATTATGAATGTGCCGCATGAAAGGTTAAAGACAAAGGTCATATCGCTTCATGAGGTCAACCCTATGCTTGGACACAGGGGGTGCAGGCTTGGGGTGAGTTATCCGGAGATTTATGAAATGCAGGTTCAGGCTATTATGGAAGCGGCGTGTGAATTCCATAAAGGCGGAAATGTTATAATACCCGAAATTATGATTCCGGTCGTCGGTATTTATGAAGAAATAAAATTGCTAAAGGAATTAGTCGTTAAAAAAGCCAATGATGTTATGTCAAGTTACGGAGTCAGGTTTAACTTTCTTGTGGGAACCATGATTGAACTTCCTAGGGCATGCATGGTTGCGGATGAGATTGCAAAAGAGGCGGAGTTTTTCTCGTTTGGAACAAACGACTTGACGCAGACCGTTTTTGGCTTTTCAAGAGACGATATAGGTTCATTTTTGCCTGATTATTTAAATAAAAATATCTTAAAGACCGACCCGTTTATAGAGCTTGATAGAAACGGCGTAGGCGAACTTATGAAGATTGCGGTGCAGAAGGGAACAGGGACAAGGCCTGATATTAAACTCGGAATATGCGGGGAACACGGCGGAGACCCCGGTTCCATCGAATTTTGCCACAGCCTGGGGCTTAACTATGTCAGCTGTTCTCCGTACAGAGTTCCCGTTGCTATTATTTCCGCCGCTCACGCAGCGCTTAAAAATTAGGATTTTAGGATTTAAAGTTGAATTTAGATTTGGATTTCAAAAATAATGTTTACGAAGGACGGGGATTAAAAGAGGGGGCTTCAACGGCTTTTGCGCTGGAAGAAGCCCTCCTGCTTAATTCGGAAAATAATTTATCGGTCTTTTTGTGCGATAATTATTTATCTGCGAGGGATTTATATAAAAATTTAACATTTTTTGAAAATGCATTATTCCTGACGGACTCTTCGTTAAAGAAAAAAAAGGTTTTTTTTTGCGAAGAGATTATCCCGCTAAGTTTATTATACGAAATAAAGACGGAAAAAGACGCTGTTATAATTTTAACCCCCGCCTCTTTTTTCTCAAAAGTTCCCGAATTAGATATCCTTTCAAAATCCTGCATTAATATCAAAAGAGGTTTAAAACTTTCCAGAGATAAATTTATTTCCGCTCTTATATCTTACGGTTATGACCCGGTAAGCCAGATTGAAAGTCAAAAGGAGTTTGCGGTTAGAGGAGGAATAATCGACCTGTTCGATGCAGAAAATTCTTCTCCCGTCAGGATAGATTTTTTTGATGAAATAGTGGAAGACATAAGGCATTTCGATCTTAATACGCAAAGGAGCTTTAAAAAAATAGATAGTTTTACCGTATTTCCGGTTAAAGAAGGCATCTATGAAAAAAAACTGAATTTATTGGATATTACCGAAAGTCCTGTTTTATATGTCGAAAAACCAAAAACGGAACTTCAAAATTTTTTAAATCATGATACGGGTAACAGAACTATTTATATAGAAGCATTAAATAAAGCATACAAATTATTCTATTATGACCTCAATGAATTAAAGGTATATTGCGGCGGTGAAAGTTTTGAAAATTCCAAAAACGCTTATATCTTGTTTGAAGATTTTAACGATGTAAATTTTATTAAAAATTTTAAATATAAAAACGGGCGGCTAAATCTAAAACTAATAAAAAGGGTATTCTCCGGATTAATCGAAAAAAAATATTTAATAATTTTAGTTTCTAAAAACGAAATTCATCATCAAAGATTAAAAGAGATTTTTGCTTCCGTTCAATTAGATAAGGATAAAACGGAAGGCAGGTTTCATATTGTTATCGGTGAGATTTCAGCGGGAATCATATCGAAAAAACATAAATTTCTGGTATTTACCGGCGAAGAACTTTTCAGGGAACATATTAATTTGATTGAAGAGCCGCCGTATAAGGGTTCAAAACCGGATTTTTTTAACGAAATAAGCGAGCTTAATCCCGGCGACTTTGCAGTTCACAATGAATTCGGCGTAGCAAAATTTACAGGGATAAAAAAAATTACCGTAAGCGGCGCCATATCGGACTATTTCGAACTCCTCTACGAAGGCGGGGACAAGATTTTTGTTCCTGCGGACAAGATTTATTTAATCCATAAATATATTGCCTCTTCAGAGGAAAATTCGCCGAAATTAAGCAGATTGGGAAATAAGTCATGGGAAAGGACAAAAATAAAGGCTAAAGAAAAAATAGAGGAAGTTGCCGAGGATTTAAAAGTATTATACGCCAAAAGAATGACCGGGAGGGGATTTGCTTTTTCGGAAGAAGATGAGGTTTACAGGGAATTTGAAGAAAGCTTTGAGTTTGAAGAAACCGAAGATCAGGCAAAGGCAATCGAAGATGTCCTTTCGGATATGCATCTTAATAAACCGATGGACAGGCTAATATGCGGCGATGTGGGATTCGGAAAGACGGAAGTAGCGATTAGAGCGGCATTTAAAGCATCCATGGATGGAAAGCAGGTGGCTCTTATTGCTCCCACTACTCTTTTAGTGGAGCAGCATTACAATAATTTTAAAAAAAGATTTGAAAAATATCCGATTAAAGTAGCCTATATCTCAAGATTTGTCGGTAGGGGCGAGGAAAAGAAAATCTTAAATCAGATTAAAAGCGGAGAAATCGACATAATAATAGGGACGCACAAACTATTATCCGAAAAAATTAAATTTCACGATATCGGGCTTCTAATTATCGATGAAGAACAAAAGTTTGGAGCGATGCAGAAAGAAGGAATCAAAGAAATCCGTTCTTCTATAGATGTTCTTGCAATGAGCGCCACCCCGATTCCAAGAACCTTATATCTTTCCATGTCCGGCATCAGGGATTTAAGCATTATCGATACCCCTCCCGCAGGAAGAAAGAATGTTATAACCGATATTGCCGGTTACGACGATGAAATCATTAAGGATGCCGTTTTTAAGGAGCTTGCAAGGGGCGGGCAGGTTTATTTTATCGATAACAGGATTTCGCATCTGGACGCAGTATTTAAAAAGATTAAAAAAATAATGCCGGATATAAGAATCGGCGTCGTTCACGGGAGGCTCGGCGTAAATGATACCCCGCCGGTGATGCACCTTTTTTATAATAAAGGGTATGACATGCTTCTTAGCACATCGATTATCGAATCGGGGCTCGATAATCCTAATGTTAATACAATTATTATAAATAATGCGGAAAATCTTGGTTTAAGCCAGCTGTACCAGCTAAGGGGACGGGTAGGCAGGTCGCATCTTCAGGCTTATTGTTTGCTTGTAATCGGGTGCGGTTTGGCTGATTTAACGGAAGAACAAAGAAAAAGGCTGAATAAGGTAAAAGAATACAGCGAATTGGGGGCGGGTTTTAAACTTGCTATGGCAGATCTGGAGATAAGGGGGGCAGGCAATATTTTGGGCGGCGCCCAGTCGGGGCACATTGACGCTATCGGGCTTGAAATGTGCATGCAAATGCTTAAAGAAGAGGTTGAAAAAATGCAGGGCATTACACTTCCTCCGCAAATTAACCCCGAGGTAAAAACTAATCTATCTTTATATATCCCGGATTCTTATATAAACGATAGTAAAATAAAATTATCCATTTACAGAAAGCTTGCGAATTGCAACAGCTTAGACGATGTTGAGGCGGTACGGTTAGAGCTCGCCGACAGATTTGGGAAAATTCCTGAAACGGTAAATAATCTTTTATCGGTAGAAGAACTCAAGGTTTATATGAAAAATTCAAGGGTTAAACTCATAGAGATAAAAGAAAATGAATTTATAATCGAATTTCACGGCTCGGCGGAAGCCCTTGCAGGTGGTTTAATCAGGTTTGTAAATGACGGAAATATTTCATCGGAATATGTTATAAACTTTCTCGGAGAATTTATAATTAAACTTAGGCCAAAAAAAGCGCCTGCGCCGCAAGATAAACTTGATGCTTCTAAAATTATCTTGCAACGATTATATAGCTATGTTAATATTTAAAGATAATTATTAAATTTAATTTTAATATAATCAGAGGAAAAAAATGAAATTGAAAATCAGGGGTCAGAAGGACCGGCGGGGCCGGTCCCAAAGGTTTTTTAAAATTAACGGTAAAATTTTATTTATAGCATTATTTGCGGTTATAATTTCAATGAGTCTTTATGGCTGCGCCAAAAAAATCGCTCCATCTTCAAAGGTTATCGCTACGGTTAACGGAAAGCCTATAACGGCCGGCAAATTTAAATCCGAAATCGCCAAATTTCCGCCGAATTTAAAAGATTATCTTCAAACCCCCGCAGGTTCAAAGAGGTTTATTAGAAGTCTTGTCGATAGGCAAATATTGGTTAACGAAGCCGTTAAAGAAGGGATTAATAAGTCGAAAGATTATAAATCCCGAGTTTCTGATTTTAAAAAGGGCCTTTTGGTGCAGCTTCTTTTGCACAAGGAGATATCGAATAAAGTCAGCGTGACGACCGCGAATGCAAAGGCTTACTATAAAAAGCATTTCTTAAGCTTTAATCTGCCGTCAAAGATTAATGTCAGTTATGTTCAGTCAAGTTCGCTCAAACAGGCTCAGGCCGCTTACAATTTACTTAAAAGCGGAAAACCGTTTGCCGCCGTTGCGCAAAAGTACTCAACCGCTCCAAATGCCAAATCGGGCGGAACTTTGGGGTGGATTAAATTCGAAGAAACAACGCCCGCATTTAACAACGCCGCCTTTAACCTTCGCAAAATAGGGGAGTACTCAAATATCGTTAAGGTCGGGAACAACTTTGATATAATAAAACTTAACAATATAATAACAGGCAAGCCAAAACCATTTTCTAAGGTAGAGAACGACATTATCATTATGATGAAACAAAAAGAAGCGTCTAATATTCTTAAAAACTTTGTGAAAAAGTTAAGGGCTAAGTCGAACATTAAATATTATTACAATAATTTACCAAACTTTGAAGCTGCTCCGGTTCCCGCTCCTGTTCCTGAAAAGCAGGGCGCTGCCGGTAAAAAGCAGGGTTAAAATTTTAAATATGGAAAGTATAATAAAAAAGGGCAGGATTTTCGCATTTATAGCCGCTTCCATTTTCTTAATTAATTTATTTCTCGTAAGCGCAAAAAATGCAAACGCCGTAATAATAGACCAGGTAATCGCGGTCGTGAATAAAACCCCTATAACGCTGTATGATTTTGCAAAATTTAACAGGCAGGCGTTCGAAGAATATGAGCAGATGCAAAACAATGCGTCTCAGGGTATTTTTACAAGCTCCGATTCCCTGATAATGTCGAAAACAAAAGGCGTTATCAATCTTTTGGCGGATAATATTTTACTTAAGCAGGAAGAGGAAAGAGCGGCTATTTATATATCTCCGAAACAATTGGGCAGTTATATAAAGGATGTCGCCCATGCGAATAACTTTACCGAAAATCAGTTCTTCGATTTTTTAAAAAAAAGGGGGATAAGTAAAGAGGCGTACATTAAACAGGTTAGAACCCACTTTATCCAGATGGAACTTCTGAGGAAGGTTTACGGCAATAAAATGATTATAACTCAAAAAGAAATGCAGGATTATTATAAGAAAAACATGGAAGAATTCAGAGGCATGCCTATGACAGACCTGAAGCTTATATTTTTAGCCGTGCCTCGTAACGCAAGTAAAGAAGCAAAGAAAAAAATATATGAAAAAATGTTAAAAATTAGAAAGCTGGCAATAAACGGCGATACAGGTTTTTCATCCTTAGCAAGAAAATATTCGGAAGATCCTTCGGAAAAAAATGGAGGAAGAATCGGCTATGTTTATAAAGATAAGTTATCCCCTAATTTCTCTAAGATAGCTTTTAGGTTAAATGTAGGGCAGATAAGCAAGGTTATAAAATCTCCATTCGGCTATACCATATTTAAATCTGTCGGAAAAAAAATGGGGGCGGTTAAAACCTTTAAGCAGGTAAAGCCGGAGATATTTTCGATTCTTGAAAAACATAAAACAAACGAATATCTTGCAAGGCTTTTAAAAAGAGCCAGAAAAAATGCTTATATTAAAATCAAAATCCCTGTTTAACGATTACATGAATAAAATTGCTTAAGGAAAGTAGCTTTATCGGCATTACAATGGGGGATCCCGCCGGCATCGGTCCTGAAATAGCAGTTAAGGCTGCGGAATACTTCATAAAAATCAACACGCCAATTAAACCGGTTATCTTCGGGTCTTTTGAACATATTGATTATGTTTTAAAAAGTATAATCAAGAAAGATGCCCCTATAAATTTAATCAGGCAGGACTCTTCCCTTGAATATTCTTACAAAAATACCCATATCAATGTAATAGATTTATCTTCCAAATCGTATCAATCCGTGAAATACGGCGAAATTAATCCCGAATATGCCAAAGATGTCGAATCATTTATTTCTGCCGCGGTAGATTTTTCATTAGACGGAAGAATTTCGGGATTTGCAACAGCCCCGATAAATAAGGAAATGATGATAAAAGGAGGCGCAAAGTTCGGTGGACATACGGAGCTTTTAGGATATTTAACTTCTTCAAAAGACTATGCAATGCTTTTTTATTCAAAAACAATGATAACCGTTCTTGCGACGATTCATATTCCGTTAGTTGCGGTTTCGAAGAGCATCACCGAAGAATCTTTAAGGAATACAATAAAAATCTCTATCTCGTCCATGATAAACGATTTTGGCATAAGCGGTCCTAAAATTGCCGTTTTAGGTTTAAATCCGCACGCGGGAGAAAACGGGGAGATAGGCGCCGAAGAAAAAGATATTATATCCCCAGTTATAACGGAATTTAAAAATAACGGCTTTTTTGTAAGCGGCCCCTTCTCGTCCGACAGCTTCTTTGCTAAAATATACAAAAATTACGACTTAATAGTTTCAATGTATCATGACCAGGCGTTAATACCTTTCAAACTGCTCTCGTTTAACGATGGGGTGAATGTAACGATAGGGCTTAAAGTCGTGAGGACATCGCCGGTACATGGAACGGCTTATGATATAGCGGGGGAAAATACAGCTGATTCTAACAGCATGAAAGAATCTATAAAATTAGCTTATGAAATTTCGAAAAATAGACTGAAATGGAAAGAAAAATAATAATAAAGGGTGCGCGGCAGCATAATTTAAAAAATATAAATGTAGAAATTCCGAAGGATAAACTTGTCGTAATAACAGGTCTTTCCGGTTCGGGAAAATCGTCTTTGGCATTTGATACTATATTTGCGGAGGGGCAAAGAAGGTATTTAGAATCCCTTTCTTCCTACGCAAGGCAGTTTATGGAGCAGATGGATAAGCCCGATGTCGATTCCATAGAGGGGTTGTCTCCCACCATTTCCATAGAGCAAAAGTCTGTTAGTAAAAATCCCCGTTCCACCGTAGGAACTATTACCGAAATATATGACTATTTAAGAGTTCTATTTGCCCGTATCGGAGTTCCATATTGTTATAAATGCGGTAAAAAAATAGAACCCAAGACTATCGACCAGATGACGGAGGCGGTTTTTTCACACAAAACCGGTGAAAAATTAATTATATTGTCGCCTATTGCGATTAATAGAAAGGGCGAATTTAAGGCAAAATTCGAGGAATATTTAAAGCACGGCTTTTACAGGGTATATGTAGATAAAAAGGAATATAATCTCGAGGACGCTATAACCTTAGATAAAAATAAAAAACATGATATCGACTTAGTTATCGATAGAATTTTTATAAAAGATGAAAACAAAAAAAGGCTGGCAGATTCTATCGAACTTGCTTTAAAATTATCGCAGGGCATTCTAAAATTAAAGTTCGAAGATAAAGAAGAAATACTAACCGAAAATTCTATCTGTTTGGATTGCGGCATAAGCTACGGAAAACCCGAACCGGCGGCATTTTCCTTTAACAGCCCACAGGGCGCCTGCTCTTTTTGCGACGGATTAGGATATACGAAATATTTGGACGAGGATCTCATAGTCCCGAATAAGGGATTGTCGTTAAAAGAAGGGGCGATAACCGTTTTAAACAATTCAAGCCCCGTTTATAAAAACCAGATAATAAACGCGTTATCGAAACATTGCGGGTTTAGGACGGACACGCCTTACGAAGATTTAACTTATGACGATAGGCATGCAATTATGTACGGTTCAGGCGATGATAAAATAAAATTTTACGATGCCGTAACCGAAAATACTTCTTTCAGGTTAAAAAAATGGGAAGGGATAATTCCAATGCTGGAGGCAAGCATAAACGGTTCTAACCACATAATCAACGCTCGCGAATTTATGAACGAAAAGGCCTGTCCCGAATGTCATGGTTTTAGATTAAAGAAAGAGTCCTTAAGTTATAAAATTAATAGTATGTCGATTATAGATATTGCAGGTTTAAGCATTAAAAACGCCTCAAAATTTTTTAAAGATGTCGATTTGAATGAATATGAGCAAAATGTAGCCGTCAGGTTAATTAACGAAATTAAAGACAGGCTGAAGTTTCTCGTAAATGTAGGGCTTGACTATCTTACATTATCAAGGCCGGCTCAAACGCTTTCCGGCGGTGAATCTCAACGGATACGGCTTGCCTCGCAAATAGGGTCGGGTCTTACGGGCGTGCTGTATGTTCTCGACGAGCCGAGTATCGGGCTTCATATGAGGGATAACGAGCGCTTGCTAAAAACTATTATAGACCTTAAGGATAAAGGAAATAGTCTTATCGTGGTGGAACATGATACGCTTACGATGTTGGAAGCCGATTATATAATCGACATGGGCCCAGGGGCGGGTAAAAACGGGGGGTATGTGGTGGCACAGGGAACCCCTGCCGAAATTATGAGTAATCCGGATTCGCTGACAGGCAAATATTTAAGCGGAAAAGCGGGAGTGGATATTCCGGGTGCAAGGAGAAAGCAGGATAAGAATTTTTTAGAAATAAAAGGCGCAAAAAAGAATAATTTAAAAGATATAAATGCCCGCATACCCCTTGAAAATCTGATTTGCATAACAGGGGTTTCCGGTTCGGGAAAAAGCACGCTTATAATCGACACCCTTTATGCCGCTGTTTCCAATTACAAAAACGGTATAAAGGATTTTAAGAGGTTTGAAATAGAAAACATAGAAAATGTCGATTTAATCGATAGAATTATCGATATAGACCAATCTCCTATCGGAAGAACCCCAAGGTCAAATCCTGCTACATACACCGGTATTTTTACGCTGATAAGAGAGATTTTTGCGGGAACCAAAGAGGCAAGGGCAAGAGGCTATAACCCCGGCAGATTCAGCTTTAATGTAAAAGGGGGCAGGTGCGAGGCATGCAGCGGCGACGGCGTAAAAAAGATAGAGATGCTGTTCATGCCGGATGTTTATGTCGTATGCGATGTCTGTAAGGGAAAGAGGTATAATAAACAAACATTAGAGATAGCTTATAAAAACAAAAATATTTATGATGTTTTAAATATGACGGTCAGAGAGGCTTATGAATTTTTTGGCAATATACCGTCGCTTAATCATAAAATTAAGTTTTTAATCGATGTAGGGCTTGATTACGTAAACCTGGGCCAGCTTGCAACTACCTTATCCGGCGGGGAGGCTCAAAGGATTAAGCTTTCAAGAGAACTGTCAAGGCCCGGCCAGTTTAAAACCATATATATACTTGACGAGCCAACCACGGGTCTGCATTTTGACGACATAAATAAACTGCTGCATATTCTAAATTTACTTGTAGGTTCAGGCAATACCGTTATTGTTATCGAACATAATATCGATGTTATCAAGTCATCCGATTATATTATAGATATGGGGCCAGAGGGCGGGGATGAAGGGGGCTATATTGTGGCGTGCGGTGCACCGGAAGACTTAATTTTAAATAATGACTCGGTAACGGGCAAATATTTGGCTAACGCCATTAAAAAAACAGCAATAAGCGAAGTTTGGAATCGATAGATTGGCTTAATAAATATGCGGTTTGCGTTGTTGAAGCGGAATATGGCAATATTACGCAGACATAAAATTTTATAAAAAATTAATTAAAAAAATTATTGACTTTTTGAGGTTATAGTGATAAAAAAGTTTATTTAGTATTTAAAATTTTACCGATACATCAAATAGATAAGGTTTAGAAACCATATTAAATAAGATAAATATGCAATGATAACGGCTTTATAAATTAGTAAAATCGAATAATCGAATAATTTAATTAAATAATAAACCAAAGGGGGGTTAAAATGGCAAAAAGTTCAGAAGAGTCGCCTTCAAGGCGGACTTTTATGACGGTTGTTATCGGTTTAATTTCTGCCATAGTAGGCGTTGCGGTGACGGTTCCTATTCTGGGAGTGGTTTTAAGCCCGTTATTTAAAAAAAGGGATATTGTATGGATTGAACTTGGCAGCACGAGCGACTTACAAAAAATTGCACCCTTGACGCCGAAGTTTGTTCCAGTATATTTCAGGGTTAAGGAGGGGTGGTCGGTAAATACTCTTCCAAGGCAGGTTGTTGTAGTTAAAGATATTAACGGTAATTTTTATTTCTTCTCAAATCAGTGTACCCATCTGGGGTGTCCTTTACACTGGATTCCTGCAAGACAAAAGTTCCTGTGCCCGTGCCATGGCGGGATGTTTAATGTTCTCGGTAAAGTTGTCGGAGGTCCTCCGCCCAGGCCATTGTATGAATGGGTTCATAAAATAGAAAAAGATACCGTATTTATTCAAAATAAGTTTTTGAATAATCCAAAAGAGAGGGGGATCTAATGTTTAAAAAAATTCAAGATTGGTTTGATGAAAGAATCGGGCTTACCGAATTAATAAATGAATTTAACGGCGAAAGAATACCGAGAAGAGGGGGATGGGCATATACTTTTGGGAGCCTTCTTGCGTTTCTTTTTACGATTCAGGTCGTAACGGGAATATTTTTACTGTTCTATTATGTTCCGTATTTTCCGATGGCAAGGAATGCGACATATTATATAAAACACCATGTCCTGCTCGGCAATATACTTCTCGGCATTCATCTATGGGCCGCGTTTACCATGATATTCTTTCTGCTCGTTCATATGGCAAGGGTATATTTTTCAGGCGCTTATAAAAAGCCGAGGGAGCTTCAATGGGTCGCAGGCATGGTTCTATTCTCCGTTGTCGTCGTTCTGGGTTTAACGGGATATATGCTTATCGGCAACGAAAACTCCTGGTGGACGATTAATGTTCTTACGAATGTCGCATCGCATACCCCGATTATCGGCGGTTTTTTAAGGATTATCGTAAGAGGCGGGACGGAAACATCCGTTTTAACTATGCAGCATATATTTGCCGTTCATGTATGGCTTTTGCCGCTTGTGGTTATTATGTTTATTCCGATACACCTATTTTTAATAAGAAAAACAGGTCATCAGGGTATGGCATTGGAATACAAAAACAGCAAATTATCCGATGACGACCCGAATAAATGGATTAAACCGGATGGAACGGTTCCGTTTTTCCCCGATCAGTTTTATAAAGATATGATAGTAGCTTTAGGGGTATTTGCGGTAGTTTATTTCCTTGCAGTTTACTATGGGGCGGCAATCGGGCCGATGTACAGGCCGCTCGCGCTTAACTTTGCTCCCGAGGCCGACTGGTATTTTCTTGCAAACGAGGAATTGTTAAAATATTTCCCGGGTCACGGACTGATTATATTTTCTACATTCCTTGTCCCTACAATCGGGTTTGCAATATTATTTGCGTTGCCGTTTATCGATAGAGGGCATGAAAGAAGCCCGTTTAAAAGACCGGCAGCGACGGTTCTGGGGATTTTGTTTCTCCTTTTGTTAGTCTATTTAACATTAATCGGCGGCGAACCGAAAGCGCCCGCTACCGTATAAAATCAAAAGAGGAGTAAATGCGATGAATTTAGGAGTTATCAATATAGTAAATCTATTTATAAACAGGTTAGCACTGGGGTTTATGGCGATAGCCTTTATATCCCATTATATAGGGATATTTAAGAAAGAGGACAGATATTTCCGCCTTGCAAAACCCCTCATTCTGGCATCTTTAATAATCGGCACCGTCCAAACTATACTCTATTTCTATTTCTTAAGTCTCCTTAGAAGCGGAATCCCGAATTTCTGGATACTTATGAATAAACTTCAGCCCGGAGTTATCGGCTATTCGATGGAGTTTCTTTTGGCATTCTTGATTTTAGGCGCGGTATATTATTACGGGTTTGATAGCAAGGCGCCTAATAAGCATCAAGGATGGAATGTGTTCGTCGGAATTATGGCATTTTTATTTGGGTTTGGTTCCGATGTATTTTATACCATTTCCGAAAGTTACACTATTGGACCGACGCCGGATACCGCTATCAGAACTCCCATGGTTTTGCTTTTAATAATAGAAAAAAATATCGAAATATTTGCCCTGTCCGGCGCTTTACTGGCATTATGGGCAGGAGTTAAATATATAGCTTCTTCCAAACAATCGGACAAAGAGTATTACGATTGGCTTGGGTCCTACGCCAGTATTATAACCTTAATGTTTTTAATAATGTATCCCATAATATATTTTGGATGGTTTAAACATTTCAGGGCTACCTCCAATAACGGATTCAACAGGATAATGCTCGGCAAGTATCAGTGGATTATGTACACATTTACGGGAACAATGGGCGGCGCCCTTATTCTTAATTATATTTATATGTTGTGGAAATTGATTAACGGCAGGGACAAAAAAAGGCCTACCGTTTCGGTGGGTTTGATATTTTTCCTGATAATAGTAGGAATAGTTTCGTTGGTTTTTGGAATGCTTCCAATGTCCATAGGCATTTTGGGAAATATGCAGCCGGTTAAATATCTATCGCTGGCGGGGCTTTTTGTAACAGGTTTTTTAGTGCTTGGATATTATCTAAAGGACCTTACTCCGAATTTCAAATTTGGAAATATTTCAAAATTTCCGCAAATCCTTTTAATATTCAGCGGATTATGCGTTGCGGTCAATGTTCCCGTTATGGGTTATATGAAGATTGCCGCAAGAGGAACTGACAGGATTATATATCAAACAATGAATTTGAACGGAACGAAATATGTTCCGCCCGTTGTTTATCCGTGGCCCGTTAAAAAAGGATTCAGCCTGTTACACGACAAGTGCGTTATCTGCCATACATTGAACAGGGTCGAAAGATACAACGGTAAGGCTTACGGAGGTTGGAAAAATCTAGTTTTACATCAAATGAAAGATATAAACGGATGCCTCATAACGATTGCCGAAGGTAAAGAAGTCGTTCATTATCTAGATTCTTTAAATATTATCGCCTATAATCAACACCTCGAAAAAGAGCATAAAAAATGGGTTCCGCCCGCTTCTCTTCCGTGGGGGAAGCCTGCGCCGGCATCCAAGTATTTAGAATCGCTTAAATAAATACCGCATAATATCGTTTGATAGTTATTTAATAAAAAGGCATTTACCATTTTATTATCTTATTATTATCTTATATAATTAAGATATAATAATATCAGGTAAATGCCTTTTTTATTTGGAATTAAAAATGGACAAAGAGTTTATTAAGCAGATTGCCAGAATGAGTTCTTTAGGTTTAAATTTAATAATATCCGTATTAATCGGAATTTTTATCGGGATTGGGATAGACAAATATTTCGGCTACGAATATCTGTTTTTGATAATTTTTTCCGTTTTAGGTTTTTTGGCGGGAATTTATGAAATATATAAAGCAATTAAAAAAGAGCTTGATACAAAACTTTAACGGAAAATCGTTAAAGTTTAACTTAATTTTACGGGAATTTATAATCGGCTTAATTTTAGTTTTTGCCGCCGGCATTATATCCGAACTGTTTTTTAAACAAAATAACGGCCTAATAAGCATATTTTTAGGCTTTGTATTTTCCTATTTTTTATTTATCGATACGGCCATGTATGTATTTAGAAATATAAAGAAATTAAGTGTAATTAAAATTAATTTGTCCTTGATAAAAGACTTGCTCATCATTTTGTTTTTTTTTATAATATCTTATAAATTTATTAAACCTAATTTTATTTTTGAGGCTGTCGGAATTACGATAACCCCTGTTTCTATGATAATCCTTTGGCTGTTTTTCCCATTAAAATTAATTAATGCAAAAGATTAACGAAACCGTACGCACATATGTTAAAGTCGCCTGTACTTATCGAGATTCCCGGCATACCGGTATATTGGACAATGACGATACTCGTGATGGGCATAATATTATTATCCGCTTTTTTTGTCGGAAGAAATTTAGAGGTTATCCCTAACGGCATCCAGAGCTTTTTCGAATTAATATTCATTATGACCGAATATTTTCTCAAAGAAATAATCGGCGAGGAAGGCGGCGTATATTTACCTTTAATAGCATCCTTTGCTATCTTTGTCCTTTTTTCTAATTTAATCGGCAGCATTCCCGGTTTTACCTCCCCGACGGCTACTATCGATACAACGGCAACGCTGGCATTAATCGTATTTTTTCTTTCGCATATCGTAGGAATTAAAAAACATGGAGCAAAATATATAAAAAAATTCCTCGGTCCCCTTATAATAATTGCTCCGATGATGATAATCATCGAAGTTATGTCCGCCTTATCGCGCCCTTTTTCTCATGCGTTAAGGCTATTTGCAAATATTTTTGCGGAAGAGTTTATGGTGACGGTTCTGTTGTTCTTACTTCCATGGGTAATTCCCGTCATAATGATGTATATGCAGGTTTTTACAGACTTAATGCAGGCGTTTGTGTTTTATTTGCTCGCAATTATTTATATCGCGCTTTCTTTGGAAGAAGAGCATTAAAATTTATAATAATAAAATAATAGTTGGAGGCCCAATGTCTAAGATGTCTAAGTATTTTATTTCAATTTTTACATTTATAACGGTGCTTATGTTCAGCGTTAAGGCTTTTGCCGAGAAAATCATGGATAAAGCGCCCGCAGTTCAACATTATATACCGGCTATACCTACGCATTCCGTTTTATTTTCGAAAAGTTTATTTTTTGGTTTATCTGCGCTGGGCGGCGGTCTTGCGATAGGACTGGGCGTTATCGGCGCGGGTATCGGCATGGGTAATGCAGTAAGGGGGGCGTTGGAATCGATGGGAAGAAATCCCGGAATGGAAAAAAAATTGATAGTATGGATGATTACGGGTATGGCGATTATGGAGTCTCTGGCTCTTTACGCGCTTTTAATCACATTTATTCTTTTCTACGCAAATCCGTTTAAAGGAATATTTTTAAAATAGCATCGGCCATTTTTTGTTTGAATTATAAAATTTTTTATGCTAAAATTATTGAACTTAAACCGGTTTTTCAACAACCGGTGATTTTTACGGTATCTTACATTTATGCCGAGATAGCTCAGTCGGTAGAGCAGAGGACTGAAAATCCTCGTGTCGACGGTTCGATTCCGCCTCTCGGCACCACCTAACCGGAGGTACAAAATGAAAAAATTTAGTTCCTATTCACGGTTGCTTTTGTTTTGTTTATTCGCGGGTTTCGCAATAGCGGCCGTTAGCTCGAATGTTTATGCAAAACAAAATTAAATGCCCGCTGTTTTAGGAAAATAACTTAGAATAATAATACCGCTATTATGAATAATGGAATTGGGGCCTACGCGAAGCCGGGTGCGGATTCAAATCAGCAAAGCCCGTTTTTAAGTAAAATCGGCGAAATTTTAGAAAACGCATTAGATGAATTAAAGGCTGCGAGAGATTTATCCGAGTTGGAAAATCGATTTAAATTTTTTTGCGGCAAAAAAGGCAAACTTACCGAAATACTTCATTTAATTTACTCTTTAAGCCCCGAAGAAAAAAAGAATATAGGGTCTAAAGCTAACGAAGTCAAGAAGCAGATCGAAGTATTTTATCAAAATAAAAAAAATGAATTGTTAGAAGCCGGTAAAATAGGGCTGCTTAAAAAACATAAATTAGATTTAACCGTTCCCGGCGCTTATATCGAAAAATTCCATAAACATCCTATTACGGCAGTTCTTGAAGAAGCGGTTAATTTTTTTTCCTCGATGGGTTTTGAAATAGTCGAAGGCCCGGAAATAGAAACTACATATTATAATTTCGACGCCTTAAATATTCCCGCAAATCATCCGGCAAGGGATGTTTGGGACACATTTTATCTTTTGAACGGGCTGGTTCCCCGTACTCATACATCAAGCGTCCAGGTTAGAACCATGGAAAAAAAATCTCCTCCGTTTAGAGTTATAGCGCCGGGCAGATGCTACAGGTACGAGGCTGTCGATGCAACGCATCTATTTATGTTTAATCAGATGGAAGGGCTTTTCGTCGATAAAAATGTTAGATTAACCGATTTAAAAGGTATTTTAGAAGAAACCGTTAAATATCTTTTAGGCGCAAAAAAAACCAGATTTAGACCCGCGTTTTATCCATTTGTGGAGCCGGGCCTTGATTTGGATATAGAATGCGTATTTTGCGGAGGCAGGGGATGCGGCATTTGTAAACATACGGGCTGGATAGAGGTTATTCCGTGCGGCATGGTTCACCCCAATGTCTTTAAGTATGCAGGGATAGACCCGAACGAGTACCGGGGATTTGCCTTTGGAATGGGATTCGACAGGATTGTAATGTTGAAATACAACATCAATGATTTAAGATTTCTTTATCAGGGAAACTTAGATGTATTAAGCCAGTTTTGACCTATGCTAAAAATTCGGACTTCTTGCCTGAGTATGTTATGAAAACTTTCTTCTTTGCCCTTGAGGCCGCTACATAAAATAATTTAATTTCATCCTCGTATGCGCTATTCCCATTAATATCGTTATTTAGAAAAAACTGAAACGGGTGGTTTAAATTTTTGCTTTTTTTATTTTTGCTATATGCCTGCGTTAAACTTTTTAAGTGGGGTATGTTGCCGTTATTTGCATTTGCGATAAATACGGTATCAAATTCCATTCCTTTGCTTTTATGGATTGTTCCGATAAACCAATTTTTAGAATTTGCATAGCCTTCGGGATTCATTTCTTTTAAAATTTTTTTAAAATTATCCTCCTCTTTTTGCGTTCTGACGAGAATCCCTACATTTCCCCCCTTAGCCAGATACAAATTAAACCGGCCTATAATAAATTTTTCCTCCGAATTTTTACTTTCAAAACTTAGAATATCGATAGCATTTTCATCGGGCAGCATATTATTGCCTTCGGATTGAATCATCTTTTTAGGAAATCTAAAATTTATATTATTAAGGAGGGAATTGCAAAAATTTATAATTTTTGAATTAGACCGGTAATTATATTGCATTATAAACAATTTTCCCGAAGAATAAAATAAATCGAAGAAAAGAAGATTTGCCGAATCGCCGCCGTTAAAACCATAGATAGATTGATCGTCATCCCCCGCGTACATCGTAATGCCTCTGCCGCCGTCTATTTTTTTGATAATAATATCGCTTAAAAAATCCATATCCTGATATTCATCGACTAAAATATATTTAAACCGGCTTGCAATATCATAAACTATATTCTTATTTTTAAATAATTTTAAGACATTTAAAATCATGTCGTCGTAAGATATAAAACCGGTTTTAATATTTTCGCAAGCCTGTTCCTTTACTAACGGCACAGACTTAAATCCAAGTTCTGAATAATATTCCCTGATGATCGAGTAGAAAAAACTATGGTATGTCGTAATATTTAATATTTTTTTTATATTAAGATTATCGCCTGTGCAAAGGCGGCCAATGCGGTTTTTTATTTCATCCGCGGCGTTATTCGTATATGTTAATACCAAAATTTCACCCGGAGACATAAAATTCGTAAGATATAAGAATTTATTTACGATCAGTCTGGTTTTTCCCGAACCCGCCCCTGCTATGACAAGATGAGCCGAATCCAATTCTTTTATAGAAATGTCCTGAATTTTACTTAATTTGTCATATTGAAATTTTACAGTCTTTTTATTATTCGAAACACTTTTAATGTCCCGAATAATAAACGGGAATATCTTAATTTTATTAATTATTTCACCGGGGTTGAAATAAATATCGTTAAATGAAATATTCAGCATTATTTTAGAATCTCCTATAAATTCATCTCTTACGGCAATAGTTTTTTTTAAAGGGTGGATTCTAAGCATTATCGTAAAATTATCTTTGCCCATAAATTTTAAGCAGGGATTGCCAAACGGGCTTTGCCGGTTTGAACCGCGATGGAGAAATCCGAGTTCGCTTATTTTTTTAATAATATAAGTTATAGCCGTAACAAATTCGGAGCTTCTATCATAAATTATTCTCGTGGCAGTTAGAAGCCCGAGGCGAAGTTTAAAAATATCTATAATTAAATCTTCATAAGAATTTTTATTAAAATTATCGTATATCCTTTGTAAATCAAAATTGTCCGCAATTACGGGGCATAAAATAATTTTGTTATGCAAAACAAAATCGCATATCGCATTAAATAAAACGGCATCTGCCAGATTTTCTATAAACAAATCTTCTAAAATTATAAACTTTGAAGAGAAAAGTTCTTCGATGTCTTTTAAAGGAAAATTAAGCGGACGGGAAATTTTATTTTTATTATAAAGCCGCAAAGAAGATTTCATTTTAATAAAGGATATGGCATTATAATCCAATTCCAAATTTGTTAGATTTTTTATAAATGATTTTTTCTTATCCTCCGAAAAAATGGCAATTCCTATAAAGTTTGATAGATTAAAATTGAAATTTTTAAAATAAAGATTTATCATAATAAAATCGGTATGCGTTTTTATTTTTAATAACCTTTACCCAAGATGCAAAGCAAAATTTTAAAAAATAGTATAAATATAGGCGGCGACGGGGAATATTTTTACATAAGAAATTATATTCCAAGAAATAAAAAAGATACCCATTCCTCTTTAGATGAATATTCCGAATTAATACTGCGGTACAAAAAAGGGAATTATAAAATAATATCATTTTTTGCAAGACTTTTGAGCAATATAATTTATTACTACTTTTATCCGTACGATTTAATTTTACCTGTGCCGCCAAGCAGTTCTTATCTCGACATTTATCCGAACAGCATAGTTTGCTCATATTTAAACTCGGCCGGCTTGATCGGTTATTTGAAGGATGAAGTAGTTTGCATTAAAGGGCATAAACCCAATCATATAACGGGAACAAAATACAAAAAAAGCTCTATAAGCTCTATTTTAATTAAAGACAAAAGTGAACTAAAATCAAAAAATATTATTTTATTTGACGATATTATTACCACGGGAGCAACATTTAGACAAATAAAACAAACCTTATTGGAAAAGGGAGCTAATTCGGTTACAGGTCTTTTTCTGGGAAAAACATCCGGAGGTTACGACAAATTGCAAGGGGATTTTAATGGATGATTTAATATGTACCCTTGCGCTAAAAAAAATTAAAGGATTAAAAAATATTCATATCTTTCTTTTACTGAAAACATTTAAAAATCCGTGCGATATTTTTGACGCAGGGAAACCGGATTTCTTAAAGGCAGGACTGAAGGATGAACAGATAAAAATTTTAAGGAATACGAGGGTTGTCAGGACGGCATTTTTTGAAGCTATCAATGAAATAGAAGATGCTTCAAAAAATGGGATTAAAATTATAACATATAACTCGCCGTTTTATCCTTATAATTTAAACTTTATAAGAAACAAGCCGATAATTTTGTATTATAAGGGGGTTTTGAAGGAAAACTTAAAATTTGCGGCTGCGGTTGTCGGACAGAGAAATCCGCCTGATTATTCATTGAATCTGGCTCAAAATTTAACGGAGCAGCTTTGTTCATCCGGGTTTTCGATAATAAGCGGTCTTGCCGCCGGAATAGATGCCGCTGCGCATAAAACTGCGTTAAAAAACAACTGTTATACCGTTGCGTATATCGGCTCAGGATTATTAGAATCCGTATATCCGCCTGAAAACAGGAATCTTTATCAAGAAATTATTTTGCGCAACGGAGCAATAGTTTCCGAGTTTCCCCTGCATTCAAAAATTAGCGCTAAAAATTTAATTGCGAGAGACAGGCTTCAGAGCGGTTCAAGCCTCGGGACATTCGCTATATCGTCTCCTGCAAATGGCGGAACCATGAAAACTTGCGGTTTTTCTTTAAAGCAAAAAAGGCCGGTTTTTGTTCCCGAATACGCTAAAGAACTTATGAATTCAAAAGATAACTCCGGTTTAAAATCTTTGTTGGGAAGAAACGGGGTAGTAGCGTTAAAATTAGATAAAAACGGCATACTTGATTTGGCAGAAGTTATGGATGAATTAAGAATCGTATATAATGACATTTACGAAGAAAAATCCGATACCCGCAGTTCGTTATTAATGCAACCCGGCTTATTCGGTTAGTTTAATTTTTATTTTAAGGAGGATTTAAAAGAGTTGAAGGTCAGCTTAAATTGGCTTAAAGAGTTTATTGATTTAGATATGGACAGCGAAAAGATTGCAAATCTTTTTAATAGTAGAACTATGGAGGTTGAAAAAATAATTCCATATTTTCTGAAAAAATCTTTCAAGAATATCGTCGTTGGGGAAATACGGTCTATTAGTGAACACCCTTCGAACGATAAGTTTGGAATTGCAGGGGTTTACGGCGGTGAAATTATCGGAATGAAAAAGGTGGTTTTTACGAAGGCGGGTCTTGATATTAAGGTTGGGGAGAAACCGCTAATTGCAACAAAGGGGGCTGTTTTCGAACACGGGTTAAAGATAAGGGATAAAGCAATCTTCGGCGTTATTTCGGAGGCGGCATTTTGCTCCGAAAAGGATTTAGGCTTTCAGTTAAATATACCCCCGATCTTAAAATTTCCTTTCGAAGAAGCCGGCGCAACGGCGTATGAAATCTTTAATCTTGACGATACTGTTTTAGAATTCGACCTTGAGCCTAATAGACCCGATTTATTTGGAGTATTGGGGTTTGCGTACGAGTTATCCGCCATAATTAACAAAGAAATTATTTTACCCGAAATTTATAATGATATAGAAATCATCCCGGGAAAATTCTATGGTGCCCAAAACGATAAATTAACCGTTAATATAGAAAACAGGGATTTGATTCCTGCTTATATTGCGGTTAAAATTAGCAATATAAAGATAAAAGAATCGGGCGCAGGCATTAAAAACAAACTAATAAAAAGCGGAGTTAGACCAATTAACAATGTCGTGGATTTAACAAATATCGTTATGCTTGAGACATCCCAGCCGCTTCACGCCTTCGACGAAAAAAAGCTGGGCGAAAAGCAAATAAATATTAGATCGGCAAGTGACGGGGAGTCTGTTTTTACTATAGACGGTAAGGAAAGAAAATTAATGAACGGGGATATTGTCGTAGAATGCGGGCAAAAAATAATAGCCCTTGCGGGAATCATGGGGGCTTTAAATAGCGAAATAGACGAAAATTCTAATTCTATCGTCGTTGAATCGGCAAATTTCGATATGTCGAGCATTAGGCGGACTTCAAGGATACTTTCCCTGAGAACCGACGCATCGACAAGGTTTGAAAAGGGGTTGCACCCGTTAGTTTCCGTTTTAGGAATTAAGAGGTTTATATATTTAGTGAAAAAGTATATCCCCGATGCAAAGGTTGAATATTATGCTTATGATATTAAAGAAGTGGAAAAGCCGCAAAGTTATTCGATAAAGTTCAAGGATTTATTTGAATTTTCGGGCGAGGTAATTGAAAACGGCAAAGTATTAAATATTCTATCGAGGCTTGGATATGATGTTAACGCGGTAAAGTCTAAAATTAACGAAAACGGAGATATATTTGAAGCCGTCCCTCCGTATTTTAGAAACGATATATCGGATAAAGTTAATATTTACGAGGATGTCCTCAGGATATACGGCTATGAAAATATTAAATCCTCAACTCCATACGGCATTTTAAATCCGCCCCCCAAAAACATAAATCATGAAACATCTACGATGCTTAGAGATTTATTAAGATATAACGGTTTTATCGAAGTAATAAACCCATCGTTAGTCGGAGAGCTTGAGCTTAGAATATCGGGTAGTAAAAAGGATAAAATTTTGGAACTAAAAAACCCGATTTCGGCGGACTATACATATTTTAGAACAAGTTTAGTCCCTGATATCCTGAGGGTTTTATCTCAAAATTCAAAAAAATATAAAAACATAAAGATATTCGAGATTGGCAAGACTTATGTAAACGAACCTTCGGATAATTACCCGGTTTTGGAACAAAATGTCTTGTGCGGACTGTTATACGGCGGGATAAAACTTGACAAACAAGAAACGGAATTTTACGGCGGCAAAGGCATAATAGAATTTTTACTTAAAGAATTAGGTCTTAAAAAAATTGTTTATTCTAAAATAGAGGATAACCCCATATTTGATATTGATACTTCTTTGGAAGTTTTAACAGGTAAAAAGAGGATAGGTATTTTTGGTGAAATAAAGAGGAATATATTGGAAGAGTTCGGGATAGAATATAAGACATTTGTCTTTGATATCGATTTGGACTCCCTTAAAGAATTTATTTCATTAAAAAAGGCATTCGTTATACCGCCCAAATATCCGGCAATAGAGCAAGATATTTCGATTATTGCGGATTCAAATATAGAATACGGGAGTATTGAAAAGTATATAAAGGGCTTTTCGGAATTAATCAGAAATGTAAGGCTGGCGGATATTTACACGGGCAAGCAAATAGAAGAAGGCAAAGTATCCTTTCTTATAAGATATGACGCTATAGCGGGTGATAGAACTTTAACTATGGAAGAAGTAAACTCATTAAGGGATAACTTATTAAAAGAGCTGGGCAGCCTGTTCGGAATAATCTTAAGGGGTTAAAGCAAAAACCGGTATAAAAGGTGTTTAAATTTAAAAAATAATTGCACTTTACGGCAAAAAACAATATAATAATATCTATATTATGATTATGAGACATATTTCAAATCTGCCCCCCAGACGATTTTAAGATGCCGGAATCGGGAGAATTATAAGTAAATTTAAAATAAAATAAATATATGATAATTAACGGAATTTTCTATGATGTAGTTGCATTTCTCATTGTTATAAGCATTATTGTTTTAATCCATGAATTTGGGCATTTTATCGTCGCAAAAAAATTAGGGGTAAAGGTAGAGAAGTTTTCTCTGGGTTTTGGTCCAAAAATATTTGGCAAAAAAGCGGGGGAAACGGAATATGTCGTTT
The DNA here is from genome assembly GCA_021831025.1 of bacterium. Classification (GTDB taxonomy): domain Bacteria; phylum SZUA-79; class SZUA-79; order Acidulodesulfobacterales; family Acidulodesulfobacteraceae; genus Acidulodesulfobacterium. The sequence continues at coordinate 5,437 of JAKBNN010000064.1, read as the reverse complement.
CGGCCCTTCCGCTCGGGGGGTATGTTAAACTTCTCGGCGAAGACCCTTCCGAAGAATTACCGCCCGAAGATCAAAAGCGTTCTTATAGCAATTTGCCGCCGTATAAAAAGTTTCTTATTATCTTTTGCGGTCCCTTTTTTAATTTCATTTTAGCTTTAATAATTTTTACGATTATATTTATGGCAGGCAGGCCTGTTTTAAAATCCGTAATAGGCGGCGTAATTAAAGGGCATCCCGCCGCAAAAGCGGGGCTTAAAAAAGGCGATGTTATAACAGGGATTAACGGAACAAAGATAAAATCGTGGCAGTCTTTGTCAAAATATATTCAAAAATATGGTAAAACTACGATAACGCTTGCCATTAAAGAGGGGAAGAAAAGTTATTTTGTCAAATTAAAGCCCGTGGTTGCCGCAGGACTAAATGTTTTCGGACAAAAAATAAAAAGATATATTATAGGCATTTACCCATCGCAAAATGCCGTTTATTATAAATACAGCAATATATTTAATTCTTTTTATTCATCGCTTAAAGAAATTTGGTTTATAATTTATATAACCATGATTAGCCTTTTTTACCTTATTGCAGGTAAACTTCCTGCAAGCGATTTAGGAGGGCCGATAATGATAGCTCAACTTTCGGGAAGAGCTGCGAGCATGGGGGTTTCGGATTTTTTTTATTTTATAGCGTTTATTAGCGTGAATATAGGGCTTATAAATCTATTTCCAATCCCTGCTCTCGATGGGGGACATTTGTTATTCTCTATTATCGAGATGATTAAGAGAAAGCCTTTAAGCGTTAAGTTTCAGGAAACAGCCGCTAAAGTCGGTTTTGCGCTGTTAATTTTACTGTTATTATTTGTTTCTTATAATGACATTATTAGAACTATAAAGACTTAAACTATGCCTATCCTGTCTATCGATAGTTCGAGCGGGTACTCAAATATATTAATAATGGGCGATAATTTTAATGTGATTGCCGAAACAATTTCCGGATTTCATGAAAACCATTCCGTATTAATTTTTAAGCAAATAGACGCAATGTTATCGAAAACCTGCATAAAATTAAATGACTTAAACGGAATAGTAGTATCGTTAGGCCCCGGTTCTTTTACGGGAGTGAGGGTTTCTCTTACGATAGCCAAAACGCTTTCCTACACCCTCGGCTTAAATATAATCGGGCTTGGAAGTTTATTTGTCTGCGCTTACCCCTTTTTTAAAAATAATTTAGGTTCTAAATATATCGTAGCCGTAAAAGATGCAATAAAAAATAGATACTATGCATCTGCTTTTATGTTAAAAAATGGAAATTTTACCCCATATCTTAAGATTGGGCAGTTTAATTTAGAAGAACTTAAGTCGTTTATAAGCGGACTTGGCAGCGCGCCAATCTTAGTTTACGGATATAACCAAAAAGACAGGTATAAAAGAGTTAAAAGTGAACTTAAGGAAATTGGTTCACTGAATCCTTTTGATTTAATAAAAATACCGTATTATGCGGCTAAGCATGCGTTGGAAAGCGGAATAAAAAACGACTTAAAATATGCCGAAGGGCTTTCTCCATATTATGTTTATAGCGAGGGGCCGTTTTAGCAGGCATTTATAACAATTATAAATTTGTAAGTTTAACGATATTAATATTGCCTTTATAAGGAGGTTTTTTTTATGCAATTTTTAGATGAAACCGAAAGAATAGTAGCAGAATCCCTTCTATCATCGGATGAAAATTTTAAAAAGATATATAATGAGCATATCGAAATCGATAAGTTATTAAATAAATACAGCACTAAGCCGTTTTTAACTCCCGAAGAGCAAAAAGCCATTAAGGAGCTTAAATTAAAAAAACTTTACGGTAACGATATTATGAAAAAAATCATCAGGGAAAAGATTGCGGTTAAGTAATTTATTATTTAAAATATATTATATCAAGATTTATTAATTTAACATTAAATATAACGGCATTTTATGAAAAGTAAAAATATTAAAGAAGGCGTTGATAGAACTCCTCACAGGGCTTTACTTTACGCAACCGGCATGACAAAAAAAGAGATGAAGAAGCCGTTTATCGGCATAGCTTCAAGTTTTACCGATTTGATTCCGGGGCATGTAGGCATAAGGGATCTCGAAAGGGCTGTCGAAAACGGCATATATAGCAACGGCGGGCACCCGTTTGTTTTTGGTATTCCGGGAATTTGCGACGGTATCGCCATGGGACATTTTGGGATGCACTATTCGCTCCCGTCCCGCGAACTTATTGCCGATATGATAGAAACGATTGCAGAGGCGCATTGCCTTGACGGTCTTGTTCTTTTAACGAATTGCGACAAAATTACCCCCGGAATGCTTATGGCTTCTTTGCGTTTAAATATTCCATCTATAATTGTTACTGCGGGGCCTATGCTTTCCGGTCACTATCACGGAAAGCGGCTTTCATTTGTCAGGGATACATTTGAGGCGGTGGCTAAATACAGGGTAAACGAGATAACGGAACAGGAGCTTTCCGATCTGGAAATGTGCGCTTGCCCGGGTCAAGGGTCGTGTCAGGGGTTATATACGGCTAATACTATGGCCTGCTTAACGGAGGTTATGGGTATGTCTTTGCCCGGCACGGGGACGGCGCTTGCCGGTTCGGCGGTAAAAAAACGAATTGCCTTCGAAAGCGGCGCCAGGGCGGTTGACTTAGTAAAAGAAAATGTACTTCCTAGAAACATAGTAACATTAGATGCTTTAAAAAATGCCGTCATGGTCGATATGGCATTAGGCGGTTCATCTAACTCAGTTTTACATTTATTGGCTATAGCAAATGAGGCCGGAATAAAATTAGATTTAAGGCTTTTTGATGAAATTTCAAAAAAAACACCTCAGCTCACAAGTTTAAGGCCTGCGGGGGAATATTTCCTCGAAGACTTAGATTTTGCCGGCGGAATACCTGCGCTGCTCTACGAGTTAAGAACTATCGTCAATAATAATGAGGCAACCGTTAGCGGCGGCAATATAGGGCAGATAATATCCGGCGTTAATTATGTAAATAACGAAGTAATTAGAAAAATTGATAATCCATATAGAAAGGAAGGCGGTATCGCCGTTCTTTTCGGCAATTTAGCCCCAAATGGAGCAATAATTAAAGCAAGCGGCGTTAATCCCGATATAATGCAATTTACAGGTAGCGCTGTTGTTTTTGACAGCGAAGAAGAGGCTATGGAGAGTATTTCAAAAGGTAAGATTAAAGAGGGAGATGTTGTCGTCATAAGATATGAAGGACCGAAAGGCGGTCCGGGAATGAGAGAAATGCTTGCCCCGACATCCCAGATTGTCGGCATGGGTCTTGGCGATAAAGTGGCGCTAATCACGGACGGCCGTTTTTCGGGCGGGACGCGTGGTCCGTGTATCGGACATATATCCCCGGAGGCGCAGGAGGGCGGACCCATTGCTTTGATAAATAACGGGGATAAGATTGTAATAGACATACCAAAGAGGAAACTTAATGTTCTTTTATCCGCCGAAGAATTGAACATTAGAAAATCAAAATTACATGCAAGGGGTAAAAAAATAGATTACGGCTATTTATCGAGATATGCCGATATGGTTTCTTCGGCAGATGAGGGAGCAATTGTAAATAGAGGAGTAAGAAAGTGAAGCAGGGTAACGGAAAAGAGATAATGACAGGTTCAAAAATAATTCTCGAGAGTTTAATCAGGGAAGGGGTGGATACCATATTCGGTTATCCCGGCGGAGCGGTATTAAATATATATGATGAGCTTTTTAATTATAAAGATAAAATAAAGCATGTCCTTGTTAGACATGAACAGGGCGCAGCTCATGCGGCGGACGGCTATGCCAGGGCGTCGGGCAAGGTGGGGGTTGTTCTTGTAACATCTGGTCCAGGCGCCACAAATACAGTAACCGGCATTGCAACGGCTTATATGGATTCTGTGCCGATTGTTATATTGACAGGGCAGGTTCCGACTAATTTGATAGGAAACGATGCTTTTCAGGAGGCCGATACCGTCGGTATAACGAGACCGTGCACAAAACATAACTATCTTGTGAAAGACATAAAAGATCTTGCAAGAACTATTAAAGAGGCTTTTTATATAGCTTCCACGGGAAGACAGGGCCCTGTATTAATCGATATTCCTAAAGATATTACTTCAAGCGTATATGAATTCGATTATCCGGAAGCCGTAGAACTCAGAGGTTATAACCCTACATATTTTGGACATCATGTGCAGCTTTCCAAGGTTGTCAAAGAGCTTTTGAATGCGAAAAAACCCTTGCTTTATGTGGGCGGAGGCGTTATTAGTTCCAATGCCTCGGCGGAACTTAAAGAATTAGCGGAACTCCTTGATTTGCCGGTTACCTCGACATTAATGGGGCTCGGCGGGTTTCCGTCCGAACATTCGCTATTTTTTGGAATGCTTGGAATGCACGGCACTTATGCGGCAAATATGGCAATATCCAACGCAGATTTTATTATCGCGATAGGCGCAAGATTTGACGACAGAGTTACGGGCAAGGTTGAAGAGTTCGGCAGAAACGCAAAGTTTGCCCATATCGATATCGACCCTTCGTCTATCGGCAAAAATGTAAAAATTGAGATTCCCGTCGTAGGGGATGTCAAGTCCGTATTAAATAGTCTTTTGGAAATGTTAAGCGCGAAATCTAAAGAAATTTCTTCCACCCAATACGACAGGCTTAAATGGCTTGAAGAGATTAATATATGGAAGTATGAGCATCCGCTTTCGTATAAAATGAACGATGTAATTAAGCCCCAGTACGTCATCGAAAAAATATACGAACTTACAGGGGGTTCGGCTATCATTTCGACCGAGGTCGGTCAAAATCAAATGTGGACGGCGCAATTTTATAAATTCAACAGCCCAAGGACATTTTTAACCTCCGGCGGCCTTGGCACTATGGGTTATGGATTTCCCGCCGCCATAGGCGCACAGATAGCATGTCCCGACAAGGTAGTTTTCGATATTGCGGGGGACGGCAGTATTCAAATGAATATTCAGGAGCTGGCCACCGCCGTTCAATATAATTTACCCGTTAAGATTGCTATAGTCAATAATAACTTTTTGGGTATGATAAGGCAGTGGCAGGAATTATTCTATAAAAAAAGATATTCTTTTTCCGAAATGAATGTCAATCCGGATTTTGTTAAGCTTGCCGAGGCTTATGGCGCCGTGGGTTTAAGAGCAACCAAGCCAAATGAGGTGGAAGATGTTCTTAAAAAGGCGTTATCCATAAAAAAACCTGTTATAATGGATTTTGTCGTTGCCCCGGAAGAAAACGTTTATCCCATTGTTGCTCCGGGAGCCCCGATTACGGGCATGTTATTAGTTTAAAATAAAAATTGTTTTGATAAGAATAAATAAAGGATAAAATAATTATGGATAAAACCCATATTTTGTCAATACTTGTCGAGAATGAAGCGG
>JAKBNN010000028.1 GCA_021831025.1 bacterium | reverse complement strand
TAATATCGGCGGTATCCTTCTTTTCGGCGTTCCTGAACGCAAAGATGAATTCGGCTCCGAAAGCTATTCGGCGGGCGGCATAGTTCAACAGGCATTAAAGAGCATAAAGGATATTTATCCCGGTCTAATTGTTATCACGGATGTTTGTTTATGCGACTATACCTCCCATGGGCATTGTGGAATCGTTGACGAAAACGGTTATGTAAAAAACGATGAAACCCTCGAGTATTTGGCAAAGATTAGTGTTTCTTATGCAAAAGCAGGTTCGGATATAATAGCTCCGTCGGATATGATGGACGGAAGGGTAAAAAAGATACGGGAGGCTTTAGACGACGAAGGGCTTATAAATATCCCTATAATGTCTTATTCTTCAAAATATGCCTCATCCTTTTATGAACCCTTCAGGGATGCGGCAGACTGCTCTCCAAAATTCGGCAACAGAAAATCTTATCAGATGGATCCATCTAATGCCGCGGAGGCTATTCTTGAGACGCGGCTAGATTTAGACGAGGGCGCGGATATTATTATGGTTAAACCCGCTTTAAGCTATCTCGATGTTATATACAGGATAAAACAGGCATTCCAGAGACCCCTTGCCGCATATAATGTATCGGGCGAATACTCCATGATAAAAGCGGCGTCCAAACTCGGTTATTTAAAAGAAGACGATGCAGCGCTTGAAATGCTTACTTCTATTAAAAGAGCAGGGGCAGACATTATAATAAGCTACTACTCTCTTTATATCGCAAAATTATTAAACGGTCATACCGGATAAAATTTGACATCCGTGACATTATTATAGCAGACCTATTTTTTTACCTTTTATCTTCACCCCCCAAAAAAAATATTATTATTTTATAAACGCTGTTTGATTTTTTTAATTTTATGGTATATAATTTTATTAAATAGCGTATCTATAAACTATAATTTTACAGGGTTTATAATTTATTTATCTATATAGCGTTATATTTGCATATATAAATATAACATCGTTATAAAATTTATAAAACTAAAATAAAGGGGGGATTGACAATGGAAGGAAGTTTCGAAAGAGCAGGCAGGGATGAATTCGTAAGTCGTCTTATTCATGACAACGCCTATAGAGATTTAAAGCATGAGCTTATTTTGGATTTGTTGAACGATAAGGTTTTGCGTGAAAAGTTGGTAAAAACGCTTATAAATTATCTTGTTATATGCAACAAATGCGGCGAAATCCAGATAAAAGAAAAAACAAAAGTGGCCGAACACGACAATAAGCATTATTGTTTTTCATGCTATTACGGAAAGTCTTAATGCATCTGCCATCCGGCTTTTAATTTTAAAATTGCGGGAATAGGCGAAGGTTCTGCGTTTTTAACCAAACTTAACAAGTTTGGCCAATTATTATCAATATAGCCATATGAAAAACTCGGAACATTCTGAGCACAAAAAATATGCTGCAATATATAATCATGATAAGGCCAATCCGTTAGAAAATGGGGGCGGCGTATCACACAGTTGTCTCGACGGGCAAAAACGATTGGCGATAAATCGTCGGATGATATATTGCGTGGAGGGAGGAAGCAGTCCTTCTTCCGGCGTGACGATAACCGTTGGTAGTAACCCCGATGCCCTTGCCGTAGATTCCTCGGGCAATGTCTGGGTGGCTAATCATGCGAGCGGTAACGTCACGGAATTCATAAAAGCAGCAAAAGGACCTGAATATTTCCCTTATTCAGGACCTCAGTGGCCATAGAGCGGCGGTAGAGCCGAGAATAGTTTATACCGCGCTTATCCGGTTGTTACCCTTTTTTCGATGGAAACGGCAAGGATGAGCCCGGTCGCCGGAATAAAGCTTAAGCGTAAGTGGGGGCGGTGGCGTCACCCGCAATACCTAAGCAGCGAGCGGAAAGCGTTGAACGGATAGAAGCGGCGATTGAAGCGAAACGTGAATTCAATAAAAATCCCCGCAGCTTGCTGCGGGGTATTCCCCCGCTACACGGCTTTTCTATACTTGGCCGGACACACTATGCGGTACATAAGGGTCAAAACATTACGGCTTTTATGAATATTGAAATAATTGACCTGTTTGAAGGGATTGCGACCTCCATGTGGAAGCCTTAATCCCGTGCCGTTGTTACGCGCAATGTTAAAATACATCACATACGCAGTCAAAAGTGCACCGGTAGTTTAGATTAAATTAGCGTTTGGTTAGGAACGGAATCAGTGGAAGGTCAAGACGGAATACGCCCCTCCGGTCAAAAGGTGTCAACGGCAATCTAAAAGTGCACCGCATCGCAATACTCTTGAAGCAAAGCTTCAAGAGTATTGCTCCGGGTTTTCGTCCGCTGCCCGGGCAGTATATTAATTTTAACCAAAAGAGGACATTTTCATTTTGCTTTGACACAGTCTAAATGGGGACTTGACTTTTTTATTTTATATGCTATTATCTGAAATGAAGGTATACATATTACTTAATGTAAAAATTTTTGGTGAAGATTTAATATGACCAAGCCTATGCCTCTGGTTTTCCCATTAAGTTTTATATATTTCCATAAGATACACCCCCCTCCTGCTTAATATTAAGTAATTTAATAACAATATTTTAACAAAATTAACAAAATTAACGCGTTCATAATTATAATCATGATATTGTTAAATTTATTATGAACATTATATCGAGGACATTGTACCATGGAGGAGTTATGAAAACATTTAAAGAAAAATATATAAAGTTTAAGTATATTAGATACATTATTTCGATCCTTATCTTAATTTTTATAGTTTCGAGTTCAGTCGTTTTATCAGGCTGCGGAAGCGGAGGGGGAGGAACCACCCCGCCGCCATCGTCCCCGCCGCCATCGTCTTCAAGCACCTCAAGCACCTCAAGCTCTTCAGGCGGCTTCGGCGTTTTTACAAACTCGAGCGGCGAAACGGTACTTGCATCGCCAAGCGGAAGCGGGGGTTATTTAACGACGCTTCCTTACTCCGGCCCGTACACCGTTGGGGCGACAATTACCACC
>JAKBNN010000034.1 GCA_021831025.1 bacterium | reverse complement strand
TAGACAAAATTTTAAGAGACGATTTATATAAAAACTCTATGATAGATGAAATTTCAAATGTAATTTCCACCTTGAAAACCAGTGTTAATCCGCTTGAAGCATCCGCTAATTTGATATATGATAAAATATTAAAAAGTGTTTAATTTTTAACCTTTAACCCCCAAGGCAAGTCAAAAATTGCTATGAAAAAAGACTTTAATATCCTAAAAAGGTTGGTTCCTTATATACTTCCTTATAAAAAAAGATTGATATTAGCTATGATAAGTATGGCTATAGTTTCTGTTTTAACGGGACTTCTTGCTTATGTCGTCAAACCCCTCATAAACAACATATTTATAACAAAAAGCTACGAAGACCTCCTATTGATTCCGATTCTCGTGATGGCCATTTTTGTGGTGAAAAACATTTTCTATTATGCGGAGTTTTATTATATAGGTAATGTCGGGCAGAACATAATAAGAACATTAAGAGACGAGGTCTATTCCGCTATCGTAAAATTTCCCGTCCCAAAATTAAACAAGATTCCGACAGGCGTTTTAATTGCAAGAATAACCTACGATATAAATATTATTCAAAGAACGGTTTCAGATTCGGTAAGCGCCGTTATGAAGGATATATTGACAATACTCGTGCTTATCGTTGTCGTATTTTATATGGACTTTTATCTGGCGATAGTCGTTTTTGTATTATTTCCCGTGGTTATAATTCCCGTTACGTTGCTCGGGAAAAAAGCGAGAAAAACAAGCACGGATACGCAGACAGAAATGGGTAATATTACCAAGTTTTTAGATGAAACCATTTCAAGTTTAAGGACGGTAAAGGCTTATAATATGGAAGAACTTGAGATTAGCCGTTTTAAAAAATTGTCGGACAATCTCTATAGATTCTTAATGAGAATGACAAAGATAAGGGGATTAACCGTACCGTTTGTTGAATTAATAGGCGGCGTTTCCGTTTCCCTCATCATATTTGTAGGGGGGTTGCAGGTAATAAAATTCGGCTATACCCCCGGCAATTTCTTTTCTTTTTTAACCGCAATTCTCTTGCTTTACGAGCCGGTTAAAAGCCTGTCACGGCTAAACAATAGCTTGCAGGAAGGTATTGCGGCGGGAACGCGGATTTTTGAGATAATAGACGGCGAACCCGAAAAAGTAGGCGGCGAGCGTCCCGTGCCGAAAGAAATAGACAGCTTGGAGATAAAAAACCTTTATTTTAGTTATGATAAAAGCAAGGGTTACGACTTAAAAAACATAAATATTAAAGCGCTAAAGGGTAAAACGATTGCTATCGTGGGTTATTCAGGGGCGGGTAAAAGCACTATTTCGATGTTAATACCCCGTTTTTACGATCCGGGCAGCGGGGAAATATTAATTAACGGAATAAATACCCGTGAATTTAATTTAAAGGATTTAAGAAATACTATTTCTTATGTATCGCAGCAGGTAATTTTATTTAATGAATCAATCAGGTTTAATATCGCTTACGGCAGTTTTTCCAAAGACATGAAGGATATAATAAAGGCTTCTGAATTTGCTTTTGCCCATGATTTCATTATGAAACTTCCAAACGGTTATGACACGATTGTCGATGAAGCAGGATTAAGGCTTTCAGGAGGGGAAAAACAAAGGATACTCATTGCCAGGGCTTTTTTGAAAAATGCCCCTATAATTGTACTCGACGAAGCTACCTCTTCTTTGGACAGCGAGTCCGAAAAAGAGATTCAGGGCGCCCTGTTTGGAACGGATGAAAACCCATACGGCCTGTGCCAAAATAAAATTGCGATAATCATTGCCCACAGGCTGTCCACGGTAAAAAGAGCCGATACCATATATGTTTTGGACAATGGTGAGATAGTTGAAAGCGGAAACCATGAAGAGTTAATCGAGGTTAACGGTATTTATAAAAATCTTCTTATCAAGCAAATGGGTAATTAACCTGCAAGTGTTCTAATAAGTTTTTTATTATGAAAATACCCTTATTTATTTTATATAATCTTTTATTAATAATAATCCTGCCGTTTTTCTTTATATGGATGCTATTTCTTTATTTTATAAGGGATAAAAGAGGGACGGGTTTTTTAAATAAACTTTTTCCATTCATAGACAAAGGCATAAGGGAATTGAATTTTGAAAACGGAGTTTGGGTGCATGCCGTATCTTTGGGCGAGGTTAAAGCATCCGCAAATTTTACCTATATGCTGATAAAAGAAATTCAAAAACCAGTTTATCTTTCCGTGGTCACCAAAACCGGTTATGATTATGCAAAAACATATTACGAAAAAGCCGGAAATAATATTTATATTTTTTACTTTCCTTACGACTTTTATTTTTCCATTAAATCTGTTCTTGGTATGATAAAGCCTGCATTATTTATATCCGTTGAAACCGAAATATGGCCGAATTTATTTAATATGTTAAAAAAAAGAAAAATTCCGGTTTCCATTATAAACGCCAGGTTATCCAATAAATCATATAAACATTATTTAGCCCTTGATTTTTTTTTTAAATATGTTTTTGAAAGCATCAGCTTAGTTCTCTGCACATCCGGAGGGTATTACGATAAATTTTTCAAACTTGGCGTAAAAAAGGAAAATATCCACATAACCGGAAATATGAAATTTGATTCAAACCTTGCAAATTTTACGGAAGAAATTTCTAAAAAAATGGAAAATTTAAAAAATATATTTAAAGACAGCAGGGTAATAGTTGCAGGCAGCACTCATAAAGAAGAAGAGAGGCTGATTTTAGACGCCTTTGTAAAATTAGATAAAAAAGATGAAAATTTTTTCCTTTTTATAGCGCCAAGACACCCCGAAAGATTTGAATATGTTGACAGCCTTATAAGCGGCTACAATTTGCAATATTACAGGCTTTCCTCTATTTATTCGTCAAATTATAAACTTGCCCCTCCGCTTAACAATGACTTTAAAAGGACTGGTCCCGCCGGTCTAAAGGTTGTTATTTTAGTGGATATAATTGGAGAATTGATATTAACATATAGCTTATGCGATGTCGCTTTCGTAGGAGGAAGCATGGTGCATGCCGGAGGACATAATTTATTAGAGCCGTTATTTTTTGGAAAGCCTGTAATTTTCGGTAAATATGTGGAAAATTTCGCGGAAATCGCAGATAAAATTATTGAAATCAGGGCAGGCAAAAAGATAGCGTCTCCCGAAGAATTATATAATGCGTTATTATATTATTTATACGATGAGAAAGCAATAAAAGATGCAAGGAAAAGCGGTTTAAATCTTATATCGCAAAATAAAGGGTCATCATTAAAAAATTTGGAATATATAGTCGGATTATTAAAAAAATAAAGATGATAATCGTTACTTAACATGCTCATTGATTCATTAGATTTAAGAAATCGGCATTTGATTTTGTATTTTTAATTTTATCGATTAAGAATTCCATTGCTTCGGCCGTATCCATATTAGATAAAACCTTTCTTAAAACCCAAATCTTTTTAAGATGGTCTTTGTCAACAAGAAGTTCTTCTTTTCTTGTACCGGATTTACTTATATCGAAGGCGGGGAATACCCTTTTTTCCGCAAGTTTTCTGTCTAAATTTACCTCCATATTTCCCGTTCCTTTAAACTCTTCAAAAATTACCTCATCCATTCTGGAACCCGTATCTATTAAGGCAGTTGCTATTATGGTAAGACTTCCTCCTTCCTCGATATTTCTTGCCGCCCCGAAAAATCTTTTTGGCTTATGGAGGGCATTTGAATCAACCCCGCCCGATAAAACCTTTCCCGAGGATGGAATGGTTACATTGTAAGCCCTGGCAAGCCTTGTAATAGAGTCCAGCAGGATAACGACATCTTTTCCGGTTTCAACGATTCTTTTTGCCTTTTCTATAACTATTTCGGCAATCTGAATGTGTCTTTGAGGCGGTTCGTCAAATGTGGAACTGATTACTTCCCCATTTACGGACCTTTGCATATCGGTAACTTCCTCCGGTCTTTCGTCGATTAAAAGAACCATCAGAAAAATTTCTTTATGGTTAGTATTTATAGCGTGGGCTATGTCTTTTAAAAGCATGGTTTTTCCGGTCCTTGGGGGCGCCACGATTAAGCCCCTTTGTCCCTTTCCTATAGGAATAAGTAAATCCATCAGTCTTGTAGATAAATTTTTTGGGTCGAATTCAAGTTTTATCCTGTTTTCAGGATATAGGGGGGTCAGGTTGTCAAATAGTATTTTTTCTTTGGCAACTTCAGGGTCTTCAAAATTAACGCTTTCTACCTTAAGGAGCGCATAAAACCTTTCGCTGTCTTTAGGCGGTCTGATTACCCCGCGGATGGTGTCGCCGGTTCTGAGTCCGAATTTTCTAATCTGGGACGGCGATACATAAATGTCGTCAGGTCCGTGAAGATAATTTGCCTCAAGCGATCTTAAAAATCCGTACTGGTCAGGCAAAATTTCAAGTACGCCTTCGCCCGAAAGCAAACCGTTTTTTTCGGCCTGCTGGTTTTTTTCAGTTTCTGCCTGAAGCAGGGCATATATTAAATCTTGCTTTCGCATTCCCGATGCTCCTTCTATGCTATAATCCTTTGCTATCTGCAATAACTCGGAAATTTTTTTTGCGGATAATTCTTTAATATTCATAACTACCTCTTAAGTTTAAAATTTATTTTGGTTATTTTTATTATATTATAATTATACTATGGACCATTTACTCTTCCTTCTGGCATCTATGCGATGACCTTCGGCTAAATCTAAAACCGTTCGTTCATTATTGCCGTCCGCCGGGAATGACGAAACACCGGCATTTAATGATAATATGTCCTGGTTTTCATTCTTAAAGTTTGCCTCAACCTCCGAAAAAATAGTTTTTAAAATATCTTTGACAGGGTTCTTATCCATACCTGAAAACAGTATAATAAATTTATTGCCGTATCTGGCGGCTATATCGAATATTCGTATATGTTTTTTAATAATATTCGCGATTAGCCCTATGTTTTTGTCTCCCGCACCGTGGCCAAATATTGAGTTTAGTTTATTTAATTGATTTATTGAAATTAAAGCAAGGGATAATATTCCTTTTTCATTGGCAATTTTTTGCATCTCTTGAAAAAGTTTTTCATGGAAATATTTAAAATTGTTGAGCCCCGATACATAATCGATCTGGGAACAATCCCTCATAGTTTGAACGCATTTGTTCGAGTTTAAGATGTACGCAAGTACGGAAAGGATTGTATTGAATACGCCGGTTTTTTCATTTCCGCAGTTCTTAAATCCCGGGACCGAGTACATTATTACAAAATATGAGTCCGTATATGCGGTTTTTAATTCATAGCCGTAAAACTCGGCTACATTATCGTGCTCAAATAAAAAACTATATTCGGAATACTTTTCGTGTTCTTTTTTGAAATCTATATATAAGCCGTCCCGAGCAGATTTTATTTCTTTTAATATAGATAACGGAGGATTTTCGTTAAACTTTTTAACATATTCATGAGAGATTCCTCTTGAAATTTCTATTTTTTCTTCCAGATTATATTTTTTGTATATAAACATTATTGCCGTTGCCCCAAATGTATATTCAAAACCGACATTAACGAAATGAAATATTTCCTCTGCCTGTTTTCTTTGATTGGCAAATTCTAAAAGTTCATTTATAAATGTATAGCCTAAATCTTCACATGTAGGGTATTCTTCCATAGATATATCCCCCCTTTATTTGAATTAAATCCGGGAATCGGGAAATTTTAATCCTTTGAGGGTTTTATTTTTCAAGTACGATAAATGTTGTTTAGAAAGTTTATTAATAGCTGAATTTGAGGAATTAAAAATTTAAATCCGTAATTATTGTTGATTATAAAATCTGATTTTTTAATTTTTTCTGCCTGATTTAATTGATTTTTATCCCTTTTTGCAAAATCATCAAAAGTAAATTTTTTATATGATCTTTTAATCCTTCTTGAGAAATCACAGGTAACGAGGATAGTTTTGTCTAACTTCCGGTAATATCCTGATTCGATAATAACCGCGCCTTCAATTATTGCTGTGGATTGTTTACTTCTTTCAAGTATATTATTGATATTTGTTCTTAAAGTTGGATAGATTATATTTTCTAAAGCCTTTTTTTTAGAGGGGTCTGAAAAAATGACCTCTGCCAGAATTTTCTTATTAATCCCATTATCTTTATTTAAAATGTTTTTACCAAAAAAAGCAACAATTTTTTTATATTCTATCGTATTTTTTTTAAGCAGCTTTTTGGCCTCGAAGTCAAGATTCAAAGTTAAGAATCCATAATCCTTCAATAAATTAAGAACCGTAGTTTTTCCGGAACCTATAGAACCAGTCAGACCTATTTTTATCATTTTTTAATCTTAAAATAAATCTTATATTCTTATGTATTTACAATTACTTCATCCATTTATTAATTTATTATAATAAAAGAAACCTGCCTGTTGTCCGTTTTATTGCGCCTGTAGCTATAAAATTTTTTATCCTCAAAATTACATTTATTTAAATCATAGATATTTTTCTTATTAAATCCGTTTATATTAAGTTCGTTTTTTAAGAAACCCTTCAAATCAAAAAACAGGTTGTTTTTATCCGTATTTCTTTTAAAAAATTTTTGATTCAGCATATTTTTAGCTATAAATTTATTCACAAAATCTTCTTTGACTTCGTAACAATTTTTGCAAATAGAAGGACCTATTATAATAATTACATCGTCTAAATTTGATTGAAAATAATTTATTAATATATTTCCGGCATTTGTTATTATGCCCGTGTAAGCCCCTTTCCAGCCGCAGTGGACGGCGCCTATAACCTTTTTAATGCGGTCATAAAAAAGAACGGGTACGCAATCGGCAGTCCTTATGCACAGCATTATGCCGGTTTTCTGAGTAAAAGCTCCGTCAGCCTCGGCTAAATTTAAACCGTAATAATCATCTCCATCCTTTATTCGAAAATCTTTGTTTAAAACTGCGATGTTATTGCCGTGGACCTGCTTAACTTCATAAATATGTATATCTTTTTTATTGAAACCCGCAGGAATATATCCTAAAAGTTCTTTTCTTGCACCGCTGTTTTCCAATTTAAAATCAAGCGCATTGTCTATAAATCCATATACTATGCGGCTATTATTTAAGTCTAAATCTTTAATGGCGTAAATCATATTTTATCGCCGGAATCAAAAGCCCATAGCATATCGCCCGGGACTTCCGCCTTTAAGGCCATTTTTTCTCCGGTTTTTGGATGAAAAAATTCCAGCATATATGCGTGAAGCATCTGTCTTTTTACAAAGTTTAAGCTCTTATATCTGTCCGATGCATCTTTCCTTTTATAGACTTTATCCCCTACTATCGGATGGCCTGTTTCAAAAAGGGATACCCTTATTTGATGGGTTCTTCCGGTATGCGGCATTACCTTAAGCAATGTTGCTGTACCCTTTATCTGCCTTATAGTTTCGAATCGGGTGAGGCAATATTTCCCGGTTTCCTTGGTTATTTGCATTCTAATCCTGTTTTTTACATCCCTTTTTATAAATCCCTCGATACAGCCGTCTTTTTGCGGAAAAAGGCCGTAACATATAGCGAGATATGTTTTTTTTATTTCCCTGTTTTTAAAACTCGAAATAAGAGCGTTATGGGAAAAATCGTTTTTAGCAATTAACATTATTCCCGAAGTATCTTTGTCCAATCTATGAACTATTCCGGGTCTTTCAACGCCGCCGATGCCCGAGAGGTTGGATATTTTTCCAATCAAAATATTAACGAGGGTGTTGTCATAATTTCCTTTTCCGGGATGAACGGTAATGCCCGCAGGTTTATTTATTACGGCGATGCAGTCATCTTCATAAATTATTTCAAGATTATAATCTACGGGGACTAGCCCTGTTTTTTTTATTTCCAGTTCTTTTATGGTTAATATCGAACCTTCTTTTAATTTATATGCCGGTTTTTTAATGATTAACCCGTTAACCGTCACATTGCCGCTTAATATAAGTTTCTGAATATATGCCCTCGTATTATTAAGTAATCGGGTTTTTAAATATAAATCCAATCTTATATTGCCATAAGGGCAAACAAATGAAACTATTCCCATAAAACTCGTCCGGTCATCTCCTCCGGTATATTTAAGCCCAGTAATTTAAGAATTGTCGGGGCTATGTCGGCAAGCCTGCCCTGTTTTAATATCGGAATTTCCTTCGGATAATTAGAAACTATAGCAAACGGTACAGGATTAAGAGTGTGATTGGTCATAGGCATCCCGTTTTCGTCCAACATTGCTTCGGCATTTCCATGGTCCGCCGTTATAATACAGGCATGATTCTGATTCAAAATTACTGGGACTATCTCGCTAAGGACTGAATTTACAGCCTTAACCGCCTTAACGGCGGCATTATAATTTCCTGTGTGACCCACCATATCGCAGTTTGCGAAATTGCAGACTATTAACTTGTATTTATTAAGTTTAATCCTTTCTATTAAGGCATCCTTAATCTTAAAAGCGCTCATTTCCGGTATCATATCGTAAGTTTTATATTTTCTCGGGGACGGTATCAATAATCTATCCTCGTTTTTAAAGGGTTCTTCTCTACCGCAGTTAAAAAAATAGGTTACATGGGCGTATTTTTCGGTTTCGGCTACCCTTAACTGATTAAAACCTATGTCAGAGATAACCTGTCCTAAAATATTGTCGTAATTTTCCGGTTCTATAATATAGCCGTTTTTAAACGAGTCGTCATATTTGGTCATCGATATAAAATTTTTAACGGGTTTAAATCCATCCCTGTAAAAATTATTAAAATCTTTAAATGTGAGAGCCATTGTTAATTGTTTAGCCCTGTCCGCCCTGAAGTTGAAAAATAAAACACCGTCGTCCCGACCTATTGAACCGTTCTTCCCTTCCTTGTTGTTAATTACGACGGGGTGTACAAACTCATCCGTTATTCCGTCGTCATAGAACTTTTTTATGCCTTGGGCCGGGTCGTCAAACCTTTCCCCGTTTAATCCCGTAAGCAGATCGAAAGCCCTGTTTGTCCTATCCCATCTTGTATCCCTGTCCATAGCATAAAATCTACCGCATATCGTAGATAAGAAAACAAAAGGTTTTAACTTTCTAACTTCTTCCATTAATTTTTTTAAGAAAATTTCTGCGCTTTTTGGGGGAGAATCCCTTCCGTCTAAAAATGCATGAATATAAATCTCCTTTACCCCGTTAGTCCTGAAAAAACGGATTAAGTATAATAAGTGGGATAATTCGGAATGGACCCCGCTTTCGGATAAGAGACCCATAAGATGGACCCGTGAATTTCCGTTTTTGATTTTTTCTAAAAATAAAGATAATGTTTTATTATTTTTTAAGGTATCATTTTCAATTTGCATATCTATTTTTGTCAAATCCTGCATAGTAATCCTTCCGGCGCCGATATTGGAATGCCCCACTTCCGAGTTTCCCATCGTGTTTTCAGGCAAACCGACATCTTTGCCGTGAGTGATTAGAGTCGTAAACGGATAATTTTTAAAGATGGAATTTATGAATTCTGAATTCGCATTTATTATAGCGTTGCCTTTCACGGAAGGCGACAAGCCGAAACCGTCCAAAATAATCAAAGCTAACCCGTCATATTTTTTCATTTGCTTGGCCTGTTTACTCCGAAATCAATGACGAAATATTTTTAATATCATCTTTTTGTCCGCTTTCATAAAGCGTTCCGGAGGTTTTTATGTTAAATGTGTTCCACAGGTTGCAGGATGGGCAGATCGAAGAATAATTGTAAGAGACAAACCCGCAATTTGAACAGGTAAAAGGTAACTTGACCGGATATTGGCCTTTAAGAGCCTTTCTAAAATTTACGGCGGAATCGTTATATTTTCCTCTTTTAAAGTAACATTCCGCTAAAAGAAGGCTGAGGGAATTGTCTTTAAAAATTGAAGCAGGGATTTCATGAAGGCTTGAAAGCGCATCGTCAACCATTTCTAATCTCATATATAGCTTCCCCAAAAATAGCCTGTATTCCCACCTTTCAGGATTATCGTAAATAAGTTCTTGATAGAATTTAATAATATTTTCGGGATGATTCGTTTTTATCGCTATATCCTCGATTTTGATTAGAATAGCGAAGTTACCGGTTTTTAAAAACGCCTTTTCCCATAAATCGAATACTTCGGGATATTTCCCTTTTTTAATATAAATGTCTCCCAGAGATATGTACGCCGGGACAAAATTTTTATTTTGGGTTAACACCTGGTTAAATCTTTTAGCGGATCTTACGGTATCATTTTCCGTTTCTAAAAGATACTTTCCGAATTCATATTTAAGCCCGAGCATGACTAATTCTTCTTTTTTATTAATCTCTTTATCTTTTGATTCAGCGAGAAAGAGTTTAGACATCCTGTATGCATTTTTCCATTCGCCTTTTTTTATGTAAATATCTTTTAACTGCGTTATTGCATATAGATTATCGTTTGAGGATTCTAACGCCTTATTGTAATAAACTATTGCTTTATCATAATCTTTGTTTAATTTATATAGATTTCCGGCCTCATTAAGAGCATTAATATTATCTTTTTCTATTTCCAGCGCTTTATTTAAGTTAAATTCGCTATCTTTTATTTTTCCTTTATGTTTGTAAATTTTCGCCAGAAGTAAATAACCGTTTATGCTGTTTTCATAGGCGGATAAGTATTTTTTTACTAAGTCTATTGCCTTGTCGTATTGTCCTTTAATATAGAAATCGTAAGCTTTGTTAACGGAATTATCTATTTCCGTTTTTATAAACTGCTTTCTTTCAAAGAAAAGATTTTTTATCTGAGAAATTAAATCCTTTAAAATATTTATAGACAGGACAAGAACAATTCCAACCAAAAATGCCGAAAAAATATAAATTATAAGATATTCATTAATTATGTGCTGTGAGCCCGGGGCGTAATGCAGCGGAATCTTCACGGGATTAAGCATGTAAAGATACTCAAAGAAAGCTATCAGCACCAGAATGGCGATTATTAATGTAATGATATACATAATTAATTTTTGTCCGTCATTCCTGCATATCTTCTGCCTGCGCTTACAGACGCACGCCGCCTTTACAGGCAAAGATGGCAGGTATCTACTCTTAATTTTCCACAATTAACTCTTTGGCATCGGGCCATAATCCTTCAAGGTTATAATACGGCCTTAAGTCGTCGTGAATTATGTGTATTATGACATCTCCATAGTCAATTACGACCCACCTCGAACCGGAAAGCCCCTCCACTCCGAAGGGACGCTTTTTTATGGAATCTATTAAATTGTTGGCTATCGATGATATTTGACGATCGGATGAACCGCCGCAGATAATAACAAAATCGGTCATTGCGGAAATCCTTCTAATATCGAGCACGACAACATCGCGAGCCTTTTTCTCTAAAAGGGAGTCTATGATAGACCTTATAGTTTTATTTGTTCTTTTTAGTTTTTTTCTTTCTATTTTTACGTTAATTATTTTAAATCACCTTGCTTAGCAGCTGCAATTATAAATTATAAAAGTTAAATATACATCTTTTTATTAATTATATAATTAATAACATCCTTTGGCAATAGATATAGGTTAGAAATGTTTTTTTTAAAGTTATTCCTGATTATTGTAGATGAAATATCCATTTTTGTTATTTTAAGGAAATTTATATATATATTTTTAGATGTGATAAATCTTTTGTTTTTATGGTCTAGATCGATTTTCCCTTTTATCCCGTCAGGCAAAAAAGATATCAGCTTTATCAAGTTTTCGGGATTAAATCTTATGTTGTTTCTATTAATAACGATAAAATTAATCATGTCAAAGAGGAGTTCGCCGTTTTTCCAATTTTTTAAATCAAAATACGCATCCATTCCTATAATAAAATATAAATCGTCATCCGGGTATAATTTCTTAAACTGAATAACGGTGTCATATGAGTAAGAAATTCCGCCTCTTTTAATTTCGATATCCGAAACTGTGAATTTTTTATGATCGTTTATTGCGATTTTTATCATTTCAAGTCTTTCTTGCGGACTTGAAGGTACTTTTTCTTTATTAGAAGTTATGTTTGTCGGGACAAATATTACTTTTTCTAAAAAGTTTTGCGTAATTTCTTCCGCCGCCCTTAAATGTCCGTAATGAATCGGATCAAATGTTCCGCCGAAAATGCCGATATTCATGTCCTTGTCTGATAGCTGCCGAAAACGATAAATTTGGTTGTGGTAAGTTCCCTTGCGCCCATCGGTCCAAATGCATGAATTTTTGAAGTGGATATGCCTATTTCCGCCCCGAGCCCGAGCTCAAAACCATCGTTAAATCTGGTAGAAGCGTTGATAAGAACGCAGGAAGAGTTTACCCTTTTTATGAACTCAAGAGCGTTGGCGTAATTTTCGGTAAGTATTGCTTCGGTATGATTGGAACCGTGTTTTTTAATATGTTCTATGGCGGCGTCTATATCGGGGACCGATTTTACTGCCAGTGTAAGATTTAAATATTCGGTATCCCAATCGTCCTGTTCTGCCGGTACAAGAAAATTAAATTTATTTTTATAAAGATTGAAAATTTCATCGTCAACTCTCGCTTCCACGCCGTTTTTTTTAAGTTCGCCGAGCATTTCAGGCATAAACCTGTCAAGTATGGAGGAATGGACTAAAAGCGTTTCTAATGCATTGCAAACAGACGGTCTTTGAACTTTTGCATTAATAATGACGTTAAGCGACTTCTTAATATCGGCATATTCATCGACATATATGTGACAGAGGCCTTTATCATGTTTTATCACGGGAATTTTAGAGTTTTCGGTAACATAGGATATAAGCCCTTCTCCGCCCCTCGGTATTATTAAATCTATATATTTTTTCTGAGAAATTAATTCTTTAATAGCGGATCTATCGGTGTAAGGGACCATTGAAACTATTTGAGGCGGAAGGCCGTTAAGATTTAAACTTTTCGAGATTACCCGCGCCAATATCATATTGGAATTAAAAGCCTCCGACCCGCCCCTTAAAATTACGGCATTTCCAGATAACAGGCAAAGTATGGATGCATCTATTGTAACGGTCGGTCTTGATTCATAAATAATACCTATGACGCCGAGCGGTATACGCATCTTTCCGACCATAAGCCCGTTTGGCCTAACCGTAATATCTTCTATTTCTCCGACAGGGTCTTTAATTTTCCCCACATCTTCTACCGACTTAATCATTGAATTGAATGTCTTTTCGGAAATTGTCAGCCTGTCGATCATCGGAGCGCTAAGCCCGCGGGACTGGGCATTTTCCACATCCTTTCTATTTTCAAGGATTATATTATTTTTGTTTTCGATTAAAAGGTTTTTAATCGTATTAAGTATATTTAGTTTTGTGCTTATCCCGGCGCTTGCGATAAAACTGCTTGCGGCGCACGCCTTTCTTGCAATTTCTTCGACAGGTTCTGTTTCAGGTTCCATACGCATTTACCTTAGAATAAATATGGTTAAATTTTATTATAATTTTATTATCATGCTCTTAATATATTTAAGCGGTAACGGCCAATTTGTCTTTATGTATAACTAAAGCCGAAAGGTTGCCTTCGCCAAATTTTGTTTTTATTTCATGGGATTTAAGTCCCTTAATTCTTTTTATATCCTTTGAATCAAAATTGGATATGCCGATAGAAAAAATTTTACCTTCTTCGTTAACGATATAAACCCCCTCCCCTTTTTTAAATTCGCCGTTTACTGCAAGAATACCGCTTGCAAGAAGGCTTTTATTTTTGTTGATAATTGCGTCCTCGGCCCCCTTATCGATTACTATTTGCCCCTTTTTTTCCATGCCGAATAAAAGCCAGTGTTTTTTCTTGTTAATGTTGTTTTTTAAAGACGGAATAAATGTTCCCGTCAGTATGCCTCCTGCGAACGAATCAAGGCTTTTTCCGTTCTTGCCCGAGATAATAATAGTGTCTGTCCCCGCGCCGGCGGCGATAAACGAGGCATAAAGTTTTGATTTCATTCCGCCCGTGCCTTGCAAACTTTTAGATGTTTCTTTAAAATCTTTCATGAAATCCTTTATGTTATCTATCGTTTTAATAAGTTTCGCATCTTTATGCAATACAGGATTTTTGTCGTAAACGCCCCGGACATTGGAAAGAATTATTAATAAGTCGGCGCATACGAGGTTTGAAACGAGAGCCGACAAATGGTCATTGTCGGAAAATTTTATCTCTTCGTAAGAAATAGTGTCATTTTCATTTATAATCGGCACAACCTTATTCTTTAACAGCTCGTATATCGTGTTTCTTGCATTGACGAACCTTTTTCTGGAGGATATGTCGTCTTTCGTTAAAAGGATTTGCGCTGTTTTTATTCCGTATTGTTTAAAACAAGAGCCGTAATTTTTCATTAATATCGCCTGTCCGCAAGCGGCAAAAGCCTGCTTTTCCGGCATGCTGAAATTATTTGAAAAATTATTTGAAGAGGGCGGGGTATTTAATACATCTTTTCCGGCGGCTATCGCTCCCGATGAAACTAATATTACTTCTTTTTGCTGCCGTATTAACGAATGCGAAAAACTGCAAATCCTTTTAAAGGCGGATAAAGAAAGTTTATCTTTATCGCTTAAGAGTACCTGCGTGCCGATTTTTAAAACTATTCTTTTTTTGGAATTCAAATATTTTCTAAAATCGTTTAATGCATTATATTCTTTATTATTCATTTATTATATTTTTTGTTATTTTCGGAAGAATTTATATATCACATTTTTATAATTATTATAACAAATCAACCAATCAATTTGTTTAAATTATTTTTCAATTCGTCTATACCCATATTTTCGGATGCGGAAATGAAAAGCGGCTTAATACCCTTTTTATCGAAAAATTTATTAATTTCATCTTTTATTTTATTAAGTTCTTTTAAATCGGATATTAAATCGATTTTATTTATGACGACTATCCGGTTTTTTTTAAGGATTTCTTTATCGAATTTATTTATTTCGTTTATGACCGTTTCGTACCGATTTTCGACTTCGGCAATATTGCCTATTTCGATTAAATGCAAAAGTATGTTCGATCTTTCTATGTGTTTTAGAAATCTTAAACCCAGACCCGTTCCTTCGGCCGCGCCGGAGATAATGCCCGGTATATCGACTATCGTAAATGTTTTATCGGAATCTTCGCCCCTGCAGACGCCGAGACTCGGCGTTTTTGTCGTAAAGGGATACGGCGCTATTTCGGGATGAGCTCCGGACAATTTAGAAATCAGGGTGGATTTTCCGGCATTGGGAAGACCGATTATGCCCACATCTCCCAGACTTTTAAGAACAAGGCTGATTTTTTTTGTTTCCCCCTGCGTCCCGGGTTGCGAAAACCGCGGCCTTCTATTAACGGAGGATTTAAAAAAGGTATTTCCTTTCCCGCCCCTGCCGCCCTGCAAAACTATAAATTTTTCCCCGTCTTTTGTCAAGTCGGCTATTATTTCGCCCGAGTCATAATCTATTATTGCCGTTCCCACGGAAACATTTAGAATAATATCTTTTCCGTCCCTTCCCTTTTTATTGTTGCCCTGTCCATTCCCGCCGTTTTCGGCGGCGAACTTTGGCTTATATCTGAAATCCAGCAGGCTTGTTATATTGTGGGATGCTTTAAAAATGACGTCTCCGCCGTCTCCGCCGTCTCCGCCGTCGGGTCCCCCTTTAGGAATGAATTTTTCTCTCCTGAAACTTGACAAACCTTTGCCCCCGTTGCCGGAGGCTATAGTTATCACGGCATTATCGACAAATTTCATCTTAAATTTAAATTATGATTCTATAGTAATTGATTTCATGTAATGAGGAATTTTGAGGTAAAATAAAGCTACCTGAAATGTCGTTCCGTCCGGTAGCCTGCCTTTGCCGCGTATCGGGCTTAGAGGCGGCGGATGCATAGGTTGAATCGTTGAATCCGGAAGCGCGGTGATTATTTCCCTAAGGGGATAATGCTGACAAATTTTCTATTGTTCTTTCCTGCGTGAAATTTAACAAAGCCGCCCATTATAGAGTAAAGAGTATAATCCTTTCCTTCTTTGACATTTTTTCCGGGATGGAAAGATGAACCAACCTGGCGAACAATGATTTCGCCCGGCTTTACTAATTCCCCGCCGAATCTTTTTACCCCCCTTCTTTGACCTTGGCTGTCCCGCCCGTTTCTGGAACTGCCGCCTGCTTTTTTGTGAGCCATAATTACACCTGTGCCTTATTCGGTAAAATATTATTTATTTTTTTTATTATTCGCGTATTTAAAATTTTAAATTTTTGCCCTGAAGATTATTTATGGAATGTCGGTTATCTTAACTTCGGTAAAATTTTGCCTGTGTCCTCTTTTTTTTCTTTCGTCTTTACGGCGTTTCATCTTAAACACGATTATCTTTTTTGCTCTTCCGTTTCTGACCACGATACCTTTGACATTTACATCTTTTAAAGCCTGTTCCCCAAAAAGAATATTGTCGTTATTTTTCAGCATGCTCGGCTTAAAAAATATTTCATCCCCCTTGTTTTTACCTATATTTTCAATTCTTATCAGGTCTCCGGCAGATACCTTGTATTGCTTTGAGCCTGAATTTATGATAGCGTAATCATTCATTAAGATAATCCTCTTTGCTTAAAAATAAATTTATAAACATAAAGGCTAATACTAATAGATTTTTAAAATATTGTCAATAGGTTGAAGTAAAATTTTTTCAATTAATTCTATTCCGGGTTTATAATTGTGTTATAATAATTGAGGATATTAACCAAAAATGTTTATATTAACAAACCTTTAACAAAATTTTCTATCGATATTTAATTCATTAATTTATTTATGGGATTATTTATGGAAAATAGGGAAAAACAGGTTTTAGCTTTTAGTTCGGACGATATATTAGATAACATAAATGACGGGGTTATCGTTATCGATGAAAATTACAAAATAGTTTATGCAAACAGGCGTTTTTTAAATGACGCCGGCCTGCCCGTTTCGGATGTTATAGGAGGCTATTGTTATAAGATAAGCCATTTCAGGGACGAGCCGTGCGACCCCTTATTAGAATCGTGTTCGGTGGAAGAGGTTATTAAAAAAGGGAAGACGGTTAAGGTTATACACGGTCATTACGGGTCGGAAAAAAAAGAAATTGCCGTCGAAATAAACTCATCCCCTTTTTATGATAATTCAACGGGCAAAAGGTATGCGGTTGAGGTTTTAAGGTGTCTGGGAAACGGTTCCGATGCCCAGCTTAAATTTAACTTATCTCAAAGGCTTTCCGAAGTCGGCCTCTTAGCCGAAGGCGTGGCGCATGAAATAAATAATCCGCTTAACAATATATTGGCTTCCGTAGATATGATAAGGATGTGCATCGGAAACAATAAACCCATTCAAAGCAATCTTCAGGGCGGTTTCAAAGAAGGCAGCTGCGATATTAAAAAATATTTTGAGTTAATAAGAACGGAGATAGAGAGGTGTAAAGATATTACAAAAAAGCTTCTCCTCCTATCCAGACCCGTATCGGTTAAGACAGACATAGTAAATGTCAATAAGTCGGTGGATGAGAGCCTTTCTTTGCTTTCCTTTCTGGCAAATAAGAAAAATGTTATGATAAAGAAGAACTTTGCCGGACATCCTCCCCTGATTAGTTTCTCGGAAGCGGGGTTAAGGCAGGTCATACTTAATATAGGGCTTAACGCAATACAGGCCGTTCAGGAAGAGTCGGGAGTCGTGTATTTTATAACCAAGATAATAAAGGATTATATTTATATATTGATTATAGATAACGGACAGGGTATTGCGCCGGCCGATATCAAAAAGA
Organism: bacterium; assembly: GCA_021831025.1. Classification (GTDB taxonomy): domain Bacteria; phylum SZUA-79; class SZUA-79; order Acidulodesulfobacterales; family Acidulodesulfobacteraceae; genus Acidulodesulfobacterium. Next base: position 28,596 of record JAKBNN010000034.1, on the reverse strand, counting down.
TTTTTGACCCCTTTTTCTCGAAAAATAAGGGTACGGGAAGCACAGGGCTCGGGCTTTCCATATCTTTGAGCATAATTAAATCTCTAGGGGGTTCGATCGAGGTCAGGTCTAAACAGGATTTGGGAACAAAATTCGTAATAAAAATACCGGTTAAAAGCAACTTCAGGGAAAATAACGATAAAGAAAAATAAAAGTCATGGATAACAATTTAATTTCTATACTTATTGTTGACGACGATATAAATTATAGAAATATACTTACGGACTATTTAAGCAGCGAGGGTTATGAAGTTCAATCCGCTCCTTCGGCCGAAGAAGCAATAGAAAAATTAGAAAAAGGCTATTTCAACATTATAATATCCGACCTAAAATTACCAAGGAAGTCCGGTATGGAACTATTAAAAATTGTAAAATCAAAAACGAACGATATAGAGATAATTATCTTAACTGCTTTCGGCACCGTCGATTCAGCCGTGGCTGCCTTAAAAATCGGCGCCTGCGATTACCTTGTTAAGCCGCTAAGTCTCGAAGAACTCAGCATAACCATAAAAAAACTAATCGAAAATATTAACTTAAAAAATTATGCCGCCTATTTTAAAAGAGAGATTTTTAAGCGGTTTTTTATAGGAAAATCTAAAGCGGCATCGAAGGTGATAGAAGATATTTCCGCCGCAGCCAAATCGGATTTAAATGTTTTGATTACGGGGGAATCAGGCACGGGCAAAGAATTAAGCGCGAATATGCTCCACAAGCTGTCGGTCAGAAAAGATAACCCCCTTATCATTGTCGATTCCTGTAATTTATCCGAAAATTTGTTCGAATCGGAGTTGTTCGGTCATGAAAGGGGTTCGTTTACAGGAGCGGATGCCCTTAAAAAAGGGCTTCTGGAATATGCGGACAAGGGAACGCTTTTTATCGATGAAATTGGCGAGGTTAGCGGTATTATACAGGCGAAGCTTCTAAGAATATTAGATACGAAAAGCTTCAGGAGGATAGGTTCATCCAAAAACCTCTTTATCGACACAAGAATAATAACCGCAACAAATAAAAATCTAAAAAAGATGGTCGAAGAAGGTCATTTTAGAGGTGATTTATTTTACAGGATAAACGGTTTTACGATAGAGCTTCCGCCTTTAAGAGATAGAAAAGAAGACATTTCTCATTTGGCCCATTTCTTTATGACGAAAGAAAATAAAATTAAATTTTCAAAGCACCTTTCCGCATCCGCCGAAAATAAACTTTTAAACTACGACTGGCCCGGCAATGTCAGGGAATTAAAAAATGTTATCGAAAGAGCAATGGTTTTATCCGACGGCAAAGAAGAAATACCGCCGGAAGCTATTCAGCTTGAAGTTTCATATGATAATGACAGGGATGCGGTTAACGGAAAGACGCTCTTTGATAAAAATCCGACTTTAAGGGAAATAGAAGAAGAATATATCAAATACCTTTTTTCTAAAAAGTTGAGCAAATCCGAAATTGCGGGTATTATCGGGGTAAGCGAAAGAAATCTTTACAGAAAGCTTTCGATGTTAAAGCAAGGGCAGAACCCGCATTAGCGCCTGATTTTATAAGTAAAGCCCGTTAGGGATGAGATGTTTTTAACTTTATTATAAATAATTATGATATTATTTAGTCTTGCGGCATCAAATTCGGAGCAGTCTTCAAGCACTGCCAAAGAAGCGGCTTCCGTTTACGGGGAGCTGGAAAAGCTTATCGGAATAATAAAAAGGTTTAAGTATTTAAAATAAGTATTAAAACATAGAAAAATAATACGGGGGATATTAAATTGGAATTTAAATTTATCGGTTCTACCTTCAAAATTTTAAAAGAGAAAGAAGCAAAGCAAAAGGGAGTTCAGCGGAGTTCATTTGAGCGTATTTTTATATTTGGGGTCTTTGAAGGGGATGAGGGCAGCTTTTTAAAAAATAAAACTCTCAAAGAATTTGATTTTATATATAAAAGGTTAAAACAACTTAATTTCAAAGCAAAAAAGGGAAAGAATATAATGATTGAATCCCCCATTCTTTCATTAGTGCACGGCATAGGTAAAAAAGATAAGTTTAATTACGATTCCATAAGATATTTTATTTCAAACTCTTTAAGAATTGCCAAAACAAATCGAATTAAAGAGGCAATCTTTATAATTCCCGAATTGTCCGAAGAATATTATCTGAAAAATGGATTATTTTATACGTCGTCGGCCGTTGTCGAGGGAGCATTATTAGGTTTATACGAATTTAAAAAATATAAGACAAAAGATGACGATAAAAATAATAACAAAGCGGGGGATTTTAATCTTATCGGGGTTTATTTCGATTCGCTTAAAGCAGGTAAGAACGAAGAAGAAAATTTTAAGGAAGGAGTAAGCTTCGGAAAAATAACCTCGCAGGCTGCTAATTTTGCAAGGGATATAGTTAACGAGCCGGGAAATATCGCTACACCCGAGTATCTCGCAAATATTGCGAAAGATTTGTCCGCGCAAGAGGGCATAGAATGTGAAATATTCGACGAAAAAGAGATAGTTAAAAAGGGTATGCTTTCCTTTTACGGCGTTGCGCAGGGTTCAAAAAATCCTCCCAGATTTATCCATCTAATTTATAAGCCGAAAAATAAAACAAAAAAAATTAAACTTAAAAAGATTGCAATAGTAGGAAAGGGTATAACCTTCGATAGCGGCGGGCTTTCTTTGAAACCGGCCGATTTTATGACGACTATGAAGTCGGATAAGTCGGGAGCCTGCGCCGTACTGGGAATAATGAAATACATTTCCGATCTGGGCTTGAATGCGGAGGTTCACGGCATTATAGCCGCCTGCGAAAATATGCCGGACGGCGGCGCTCAGAGGCCGGACGATATAGTTAAAGCGCTTAACGGCAAGACTATCGAAATAGAAAATACCGATGCGGAGGGTCGTTTAACGCTTGCGGATGCTTTGACCTTTGCGGAGAATCAGGGGGCGGAAGAGATAATAGACATGGCCACCTTAACCGGAGCCTGCGTTGTCGCTTTAGGCGAATATACCTCCGGGGTTATGGGAAACGACAAAGGCTTAATAAACAGCATTATCAAGACAAGCGAGATTTCCGGCGAAAAAATGTGGGAATTGCCGTTCGATGATAATATGCAGGAAAAACTCTTAAGTCCTGTCGCCGATGTCAAAAATGTAGGAAATAAATATGGCGGAGCCATAACGGCAGGGATGTTTCTGGAGGAATTCGTTTCAGGGAAAGTCAAATGGTGCCACATAGACATAGCCGGTCCCGCCTTTACGAAAACAGGTTTCACTTATAATCCAAAGGGTGCGACGGGGGTCGGCGTCAGAACAATGTTATACTATTTAAAACAATATAAAGATTAAGTTGTCTTTAATTTTGCAATAGAAATTTATTTTCTGGATTCCCGCTTTGCCATCTTCGCCCGCGTTTTCGGCATGCAAAAACAATCGTGCGGGCGAAAATATGTGTCTGACGACACTCGTGAAGTTTCTTTGAAACTTTCCCGCTGAAGCGGGTGGGGATATCTTTTGGGTTAAAACCTCAATCCTCGCATAGTCATTCCCGCGAAAGCGGGAATCCAGAATTTACGTAAAATAGGAACATTTAAATATTTTCTATTGCAAAATTAAAGGTTGTTTTTCTTATTGATTTTGATTATATTATATGATACATTTTATACGATATATCCAACCGCATATTTATAATTAATTTATTTTAGTGTAACATTATGAATAATATGAATGGAGATAATTTGATTTCTTTTCTACCCATCCTTATAATGCTTGTAATAGCCATATTATTTGCCATTTTTACAATTATAGCCTCAAATTTTATTGGAAAAAAAACATACGAAATCGGAAAATTAAAACCTTATGAGTGCGGGGTTGAACCGACAGGCGATGCCCACTTCAGATTTGATGTTAAATTTTATCTTGTTGCCATTTTTTTTCTTCTTTTTGATATCGAAGCGCTTTTTTTATTTCCTTGGGCCGTTGTTTTTTCAGAGCTGGGGCTTTTCGGATTTATAGAAATGTTTATGTTTATCATAATATTAGTCATAGGTCTTTTGTATGTGTGGAAAAAGGGGGCGCTTAGATGGGAATAGAAGAACATCTGGGTGATAACATTATAACGACATCGTTAGATAAGCTTGTTTCATGGGGCAGAAAATGGTCGATTTGGCCTGCGACATTTGGTTTGGCCTGTTGCGCTATCGAAATGATGACGGCTGCCTCTTCCAGATATGATTTTGACAGGTTAGGTTTAATTTTCAGGTCAAGTCCCAGGCAATCCGATTTAATTATCGTATCAGGAAGGGTTTCATATAAAATGGCTCCCATGGTTAAAAGAATTTATGATCAGATGCCAAATCCTAAATGGGTTATTGCAATGGGTGATTGCGCCTGTTCGGGGGGGCTTTTTAATGTTTATAGCATAGTTCAGGGCGTTGACAGAATTATTCCCGTCGATGTTTATATCCCCGGTTGTCCGCCCAGACCGGAAGCCCTCATATACGGTATAGTAAAACTTCAAGAAAAGATAGCAAAAGGAACAATAAAAAATGAGGAACCGCCCAAGGTTTTAAAATAAACCCGAATGTTTTTGATGAAACGGCATATGAATTTATTTAAATTTTAAATAAATTATTTCAAGTTAATTATATAATTATATGAGCCTTAAAGAGATGGATGTCTTATTTGCACTTAGCGCCATAAAGGAATCTATGCCAAAATTAGTTTCTTCGGTTGAAACCTCTAATGGCGACGTGCATATATTCACGGGCAAAGAAAATATTATAGATTTTGCAAAATTCTTAAAAGATGACTCCAGGCTGCAATTCGATATGTTATCCGACTTGTTTGCCGTTGATTATCCAAAGAAGCCCGAAAGAATAGAAGTAATTTATAATTTTTATTCTACAAAAAATAATTTCAGAATATTTGTAAAGAGTAGAAGCAAAATAAACGAGCCTGATTACCCCAGTTTAACGCCGCTTTACAATTCGGCAAATTGGTTTGAAAGGGAAGTTTACGATATGTTTGGGTTAAAATTTAAGGGGCATCCCGATTTGAAAAGAATATTGAATCCCGGTGACTGGGAAGGGCATCCTCTTCTTAAAGATTACCCGTTAAGGCAAAGGCCGCCGGTCGAAACGATAAATTTTGATACCCCGGGATATGTCGAAATGGATGAAATAACCCAAAAACCATAAATCACCGAATTATTAATAAGAAATTTAACAATGTTTGAATACAAAGATTTCTTAATAGAGACAGACAAATTTCCATTAAATGTGGGTCCCTCTCATCCCGCCACTCACGGCGTTCTCAGGGTTTTGGTTCAATTAGACGGAGAGGTTGTAGTTAATGCGGAACCTATTATAGGTTATTTGCATACAAGTATGGAAAAATATGCCGAATCCCGAACCTACCATCAGGCCGAGACTATTACGGACAGAATGGACTATGTTTCCGCCGCTTCAAATAATTTGGGTTATATTCTTGCCGTCGAAAAGCTTTGCGGCGTAAAAGCCCCTAAAAGAGCTGAATATGTCAGGGTTATCCTTGCAGAGTTTACAAGAATCAGTTCCCATCTTGTATGGCTGGGTACGCATGCCGTTGATATAGGCGCTTTAACCGAGTTTCTATACTGTTTTCGCGAAAGAGAGTTAATATTAGATATCATAGAAACGGTTACCGGCTCCAGGATGACCCCTTCTTTTTATCGGGTCGGCGGTTTAGCAATGGATATACACAAAGATTTTATAGATAAAACGCGGAATTTTATAAAAATTTTTCCCGAAAAAGTCAGCGAGTATGAAGCGTTACTCACAAAGAACAAAATTTGGTTAGAAAGAACCAAAAATTTGGGTATAATTTCCGCCGAAGATGCGGTTAATTTCGCATTGACCGGGCCTTCCCTTAGAGGCAGCGGATTAAAATATGATATCAGGAAGACAAACCCTTATTCAAGCTATGAAGATTTTGATTTCGAAATCCCTCTTGGAGATACGGGAGATGTTTACGATAGATATTTCGTAAGAATAGAAGAGATGAGGCAAAGCCTTAAAATAATAAATCAGGCGATCGAAAATATTCCGGCGGGCGAATATTTAAGCTATGACGAATATCCCCGCTATGTCATCCCCCCTAAAAAAAGGGCGTTGACTACAATGGAAGGCATGATATCGCTCTTTAAATACGGTATGGAGGGTATAAAGCCGCCAAAGGGCGAGGCATACCACTCCGTAGAAAATCCGAGAGGGGAACTGGGTTTTTATCTGGTGTCAGATGGTTCGGCTTTTCCTTACCGCATGCGGGTTAGACCGCCGTCGTTCTGTAATATTAGCGCTTTGTGTAAAATGACGAAGGGGCATTTGTTAGCCGACTTAGTTGCGATTATGGGCAGTGTGGATATATTGCTGGGAGAAGTGGACAGGTAAAAGATAAAATCATAAATTAAATTTAGACTATATGAAGATTATAGATAAAATTGGTTCAAAATTAGATATTTCATTCTTTAAAAGGACGGGCCACGCCGAAATATCTTCCATACTTAATTGGAACGGCATAGCTTTGCTTGACGACAATGACAATAAAGTTGATCTGGCGCGGTGTTATATGCAAGAGCTTCAAAAGATTTCTTGCGGCGTTTGTACCCCGTGCATGATCGGAACTTCGGTTGCTTCAGATATTCTCGAACATATATGCAACGGCCGTGCTATTTTAGAAGATTTGGATAGATTAAGGAATCAATGCGAATGGATTTTATCGTCTTCTAAATGCACTGTGGGAACCGTTGGACCGTTAGCCGTTACCGAACTGATCGATAATTTCAGGGAAGATTTTGAAAGCGCAATAATAAATAAAAAAATTATACCAAAAGGGGATTATATAACTAAGGCAACCGCCCCGTGTATTAACGGCTGTCCATCCAAACTCGATATTCCAAACTGGATAGAAAGGGTCAGGGACGGTAGGTTTGAAGACGCGCTCGAATCCGCGAGAAGAAATACCCCGCTAGCGGGGATTCTGGGAAGAACCTGTTTTCATCCATGTCAGGACAATTGCCGCCGGGCTAATGTCGATGAGCCTATCGAGATATGTCTAATAAGAAGATTCGCCGCCGATAACGAATTTTATTCCGATATCAAGCCGAGGTTTGTAATCAAAGACAATGGAATTAAGATAGCAATCGTGGGTTCAGGCCCCGCAGGTTTAAGCTGCGCGTATTATTTGCGTTTAATGGGTTATAAGCCCGTGATATTTGAAGCGTTGCCTGTATTGGGCGGGATGATGAATGTCGGTATCCCGAAATACAGGTTGCCGAAAGAATTCTTAGATAAAGAAATTGATTATATCCTTTCTACCGGAATTGATTATAAATTAAATCAAAGACTCGGAACCGATTTCACGATACAGGGTCTTTTTGGGCAAGATTTTAAAGCCGTTTTCCTTGCGGTTGGCGCCCATAAAGGACAAAATATAGGGTTGCCCGGAGAACGGGACAATCTTAAAGGTTTTTATGAAGGGGTTAAATTTTTAAGGGATGTCTCTCTCGGGAATAAAATTGAAACGGGCAGGAAGGTTATTATAGAAGGCGGCGGCAATGTAGCTATAGATTGTTGCCGGACAGCAATCAGGTTAGGGTTCGAAGAAGTTACCGTTGTGTATAGAAGGGCGAGGGAGCAGATGCCTGCAGCTCCTTACGAAATCGATACCGCCATTAAAGAAGGCGTTAAATTTGAATTTTTGACTAACCCTGCAAGTATTATTCAAGAAAACGGGGCAGTTAAAGGCGTCAGGTGCATAAAAATGAAACTAGGCGATCCGGATGAAAGCGGCAGAAGAAGCCCCGTGGAAGTTCAGAATTCCGATTTTGACATAGAATGTGATTCGTTTATTATGGCGGTCGGGCAGGTTCCGGATTTCGATTTTTTAAAAGATACGCCGCAGATTAAAACCGCTAGGGGCAAAATAATCATAGCGGACGAGTTTACGCATATGACCGATATGCCGGGAGTATTTGCCGGCGGAGACGCATTTACCGGACCCATCAGTATAGTCGATTCGAACCGCGACGGCAAAAATGCCGCAAGAAGAATAGACCAGTACATAAGAATCGGTTCATTCGAGGCGACGGACGATTGCCTTTTTGAGTATCTGCTGGAAAAGATAGGCGTTTACGACAAAAAAGAGATAATAGATTATACCGATTTTCCGAAAGGAAATCCGGCGGCTAAACAGGTGGAAGAAGATGTCGAGATGCGCATAAGTAATTTTATGGAGGTTGATAAGGGTTTAACCAGCGATGATGTTGTTTATGAAGCAACAAGGTGCATGAGGTGTTATTTTCTTATGCTTGTTAAATTTAAATAAAATTCCAAAGCAAACACATTAAAGATTTAAATTCAAAGAAGTTTTATATTTTTGCACTTGTTTACTTGTTTATAGGATTGAATAAATGGATATCGAAATTACGATAAACGGCAAAAAAATAATGACTAAGTCGGGTCTTACCGTTCTTGAGGCGGCCGCCCAAAACGGCATAAAAATACCCACGCTTTGCTATCTTAGGAGGCTAAGGCCTATCGGCTCATGCAGAATTTGCGTGGTCGAGGTTAAAGGAGTTAAAAATCCTCTTCCGTCTTGCATCGCAAAAGTAAAAGAAGGGTATGAAATTTTAACCGATACCGAAAAACTATGGAAGGTGAGGAAAGAAGTAATATCGCATCTTCTATTAGATCACCCTCTCGATTGCCCCGTTTGCGATAAATCCGGCGAATGCAGCTTGCAGGATCTTTCGTTTGAATTTGGCATCACGACCCAGAAAAATGAAAAGGTTTTTCCTGACAGAACGCATATATTTAAAAGCGATATTATCGAATATCATGCTACGAGGTGCGTGCTGTGCTCAAGATGCATTAGGGTATGTACAGATATGTACGGAAATCCGTTTTATCAAATCAAAGACAAAGGATATAACGGCTACATCGGTTTAAAACAAGACGATAAATTGGAAATGGGCGCAATTCCATCCGAGAACTGCGGGTTTATGGAAATTAAGCCGGAGGTAAATTATTTAGATTGCTATTATTGCGGGAATTGTATCGAAGTCTGCCCCGTCGGCGCATTAATTTCAAAACCTTCGAAGTTTAAAGAAAGGTACTGGCAGGTATCGCCCTTTTCATCCGTCTGCGATAAATGTTCCGCCGCATGCAGGATTGAGTATTACAGGTATGATAAAGAAGAATCTTTGGTCAGAGCGGCTTCTTTATTCGGCGGATATTTGTGCCGCTCCGGGTTTTTTTACGAGGGTATCGGAAAACCTACCGGCTATTATATTCAAGCCCCCATTATTAAAAAGAAATCTATGCCGAAAGAAACAGGCATTGAAGATGCAATAAATGAGTTTGTCTTAAGAATTAAAAATATTTCAGGAAAAAACGGCATGGAAAATACCGCAGTTTTAGTATCTCCAGGTATTTCCACAAATGACGGGTTCGTAATTTCTAATTTTGTGAAATATATTTTAAAACCTGCCTATTTCGATATAGCCGAACCGGAATTTTACAGGGAGAACTTTAATAAATTTAAAACCGTTTTTAAAAACGAAGAAAACTTTGAGATTAAAGCCATACAAAATTCCGATGTAATATTGTATATCGGTTCTATAGAGGATGAAATTCCGTATGTTTCATATAACATTATGAAAACACACAGGGAACACGGAGGAAAACTTTTACTTGTAAATATTAAAAAACAAGTAAATCCTGTTTTAACAAGATTTGAGGATATCGCACATATCAGGGAGGATATAGAGTTATCCGAAATACGCGATTTCTTAAATAGTCTGAGATTAAATCTTTACGATTACGGCTTTAAAAAAGATGATGAAATGGACGGTCAGCTAAGCAGGGTATCCAAAAATATTCTTAAGTCAAATTCTATTTCCATTATAATCGGCGACTTTCCAATGTCGGCTTATAATATGGGTAAAGACTTTCTTGCTATTAAAGAAATGGTCGAATTTTTGAGGGATGAACAAAAAATAGTATATGTTTATCCTCTTATGAAGCCTTTTAATTATAGAGGACTTGAAAGCGCGGGGGTAAACCCCTCCAATCTTTTAGGTTTTAATTCTATATATTCGGGATTTGACGGCGGAAAAATAAAAAATCTCATTTATATAGGCGACCCTATAAGTAATTACATAACTAAAGAATTGACTAAATATATAACGGATTTAGAGTTTTTGGCCGTTTTTTCTTCTAAGGCGAGCATATTATCTACTATGGCGGATGTTGTTATACCGGTGTACGATTTTCTTGAATCAAAAGATGCATTCTATGAAAATTTTGAGGGTAAAAAGATAAATTTAAACAATGAATTTGATTTGGGCGCACATAGAAGCGATATTTTAGATTATTTAATTTTAATCTCTAACAAGTTAGGATACTCGTTTAATTATATAAAAAATGAATTATCCGGGTTTGTTCAATCGTTAAAGTTAGAGAATGCAACATATTACAATAAGATTAAAACTAAAAGTAAATTTTATTATAACGATAAAACTAAGTTATATTATTAATTAAAAATAGTTGTTGTGGTATTATGTAAATACTATAACAATTCTAAATTTATTTTAATAAGCAAAGATTATGATATTTTGGCTTATAGCAGAGATTATAAAAATATTAATCGTTTTCGCAGGTTTGCTTGCGGCGGCTGCTTATCTGACACTTTTAGAGCGTAAGGTAGCTGCGAAAATCCAAAACAGAATGGGTCCTATGGAAGCAGGATTTCATGGGTTATTGCAGCCGATAGCGGACGGAATAAAACTTTTTTTTAAGGAGGATATTATACCCGCGGATGCCGATAAGATTTTGTTTCTTTTAGCCCCTATAATAGTGGTTATTCCTGCGCTGACTACATTTGCGGTTATACCGTTCGGCGCGCCTGTTAAGATTCTGGGGCATACCGTTCCGCTTCAGATTACGAATGTAAATATCGGAATACTTTTTATTTTAGCATTGTCGTCGCTCGGGATTTACGGAGTGGTTTTGGGGGGATGGGCTTCCAACAGCAAATATTCATTGCTTGGAGGAATACGTACGGCGGCTCAAATGATCAGCTATGAAATTCCCCTTGTCCTTTCGATTATTGGAGTAATAATGATCGCCGGGGATTTGAGTTTATCCAAAATAGTTTCCGAACAGTCGCATATCTGGTTTATAGTTTACCAGCCCGTCGGCTTTATAATTTATTTGATTGCTTCCACGGCTGAAATGAACAGAGTTCCCTTCGATTTAGGGGAGGCGGAGGGAGAGCTTGTCGCCGGGTTTCATACGGAATATTCAAGTATGGAGTTTGCGTTCTATTTTATCGGCGAGTATGCCCAAATAGTAGTTAATAGCGCGATAATAGTTACTTTGTTTTTAGGAGGATGGCAGGGTCCTTTCCTTCCATCGGTTTTATGGTTTTTAATAAAGCTTTTTTTTGTCGTACTTATTTATTTATGGTTAAGATGGACATATCCAAGGTTAAGGTATGACGAACTCATGGATTTCGGATGGAAGTTTTTATTGCCGCTGGCATTGGCTAACATTATAGTTACCGGTTTTATAATGATATTAATGAACAAATAAAATAATATGGATACTAAGAAACAGGAAAATTCTATTATAGAAATTTCTAAAAATTTATTGATCGGGTTAAAGACTACGATAAAGACCTTTTTTAATAAACCCGTAACCTTTCAATACCCGAGAGAAAGGCTTGAAATAGCCGAAAGATTCAGAGCCTTTCCCAAACTTAATGTAAATAAAGACGGGTCGCTAAGGTGCGTTGCATGTTTTTTATGCCAGACCGTATGTCCGCCTGCGGCCATTAAAATAAAATCAGGATATGTAGATTACGGCGACGAGCACGAACTTACGGAGAGGCAAAAGCATAACCATAGCTTAGATAAGCTTGCGCATAATAATACATTTAATGACGGAAGAAGACATCCGTCGTCTTTTGATATCGATTTATTAAGATGTATCTGCTGCGGCTATTGCGAAGAGATTTGCCCTGAAGAAGCAATAAGCATGGGAAGTAATTATGAAGTGGCTTTTTATACGCGGGACGAAGGAATTTACGGGATAGAAAAGTTAATAGAATCCAGATAAATATTAATAATTTATTAAGAGGATAATTTTGGAAGCGCTTTTTTATATTTTTTCAATTATAGCTGTTTTTTCGGCGTTAATGGTTATATCGATGAAAAACCCTTTAACCTCTGCTTTGTATTTAGTACTTTGCTTTTTTACCATAGCGGGTTTTTATGTTATACTGGGCATGCAGTTTCTTGCGGCCATGCAAGTCCTTGTTTATGCCGGGGCTATTATGGTATTGGTTGTATTGGTTATCATGCTGCTCAATCTTTCAAAAATAAAAAAAATTAAAATGGATTTGCACCAGATATTCATAGCGGGGGTAATTTTTATAATTTTATTGGCGGAAATAACCATTTATATTATTAACGGTTACCCCAAAAAACCGACGGGTATTTATACGCATGCTTTAATTAATAAAATTGGAAATACGCAGATATTAGGCGAATTTTTATTTACAAAGTATATACTTCCGTTCGAAGTTGCATCTGTTCTTTTATTGGTCGCCATAATCGGCGCCTATCTATTTGCCAAAAAGAAATCTTAATTGAATTACTAAATTTAAATAATTTTAATTTATAATAAAAATGTCGATAAACGGTTATTTAATAGTTGCGGGAATAATTTTTTGCATCGGGATGCTCGGCGTTTTAATGCGCAAAAACTTAATAGTAATATTTATGAGTTTGGAGTTAATGTTTAATGCCGCCAATTTGGGATTCGTTGCCGTTTCAAACTACCTTAATCTTATAGACGGAGACATTTTCGTTATTTTTGTGATGGTCGTGGCCGCCGCCGAAGCCGCAATAGCCCTCGGCATTGCCGTTGCGTTTTACAGGGAAAAGGCGACCGTAGATATAGATAAGGCAAATGAATTAAAATTATAAATTATATCAAATTATATATTAAAATTAAATTAAGCATAAAAGCTCAAAATTGCCGATAGAAAATTATTTTTCTGGATTCCCGCTTTCGCGGGAATCCAGAGTTTTTAAGGTTTTGAAGTATATTCCACATTTTCTATCGGCAATTTTGGGTATAAAGGATATTTTAATGGACGCAAAATTTATAATTACATGGCTGATACCGTTATTTCCCTTTGCGGGTTGGTTTCTCTGGGGACTATTTGGAAAATATTTCAAGGGGTATTCCGGTTATATAGCAAGTTCTTTTGTAGTAATATCCTTTATTCTTTCTTCTGTTTTGTTTTTTATCGTTTCATATACGCATGGATTTACGACTACGCTTTATCCCTGGATTCATGCGGCAAACTTTAAGGTGGGGGTATCTGCGGTCATAGACAGGCTTTCCGTCGTGATGCTCGTTATGGTTACGGGGGTAAGCGCCCTCGTGCATATATATTCGATAGGATATATGAGGGATGACAAAGGTTTTGCGAGATATTTTTCGTTCTTAAATCTTTTTGTTTTCTCCATGATAATGCTCGTAATTTCCAATAACCTTTTGCTTTTATATGTATTCTGGGAAGCTGTCGGGTTTTGTTCGTATATCCTGATAGGGTTCTGGTATGAGAAGAAATCCGCTTCGGATGCGGGGAAAAAAGCCTTTATAGTTAATAGAGTGGGAGACTTAGGGTTTGCGGTCGGCATTTTTTTGTTATTTGTCACTACGGGAACCCTTAATTATGAAACTATATTCAAAATGATTCCGTCCATTCCGTCCATTACCGTTACGATTATCGCTTTGCTGCTATTCGCGGGAGCCGTCGGAAAATCGGCGCAATTCCCTCTGCATGTGTGGCTGCCGGATGCGATGGAGGGACCTACCCCGGTCAGCGCATTAATTCATGCGGCTACCATGGTTACCGCCGGCGTTTATATGATTGCAAGATTTCATGTAATCTTTTCATATTCGCAATTTGCATCCGAAGTTGTTTTAACGATTGGGACATTTACCGCCTTTTTAGCCGCATTTATAGCTTTGACGCAGTTCGATATTAAAAGGATTATAGCATATTCAACCATAAGCCAATTGGGATATATGTTCATGGCCGTGGGCATCGGTTCTTATACGGCAGGAATATTCCATCTTATCTCGCATGCGATTTTTAAAGGGTTGCTATTTTTAACCGCGGGCAGTGTAATGCATGGACTTGCAGGCGAGTTAGACTTAAGAAAGATGGGCGGGCTATATTCAAAGATGAAAACTACCGCTATATCGTTCATAGTCGGCGGCCTTGCCCTTTCCGGCATACCTCCTTTTTCCGGATTTTTTAGTAAAGACGCAATATTGGCGGATGTTTACAATAAGGGTTTTTATTTTGCATGGGTAATTGGAGAAATTACCGCTTTAATGACCGCCTTTTATATTTTTAGATTAATATTCACGGTTTTTTTTGGAGAATCTAATCTAGATCCAAAGGTGCATGTCCATGAATCCCCGAAAATTATGACGATTCCCATGATAATACTGGCTTCATTTGCCTTAATAATCGGGTTTCTGGGTATTCCCCCATTTAATAATTCCGTATTTTATAGTTTTTTACATGTTGATTTCAAAAACTCATATAACTTTGCCCCATTCGTCAACAATACTCCGTGGTACATTTTAAGCCTCATATCGGTTTTGGCCGGGCTTCTTGGAATATTTATAGCCTATCTTTTATATATCAAAAAGGCTATTGACCCTGAAAAGATTAAAAATATTTTTAAGCCTATATACGCATTGTCCTATAACAAGGTTTATATCGATGAGATATATAATGCAATAATTGTCAAGCCGACTCTGGGCTTTTCCAATTTTTTATGGAAGACTGTAGATGTTTTAATTATTGACGGAGCGGTTAACGGTATTGCATCAGGTTTTGCATTTTTTGGGGTTAAAGCAAAAAGAATCCAAAACGGCATGTTAATGAGTTATATTTTAACTCTGACTATCGGGGTTGCCGCATTGCTTTTTTATTTTTTTATCAGGTGATTTAAGCATATATTAATTTAATAACGGTTTAACGAAGGTTAACGAATATGGATTTCTTTATAAAATATCTTTTGTCTATATTGATTTTTTTTCCATTGGCTTCGGTTATTTTATTGCTGTTTATTAATAAAAAAAATGAAGGATTATTAAGAAATCTTGCCTCAATTTTATCCCTTGTAGAATTTATTTTTTCGGTTTATCTTTTTGTTTATTTTAAACCGGATACATATAAATTCCAATTTGTCGAAAAATTAAACTGGATAAGCACATTCGGCGCGTCATATTTTTTGGGAATAGACGGCGTAAGCCTGTTCTTAATTTTATTGACGACTCTTTTAACATTTGTTTCCCTCATTTCAAGCTATAGATATATAAAAGACCATGTGAAGGAATTTGTCATATTGATGCTGATACTCGAAACATTTATGATCGGAACATTTGCGTCGTTAGATGTTCTTTTATTTTATTTATTCTGGGAATTCATGCTGATTCCTATGTATTTTATTATCGGAATGTGGGGAACGGGCAGAAGGGTGTATTCGGCCGTCAAATTTGTCCTGTACACATTGTCGGGGTCGCTTATAATGTTATTCGGGTTAATTTATATCTTTATACTTCATTACGATCAGACGGGAAATTTTACATTTAATATCTTAAGATTATATAATACCCATATACCGATTAATCTTCAAATATTGCTATTTATCGCTTTATTTTTGGGTTTTGCGATTAAGATACCGGTTTTTCCATTTCACACATGGCTTCCGGATGCCCACACCGAAGCCCCTACAGCGGGCAGCGTCATACTTGCGGGCGTTCTTTTAAAATTTGGAGTTTATGGATTTTTCAGGTTTGCGATGCCTCTTTTGCCCGGCGCAACTTTAATGCTTGCGCCGATAGTTATTATTATCGGAGTTATAGGGGTTCTATACGGGGCATTAGTTTCTATAGTTCAAAAGGATTTAAAGAGATTGGTGGCATTTTCAAGTGTTTCGCATATGGGTTTTATAATGCTGGGCTTATTTGCAATGTCCGTAATTAGCGTGGATGGTTCTATCCTTCAACTTTTAAACCATGGGATTACCACCGGAGCGCTATTTCTTTTCGTGGGAATGCTTTACGAGAGGGCGCATACGAGGCAAATTGCGGATTTTGGCGGTATTGCAAAAAAAGCCCCGATACTTACTACGCTTTTTATGATTTCCGTTCTGGCGTCCATCGGACTACCCGGTTTAAACGGTTTTGTCGGGGAATTTTTAATATTGATAGGGTCTTTTAATCATTATATGCTGTTAACGATAATTGCCGCAAGCGGAATAATTTTTGCAGCGGTTTACCTGTTATGGATGTTCCAGCGGGTTATGTTTCAAGGCATCACAAACCCTCAAATAGAAAGTTTTCAGGACATGGATTTAAGGGAAATTATTACGGTTTTACCGTTAATATTACTGATGTTTCTTATAGGATTTTATCCCGCACCGTTTTTAGAAAGGATTGATCCTACGGTGGTACATTTTCTCGGCATGATAAGCCGTCATGGATATATTCACAATTTAATTAAATTAAAGATGGGGTTGTCCAATGCTTGATGTATCGCAAGTATATAATATTAATTTTTTGGAAGAAGGCATGCTGAGCGTAATACCTGAGACTATTATTATAATTTTTGCCTTTATAGTTCTTTTTCTTACTTTTTTTGAAAAACTTTCAAAAAGTAATAATCCATATTATCTTTCCCTTATAAGCATTGGTTTTTCCATGCTTTATATTTTAATGTTGTCGGGGAGGACAATAGACGGTTTTTATGGCTCTATTGTTTTTAACAAGTTCTCCGTATTTTTATTTATCGGCATCCTTTTTTCAGGTTTTTTAACAATCTTGATGTCAAACAATTATATAAATAATTTTGAAGTACCGCTTCCCGAATATTATAGCCTTATTTTATTCGGGGTAGCCTCGATGATGCTTTTGGTGTCATCGAATAATCTTATTATGGTGTTTTTGTCTATCGAATTTATGTCTATTACCGCATATATTCTCACAGGCTATTTAAAGGGAAACGCAAGAAGCACCGAAGCTGCATTAAAATATTTTGTGCTCGGGACTTTTGCATCCGCGTTTTTAATTTTTGGATCAGTATTTATTTATGCCGCTACAGGCCATCTAAATTTGTATAATATCCATTTTTTTATCGTTAATATTGCAAGCAAAGGATTTGTAAATTTTGACAATATAAAGATTTATCTTGCTATAGGACTGATTTTATTCTTAGTGGGGCTTGCATTTAAAATGTCGCTTTTTCCGTTTCATGCATGGACGCCGGATGCTTATGACGGAGCTCCCACGCCGGTTACTAATTTTATGGCGACAGGTGTTAAAATAGCGGCTTTCGCAATTTTTTTAAGAATATTTTCCCTTATTTATAATTTTAATATAATGAACTTTAATAATATATTATGGTTGCTTGCTATACTTTCGATGTCATTTGGAAATATTGCGGCTCTTATGTCCTCAAATATTAAAAGGCTGCTGGCATATTCGTCCATAGCGCAAGCAGGCTATATACTCGTGGGGATTATAGGCGGCGGATATTACGGATATTCTGGAACCCTTTTTTATTTATTGGCGTATGTTTTTATGACAGCAGGGGCATTTGCGGTTGTCATTATATTTGAAAATTTTGATTTAATGTCTTTAGACATTAAAAAATATTCGGGCATAGGATATAAGTACCCTATCGTTGCAGCCGCCATGACATTTTTTCTTTTATCTTTGGCTGGAATCCCTGTCACTTCAGGCTTTATGGGAAAATTTTACGTGTTTTCGGCGGCAATTAAATCAAGATATAACCTGCTGGTCTTAATAGCCTTTATTAACAGCGCTTTTGCCGCATTTTACTACATAAAGATAATAGTACAGATGTACATGCCGGAGAAAGAAGAATTAATTGCATCATCAAACGGGGCACAGAGAGGCGGCATGTCCGGCGGAACTAACCTCGATAAGCCCTCCGGCGATTTCGGCATTGTTAACGGTAAAATAAACGAAGGATTAATGATAGTAATTTTTATCTGCCTATTTTTTACATTGCTAATGGGTATTTATCCGCAATTATTTATAAATTTTGCGCATAATTCCATAAGTTCGTTATGGAACGTCTGAAGCGTTATTTTAAGGATTACGAAAAGCTAATCCCGCCTGATTCAACAAGTTTCTGCTATCATGCCTCCGCCAAAGTTAATTTTTCAT
This sequence comes from bacterium, assembly GCA_021831025.1. GTDB lineage: Bacteria > SZUA-79 > SZUA-79 > Acidulodesulfobacterales > Acidulodesulfobacteraceae > Acidulodesulfobacterium. Next base: position 10,255 of record JAKBNN010000034.1, on the reverse strand, counting down.
TAAAGATAGGCGAAAAGGGGTCTAATAATCTTCATAAAATTCAATCTTTAATGCGTAAAATTGGAATTTTTGATAAAATTTCCTTTAAATTTACGGATGGTTGCTATGAAATTTCCGTTATCCCGGGCAGGATATTAAAGAAAGATATTTTTAAATCCGAATTAGAATCCATTGCAAACTTGGACAACATAATTATAAAAGCGGCTAAAATTTATTTTAAAAGATTACATATTAAAGATAAGGGTATCGATGTTTTAGTAGAGAAAAATATCCCTCTTAAAGCGGGATTAGGCGGCGGATCAAGCGACGGCGCGGGGATGATGCTAAAATTAAATGAAATATTCGGGGGGGCATTTAGTCTCCGTGAATTGCAAGACTTAGCCTTTGAATTGGGGTCGGATACCCCCTTTTTTTTAACTAAAGGCGATGCAATTATAACGGGGTTTGGGGAAAATATTTATGAAATTCCCGAGGCGGCTTTGCCAAAATACTTTATTGTAATCATAATTCCTGATTTTGGAATAGGTACAAAAGAGGCATATAATTATTTTGACGATTTTTTATTGACAAATAACCTAAATTATTATAATATTCAATACTTAGATTTTAAAAATATAAAATTCGAAAACGATTTCGAGGCCGTAATATTTAGAAAGTATCCGATGCTCAAGGAAATTAAGGATTCTATGATGCGGCGGGGCGCCGAAGTATCCCTTTTATCGGGAAGCGGTTCCACTGTTTTTGGCGCATTTAAAAGCAAAGAAACGGCGGTAGCATATCTGGCTAGTTTAGAGTCAGCTCCTTTTAATAGAAGGATAGTATCAGGTTCTTTGGCAACAACTTTATAAATTATTTACGCAACTTATCTTATTTGGAGGTTTGCTATGCAAGTTACTGAAGTTAATGTGTTTCCTGTTGATGAAGAAAAATTAAAAGCCTATGTTACTATCACCTTTGATAACTGTTTTGTTGTCAGGGACCTTAAAATAATAAACGGCAAGGAAGGTTTGTTTGTTGCAATGCCGAGCAAAAAAAGAAAGGACGGAACATTTAAAGATACGGCTCATCCGTTAAATAATGAAACAAGAGATATGATAGAATCGGTTGTGCTTAGCGCGTATGAAGCCGCTATAAATAACCAGGATTAGCATAAAATCCCAAAATCCTCTTTAATTTTTTTAAAATTGGGGCGTCGACAAGCGGCAAGTCACAGGATTTTGATTCCTGCATTCGGAGGTTCGAATCCTCCCGCCCCAGCCAAGCAGTATGTAAGACGAAAGCAATAAAATAAAATAATGATGCTGGTCGGCAGACGATCACGACCGAAGGGAGTCATCCTCCCAGCCGAAAAGGAAAAATTATGCTCGATAGATTAAAACTGTTCGCGGGTAATTCAAATATAGATTTGGCGAAAAAAATGGCCGAATATCTCTGTATATCTCTTGGAGATGCCGAGGTTTATAATTTTAGCGACGGTGAAACATTTATAAACATAAGCGAAAATGTCCGCGGGTATGATGTTTTTTTAGTCCAATCGACATCAAATCCTGTCGATAAAAATCTTATGGAGCTTTTAATAATGATTGACGCTATGAAAAGGGCCTCGGCAAAAAGGGTGACAGCCGTTATTCCTTATTACGGGTATGCAAGACAGGATAGAAAGACAGCCTCGAGAGTGCCGATTACGGCTAAGTTAGTGGCGGACATTATAACTACTGCAGGCGCGGACAGGGTTTTATCAATGGATTTGCATGCGGGGCAGATACAGGGTTTTTTTAATATTCCGGTTGACCATTTATATGCCGTTCCTGTTTTGATGAAATATATAAACGAAAAAAATTTGGATCCTGCCGATATGGTAGTGGTTTCTCCAGATGCGGGAGCGGTGGAAAGGGCAAGAGCATTTGCAAAGCATTTAGGCTCAAACCTTGCTATTATCGATAAAAGAAGAGTAAAGGCAAATGTTGCCGAAATAATGAATGTTATCGGGGATGTTAAAAATAAAACCGCCATTATGCTGGACGATATGATAGATACCGCAGGCACGATTACTCAGGGAGCGGCTGCGCTTTCCGAGAACGGGGCAAGCGAGATAATTGCAATGGCAACGCACGGCGTTCTTTCGGGCGAGGCAATGAATAAAATAGATAATTCGCCGATAAAAGAACTAATAATTACCGATACCATAAACCAAAAGAATAGGCGGGAATTATCAAATAAAATTAAAGTTTTAAGTGTTGCAAATCTTTTAGCTGAAGCGGTTAAAAGGATTTATGACGAGGATTCTGTCAGTTCGCTTTTTATTTAGAATAATGTTTATAAAACGAAAATATAAGATAAAAGGAGATATTCATTGGAAATAATTAATTTAAATGTGGATACAAGAAACGAAAAGGACAATGTTAAATCCCTGAGAAACCAGGGGCTTATTCCCGCCGTGATATACGGAAGAAATTTAGATTCTTTAAGGATTTTATTAAACTACAAAGATTTTATTAAAACTTTTGCAAATCATTCCATCTCATCTTTTATTAATATGGCAAGCAAGGAAGATAAGGTTAACGGGAAAACCGTGGTGATCAAGGAGATTCAAAAGGATCCGGTAACGGATAATATTATCCATATCGACTTTCATGAAGTATCTATGGACGAGAAGATTGAGATTGAAGCGGCTATTCACTTTATAGGCAAGCCGGAAGGCGTGAAACTCGGAGGTATTCTAGAGCCGCTTATGAGGCATATCGCTATCAAGGGTTATCCTAAAGATATAATCGATACTATAAATATCGATGTGGCATCCCTTCAGATTGGAGATATTATTCATGTCAAGGATTTAAAGCTAGAGGGGGGTATCGAGATAATGGTTGATGAGGATGCGCCTATTGTTACTGTTGCAGAGCCTGCGGTAGAAGAGGTTATTGCGCAACCAGAAGTTCAAGAGGAAGCGCCTGCCCAAACCACGCAAACTCCACCAAAGGCTTAATATAATATAGCCAATGAAAAATGACCTCTGATGTATTTATATTCGGCCTCGGAAATCCCGGGCAGGAATACTCTTTTTCACGGCATAATTTTGGATTTATTGCCTTAGATAGCTTTTCTAAAGAATGCGATTTCCCTGCTTTCAGTCATAAAAAAAAATATCTGATTTCAAATAAGGCCGTATCGGATAAAAATGTTTATTTAATCAAGCCGCTTACATATATGAATTTAAGCGGAAAAGCCGTGAAAGAAGCGCTAAATAAGCATGGCATTTTTAAAATATCGGATAATAACAGCGCTTCAAACATTATTTTAATTCACGACGACCTTGACCTCGGTTTTGGAAGCTATAAAATTAAGTTCGGGGGCAGCGGCGGCTCGCATAATGGCGTTAATTCGGTAATAAATTCGCTTCAGAGCAAAAATTTTATTCGCGTAAAATTGGGCATTAACTCTTCGGACAGAGCCAAATTTGATTACGGGGCAGATTATGTCCTGTCGAATTTTTCGAAAGAAGAAATTAAAAAAATTCCGGATATTTTAAAAATCATAAATGAAATTTTGTCAGTTATTATATCGGACGGGCTTACAAAGGCGATGAATACTTTTTCCCGTAAATAAAAAATAAAGGGTAATAATATTATTTATTATTAGTATTCTACAAGATGCAATTTGAAACGAGATTGATGATATGGGACTTAAATGCGGCATAGTAGGACTTCCGAATGTCGGGAAGTCAACTATATTTAATGCTATTACCTCCGGATGCGCCGAAGCCAGCAACTACCCCTTTTGCACGATAGAACCTAATATCGGCATAAAACCGATTAACGATAAAAGGCTTTATAAGCTTAAGGAAATAGTTAACCCTGAAAAGGTTACGCCGACTTATGTCGAATTTGTAGATATTGCGGGGCTGACAAAAGGAGCTTCGGCAGGCGAAGGACTCGGGAATAAGTTTCTTTCGCATATCAGAAATGTCGATTTGATTATACAGGTAATAAGGGTTTTTAAAGAAAGTTCGGTCGTGCATGTGGAAGGGGCAATTAATCCTGTCAGGGATATTGAGATTATTAATACCGAGCTTGCTTTAAGCGATATAGAGATTCTTTCTAAACATATTCAAAAACTTGAAAAAATGGCCAAAAGCGGGGATAAAGCCGCATTGTCCAGCCTTGATTTTTTAAAAAATATTAATAAACAGCTTTCCGAAACAGGCAATATAATTAATAAAGAATTTGGCGAAACCGAAAAAAGCCTTTTAAAATCTTTAGGTATTATATCGGCGAAACCTGTTATATATGTTCTTAATGTCGATGAACAAATGCTGTCCAAAGATTTTTCCAATAATGAGATAGAGGGAATATTAAATATTGCCAAACCGGAAAATATACCCGTAATAAGGTTGTGCGCAAAATTGGAAGAGGAGTTGTCAACTTTAAGCCCTGAGGATAAGGATGCTTTTTTGAAAGATTACGGTCTCGAATCCTCCGCTTTAGACATCGTTGCCTCTATCAGCTTCAGGCTTTTAGGCCTGATTTCATTTTTTACTGCCGGAAAGCAGGAGGTCAGGGCGTGGGAGATAAAAAACGGCTGGAAGGCGCCGCAAGCCGCAGGGACGATCCATTCTGATTTTGAAAAGGGATTTATAAGGGCGGAAGTTATATCTTACGATGATTTTATAAGGGCGGGGTCGGAATCCAATGCGGCAAGAATGGGTCTTTTAAGGCTCGAGGGCAAGGATTATGTCGTTAAAGACGGCGATATAATGCACTTCAGGTTTAATGTTTAACGCAACGGATGCGTAATATTTTTTATGTAAATCGATATGGTATTAATAATTCCTACCCGCATCATCATAACGGCGTAGGCCGCAAGTAAAAGCGCCGCTAACTTTCCGGCTGCGTTAGAACCGGTTTTTCCAAGGTATTTTAAAATTATTCTTGTATTTTTTAAAACAACATAAACGATTAAAAGATTAATAATAAATGAAATCGTGATTACAAAATAGCCATAAATGCCGGTCAGAATTAAAAGCGTGGTTAGAACCCCCGGTCCGACAATCAAAGGAACGCCTATGGGAACTACTCCTAAATCCGCCTTTTCGGCAGAGGCAAATAGTTTAGGTTTTTCGGAGAGCAGGTTATTTATCGATATTATCAGTAAAAGTATGCCTCCAGCTATTTCAAAATCGTAAATAGATATACCCATGACGGCAAAGAGGGATTTTCCCAGCAAAAGAAACCCGATACCTACGCTGAAGGCTGTGATTAGCGAGTTTTTTCTAATATTTTTTTCTTCATCCAGACTTGTATCTTTTACGAAATCTAAATAAATAGGCAGGACGCCGAAGATGTCTATCGCGACAAATAGGGGTATTAAGGCAAGCAATACATCTTTGGAAAAAATTAGAATAATGTTTGACATATATTTGCTATAAGCTATATTATTAATGAACCATTTAAATAATTATAATACAATTTTTACAACAATTATATTTTTATATTTATAATGGATAAAAAAGCCAAATTTAATATACTTCATATAGACAGCTTTCAAAATTACGGCGGAGCGCAAAACGATATTGTAATCCTCCTCGAATTTCTAAAACTTTACTACGATAAAAGTTTTAATATTTATGTTATACATAATAACAATAAACGATTAAAAGGAGAATTAGATAAAATAGGCGTTAATAATTTATCTATCGAGATGAAGAATTTTCTCGATATTTATGCCGTATTTAAAATAAGGAATTTTTTAACAAAGCATGATATAGATTTGATAAATTTTCACTCTTCGAGAGATCATTTTCTGGGCGGAATTGCCTCGCTTTTAATTTTTAAAAAAAGGATTAGTAAGGTTTTAACAAGGCATGTTGCTTACAGGATAAGCTTTTTAAAGGGATTTTTAATCTACAGGTTTTTAACGGACGGGTTTATCGCTATATCGGATTACATTAAAAACATTTTAATTAAAGATGTTAAGATTGATCCAAACAAGATTGAAACGATTTATAGTCCAAGGATTTATGATGAAGACGGATTACAGAAGGAAATGTTTGTTTATGAGCTTGAAAGGCAAAATGTTAGAAGCGGACTCGGGATTAAGCCGGACGAAAAAATGATTTCTCTTATCGGAAGACTCTCTAAAGAAAAGGGGCATGAGGTATTAATAAAATCGGCAGAATTAATAATAAAGACGCGAAACGATATAAAATTTGTTATTATCGGGGAGGGTGTATTATATAAGCATATAACGGATTTTATTAACAAAAAAGGGCTTAAAGAATATTTTATCATAAGCGGTTTCAAAAAAGACATAAAAAAATTTATCGTTGCAAGCGATTTAATAATCGTTCCGTCGGGTCTTGAAGGAATGGGAAGCATTATCATAGAATCATGCGCGTTTAAAAAGGCGGTTATTGCTTCCAATGCGGGGGGGATACCGGAGATAATAAGAAACAACGAAACAGGGCTTTTATTTGGGGCAGGGGATTACGCCCAGCTTGCGGGTAAGATCATTTCATTAATCGATAACCGTGGGTTAATTGAAAAATTAGGATTAAATTGTTATAATGAAGTCGTTAAAAAGTTCGACGCTAAAGAAATCGCATCAAAAACGGTTCTATTTTATTTAAAATTATTGACAAATTTGTCTTAATATAAATTATTGAAATAATAGCCTTATGGAAATTTCTATTCGCAAGCTTGTGAAAGCCTTCGTTGTACCTGTATTCATAATATTTTTGGCTTATGTTATATTTTTTTCTTTTAACCGCGCAGTATCGCCTGCACATAGTCTAAAATTAAAGCTTGTGTCTTTCTTAAGATATTCTTCCATAAAACCTGAATTTATAAAATTTATCGATTTAAACTTTAATACGCTTTTTTCGGATTACTTTTGGGTGCTTTTTGTTCAGGAGGCTTCCTCGTTTAGGCTCGCAAAAATGCATTATCCGTACATGTATAAAATATCGGTTATCACCGTCAGCCTTAACCCCCGGTTTAATTACGCGTATCAGGCGGGAGGGACCCTTCTTGGCTTGAGCGGCAAGCCGAAAAGGGCTATAAAATTATTAAAAATGGGAATGGAACATCTTAAAGGCAACTGGAATATACCGTTTTTGATAGCATTTAACTATTTTTATAGCCTTAATAACTTCAAAAAAGCCGCCTATTATCTTAAATATGCAACCTACATAAAAAGCAGCCCGAAATATTTGGAGTTTTTATATATGAAACTTCTTAATAAGTCGGGAAATCTTAAAGGAGCTTTGAGTTTTCTTGAAGAGATGTATAAAAACAACAAAAATCCTTATATAAAGCAAATAATCAAATACAGGATAAACGCAGTTAAAAGTGAGATGGAGCTTAAAAAAGAACATAAAAAATATAAAGTACCATATTCATTAAAACTATTTTTACCGCAAAAAAGTTTATGATTAAATTAAAAAATACAACAAAATATTTTCGAGTCGGGTTTTTCGGAATTAAAAAATATGCCGTCTACGATCTTTCTTTAACCATAGAGGAGGGCAAGGTTACGGGGTTTTTCGGTCCAAACGGCGCAGGAAAATCTACAACGATCAAGATGATCGTGGGACTGATTCATCCATCAAACGGAATTATTAAGATAAACGGTTACGATTCAACGGATTATAGGGCGCGGCTTAATTTGGGTTATTTGCCTGAAAACCCAAGTTTTCCCCGGGGACTTAAGGGGATTGAGATTATTAATTATTATTCTAAGTTATTGAATAAAAAAATAAATAAAAACGAAATTTATGATGCGCTAAAATTAGCAGGTATTTTTTACGCGAAAGACATTCATGCCCACAAATATTCAAAGGGGATGACCCAGAGGTTAGCTCTGGCTATTTCTATTTTGGGGGATCCGGAGATTTTAATTTTTGACGAACCGTTATCGGGACTTGATCCTATCGGGAGAAAAGAATTTAAGGATATAATATTTAAATTAAAAGAAAGAAAAAAAACCATATTTTTTTCATCGCATGTGCTTGCGGATAGCAAGGAACTGTGCGATAAAATTGCGATTCTAACAGGCGGCAGGCTGATCAAGAATGAAGGCATTGCCGCAATTGAAAAAGAGGCGGAAGGTTATACGGAAGCAAAATTAAATCTTTCCAAGAATCGCGAGCGTACGCAAGGTACGGCTAAACCGGAACAAGATAAAGATTACCTTTTGATAGCAGAATACAGTACGCCGTTAGAGATATATCTTTACGATTTAATGCGTAAAAACAAGAAAAATTAGCAGGTATTCCAATGAAAAAAATTTTATATTCAACGATGTATTCTTTTAAAGAGATAAAAAATTCCAAGATTTTTTACTCGTTTTTAATATTTGCCTTAATTCTTATTTCGGGAAGCTACTTTGTTTCTCAAACAAGTTTTATAAGCCAGGGCAGGATTATGGTAGATTTTTCTATTTTTGCCATAACCATTTTTAATATTTTTATCGGTATTTTTATCGGTTCATCTATAATATATGACGATATAGAGAAAAAAAGTATATTTTTAAGCATTACAAGGCCTGTTAAAAGAACGGAATACTTAATAGGCAGGTTTTTGGGGCTAACGGTCGCCATAATATTTTCGACAATTATAATGATGCTTATTTTTTACTTTGTTCTTTTAATTATGCACAAATATATCGTGCCTTTTAAACCGTTTGCGGGGCAATCTAAGCCGGCCGTCACTCATTTAAAAAGCATTCATGGCAATTCCGTTAAAGAAAGCAAAAATGCGCCAAATAAATCCATAATCCAAAAAACTAAGGCAAAGCCTTTTACCGTTTATTCTTTGCCTCAGCCTTTGATAATTCAAGCGCTTTTTATTATAATAGAATCGGTATTTATTGCGGCCGTGGCATTACTTTTTTCTTTAATAACATCAAAGGCGTTAGCCTCTATATTTACCGTACTTGTTTTTTTCATAGGCAATGTCTCAAGTAAAATGAACGACCTTGTAAGACCCGTTAAAAAAATTATAGGCGGAAAGATAGTAATTGTTCATCAGGCAAACCATCTGCTTACTAATATTGTCCATATCATCTATACCGTTTTGCCTAATTTTTCCATATTTAATATAAGCTCGGAGGCGGCATATAAAATATTTATTTCGGCAGGGACAGTCTTTTACAGAATTGTTTATGGTCTGAGCTATATGGTTTTATTAGTTATTATATCGTCTTTAATATTTGCAAGGAAGGATATAAGCTAAGTATTAAAAGAGAGCTATTAGATTAATTAATAGCTCTCTTTTAATAGTAATGGTTACGCCGGAAGAACGGTTTTTTCAGCCGCTCCGTTAATTAATACAGCTATAGCTGTATAAAGTGCGCATAAGCCTGCAACTATGCCTACTATTCCTGCTATAGGTAGAAGACCAGCTAATAACCCTGTAAAGTACCCTATAGCCTGTATTAAAAGAAAAACGCTTGTTAAAAAAAGGGCAATTTGCAGCATTACCCATTTGTTTAGTGCGTTAGCCCCCGCAAATGTTGCAAAGCCAAAGATAGCCCACAACAAGTGAAACCAGCCGCCGAACACGGGCACTGGTCCGCCTGCGGCTTTTGTGATAACCGTTGCGATAAAAAAAACCGAAACGGTTAGGAATAACAAGCCCCATCCAGTAAATGCAACTCCCCCGAAAGCGCTGCCGCGCATAAAATCGTAAACGCCGGCTAAAACTAATCCGACTCCTCCGGTAAAGATAACCGTACCTAAAAGCAGCCCGTTAAACGGACCTGCGAAACCGCCAATTACTGTAGCCAAAAGCGTAAGAGCTATGCCGTAAGCAAATAAACCCAACGCCGTTGGGTCGCCAACTTTTTTTTCATCTGACATAAAGATTTCCTCCTTAGTTAAATGCTTTTGATATTAAAACACTAGCCTTATGCACAATATTATCATAAAAATAAAGTTTGTCAATTATTTTATTTAATAATAATTATAAATAATAAGTTAATTTAATTATAAATGTTTCATTATATATAAATAATTAATTATAAGTAATAAAAAAAGAAAAGGTAAAAAATACAAATAAAGGGGTCTGATTTATTTAATTAGGCAAAATAAAGGAACAAAATAAAAAAGAGGGCTTAAGAGAGAGGGATGAGCGTCTTATAGACGCTAAAAGCGACGAACCCCTTTGCGCCACTCCATCGGGCATAAAGCCTTCGGCTTTATAAACGCCCGACTACGTATGGGCTTCGGGGGGGGGGGGGGGTCAAATCCCCATTGCTTTTT
>JAKBNN010000020.1 GCA_021831025.1 bacterium | reverse complement strand
CAGCCCGCCTATTATAAAGAAATAGGCGGCCTTGGCATAACATTGAATTACGGCGGTAAAAAGATTCTTATCGGGAAGAAAGGGCTGTTCGAGACTGAAAATATCGATTTGTCTAAATTTAGCGAACTTGAGGAAAAATATGCAAAGGAAGGCAAAACCGTTATCGGAATTTCTGCCGGCTCAGATATGGCCGGCATTATTACTTTAGCAGACAAAGTTAAGAAAGAGGCAAAAGAAGCGATAACTAAATTAAAATCCATGGGTATAGCGGCATATCTTTTAACGGGGGATAATCTAAATTCAGCCGCAAGCGTTGCCGTTCAAGCGGGGATAGACGAAAAAAATGTCGTCGCAAATGTTTTACCGCAGGACAAACTTAACGAAATAAAAAAACTAAAAAATTTAGGATTAAAAGTCGCAATGGTCGGCGACGGCATAAACGATGCGCCGGCGCTGGCTTATGCCGATGTAGGAATAGCAATAGGCAGCGGAACCGATGTCGCAAGGGAAACCGGCGACATTATATTAGTAAAAAGCGATATTAAAGATGCTTATAAAAGCGTGGCGCTCGGCAGAAAAACTTTAACTAAAGTGAAACAAAACCTTTTTTGGGCATTTTTCTTTAACGGGCTGGGTATCCCGTTCGCGGCGGGAGTTTTTTACCACTTCACCGGCTGGCTGCTGCCGCCGGCGGCGGCGGGAGCGGCAATGGCGGTTTCCAGTATAACCGTATCGCTTAACTCCATTATGTTAAGGGGCTATTCAAAAAAAATAGATAGATTATGAAACGGCCGGAGGTATAAAACCAACCTTAAATATTAATTTAACTTATGGAAGACATAAAATCGATAGATTATTTTAAATCTTTAAATGAGGGTATTTTAAATGATGTTATGCCCCTCTTTAGGGAAGAAAACTATGAAGCGGGCGAGAATATTTTTATAGAAGGGGATAAATCTAAAGGAATATACTTTGTTATGGGGGGAGCGGTTAAGGTTTATAAATCGTCTAAAGACGGCAGGGAGCAGATACTTAAGCTTATTTACGCGGGGGATTCCTTTAACGATGTTACGGTATTTACAAGCGATATAAACCCTGCTTCGGCGGATGCCGTTACAAATGTAAAATTGTATTTATTGTCCCGTGAAAATATTATCGGTTTAATTTACAAGCATCCCGAAATATCTTTGAATATCATAAAGAGCATGACCGAGAAACTGAGATATTTAACGGGCAGGATAGAAGATCTTTCATTAAAACACACGCAGGAAAGAATTGCAAAGATACTCCTTTTATTCGAGGGCAAAAAATTAAGCCAGAAAATAATTGCCGATATTGCGGGAACGGCAAGAGAGGTTGTTTCAAGGGCGCTGAAAGATTTTTCGTCTCACGGTATCATAAAGATCGATAAAAGAGATATAATAATATTAGATAAGAAAAAATTGAAGGATTTGGGGGAATAACCGAAATAACAACCGGAAATGCGTATTATAAGCGGGTCATTAAGGGGAAGGAAAATTCCCAATGTATATAAAATCAAAAATGTTTCGCCGTCATCGGATTTTTTAAAAGGGGTATTGTTTAATGTAATCGGACGCGATATAAGGGGCAAGGTTTTTTGCGATTTATACGCAGGTTCGGGCAATATAGGTTTTGAAGCCCTTTCGAGGGGGGCGGCTTTCTGTGTTTTTGTTGAAACCTCACCCGCTTTAATATCGATAATAATAGATCTTTCAAAAAAATTCGGCATCGAAGAAAAAGTTAAGATTATAAAAAAGGGTGTGTTTAAGGCTTTAGAAAAGGGGCTTTTAAAAGAATATAAGCCTGATTATATATTTCTTGACCCGCCTTATAATTTAGGGCTTTGCGGGAAAACAATTGACGGGATAATAGCAAGCTTATCCCCCCTTGATTTTAATGCAGGTAATAATATTATAGTCCAGCACGATAAACGGGAGATTTTACCTTCGAACTATCCCCCTTTTAAACTCGTAAGCGAGAAAAAACACGGCAAATCTGTTTTATCATTTTACCGCGTATTATAAATCCACTTCCAGTTTTTAATCTCGGGCATATCGTCATCGTATTTTGAAATATATTCTTTGTGATTTATAATTTTATTAGTCATTTCCTCTTTAATATACGCGGCTTTATATTTAAGATACGGAACCCTGTCTGCGGCATCCATAACAAGATGAAATCTGTCTAAGTCGTTTCTAACCGTCATATCGAAAGGCGTGGTTGTTGTTCCTTCCTCTTTGTAGCCTCTTACATGAATATTTTTGTGGTTCGTTCTTCTGTAGCTAAGCCTGTGTATCAACCACGGATACCCGTGGAAGGCAAAAACAACCGGTTTGTCTTCCGTAAACAGGGTATCGAATTCCTTATCGGATAAGCCGTTAGGGTGTTCTTCCTTCGGCGTTAGCGTCATTAAATCAACCACATTAATAACCCTTATTTTAAGTTCCGGAGCAAGATTGTTTAAAATAGACGCGGCCGCAAGGGTTTCCAATGTCGGGACATCCCCGGCGCATGCCATAACGATGTCAGGTTCGTAACCCCTGTCATTGCTTGCGAAATCCATTATTCCCAGCCCCTTTTTGCAAATCTTAATAGCGGAATCCATATCGTACCACTGAAGTTCTTCTTGCTTGCCGGCTATTATGACATTTATCCTGTTTTTACTTCTAAAACATTTGTCGGCAATTGCAAGGAGCGTATTTGTATCCGGCGGCAAATATATTCTTATATATTTAGGTTTTTTTGTTATTACATGGTCGATAAATCCCGGATCCTGATGTGAAAAACCGTTATGGTCCTGCCGCCATACATGAGATGTCAAAAGATAATTTAAAGAAGGTATCGGTCTTCTCCATTCGACCTCGTCCGCTTCTTTCAGCCACTTTGCATGCTGATTAAACATAGAGTCTATTATATGAATAAAGGCTTCGTAGCATGAAAAAAAGCCGTGCCTTCCTGTTAATAAATATCCTTCCAGAAGGCCTTCGCAAGTATGTTCGCTAAGTATTTCGATAACCCTTCCTTTATGGGACAGATGGTCGTCATAATTAAAAATATCACCCCACCACTGCCTATCGGTTACATCAAAAACAGCGTTAAGCCTGTTTGAATTATGCTCGTCGGGACTGAAAATTCTAAAGTTATCGGGGTTTAATTTAACTACATCGCGCAGGTAATATCCAAGCGTGGTTGTGGCTTTTCCGTAAACCGTAGCGGGTTTTTCCGCCTTTTCGGCATATTTTGTAAAATCGGGGAGAACTAAATCTTTTGACAATAAGCCGCCGTTAGCATGGATATTGGCGCTCATCCTTTTTTCTTTTCTGGGAGTAAATTCCTTTATTTTGTTTATTAAAGAACCTTTTTCATCGAATAATTTTTCGGGTTTATAAGATTTCATCCAGTTTTCCAATATTTTTATATGTTCAGGTTTTTCTTTAAAATCCGTGATCGGAACCTGATGAGCGCGCCAGTACCCCTCAAGCTTAAGTCCGTCAATCTCTTTCGGGCATGTCCAGCCTTTAGGGGTTTTTAAAATTATCATGGGATAGACAGGTCTTGTAAAATTTTTATCATTTTTTTTATTTGCGGTATTTCTAATAGTATTAATTTCTTCAGAAATTTTATCAAGCGTCGATGCCATTTTATTATGGGCTATATTTACATCTTCCGCTTCGACAAGATAAGGCGTATATCCATAGCCTTTAAACAGATGTATCAACTCTTCTTCGTTTATGCGGGCCAATATTGTCGGGTTGTTAATTTTATAGCCGTTTAAATGTAAAATCGGAACGACGATGCCGTCGGTTAGCGGATTTAAGAACTTATTTATATGCCATGAGGCGGCCATCGGTCCGGTTTCGGCTTCGCCGTCTCCTATAACGCAAAATACGGTTAAATCCTGATTATCCAATGCCGCCCCATAGGCATGGCTTAAGGCATAACCAAGCTCGCCGCCTTCATGGATACAGCCCGGAGTTTTAGGGGAAACATGGCTTGGGACGCCGTCCGGCGTGGAAAATTGCCTGAAAAGCGCTTTAAGTCCGCCTCCGTTTTCGGAAATATTCGGATAATATTCACTGCAGGTTCCTTCGATGTAAGTATTTGCGATGATTGCAGGGCCGCCGTGCCCGGGACCGGTAATAAACAGCGAATTTAAATCATATTTTTTTATGATTCTATTTAAATGCGCATAAATAAAATTAAGTCCGGGCGAGGTACCCCAGTGTCCTAATAACCTGGGTTTTATATGTTCGAGTTTTAAGGGGGTTAGCAGTAATGGGTTATCCATTAAATAAATCTGCCCTATCGTTAAATAGTTTGCGGCATCGAAATACAGATTTAATGTTTGAAGTTCGCTTGCGGAAAGATAATTTCTAAATTTTTCGGCTCGGCAGGTATTCATTCATGCCCCCTTATATATAAGTGAACTACCTCGCCCTTTCGGGCGGGGTACTTCACTGCGATAACTTAAAACTATTTCCGTCTTTTGCCGTAACCGTAATTTCGGGATTAAATAAAATAAAATCCTCATGAAAATTGACCCTTACAATTCCGCCGAATGATGAGTTATCTCCAAGCGCCATGTGGATAGTGCCGTAAATTTTTTCGGCTTCCAGTATATTTTGAAAGTTTTTCGCCGCTCTGTTTGTTCCTATACCGAGCTCGGCAATATTGGATACAAGATTGTTCTTTTCTATCGCCTCGGTCAAGTGCCGTTTAAAATTGTCGTCCCCTTCGATATAGCTTAACTTGCCTTTGTCTATATAAAGCGTAAGAGGCTTTTTAAGTTTAGAAGTCGGCGCATATTCCATAACAAATTTTCCATGCGTCATATTTTCTAAAGGCGCGGTATAAACCTCGCCTGCGGGAAGATTGCTAAAAGAACCCCTGCCGTTAAGCAAGCCGGTATCGGACATAAAACCGTTTTCGCGGATGTAAAAGGTTATATCCGTTCCGTTTTTTGCGCTTATGTTTACTTTGGAAGCATCGAACAACTTTTTATGAACATTTAAGGTAAAATCGGCTAATTCGGTTGGATCGATATTTAGAGCGGTTTCGAACATAGAATCTTCGAATAAAGGCATACTAGCGAACCTGGCGCCGCCGTAATTGGTTATGAGGTCTCTGAACAGGGTATGGCTTGTGGAAAAATTAGACAGGGCAATAACGGCGTTGACATATTCGCCGTTATGATTGAGGGTAAAATCGGATAATAATTTTTTTTGCCCGCCGCTTATTATTTTTTGAGTAATATTAACCAAAAGTTTATTTTCTTTTATAAATTCAAAAAATGATTTGCCGAAGGCAGACTTCCAGACTTCTATCGGAGGTTCGTTTCCGTGTTCTTTTAAGGATTCGTATTCGATATATTTAACATTCCCAAAACTTTTTCCTATGTCCGCAAAATCGGAAGCAATTTTTATAAGTTTTTCTCTTCTTGACCTATCCTTTTTTGCGACATCTTCATCTTTTGCTATCGTATCGGTATAAATTAAAACAGTTTCTCCGGGTTTCACGCAGAAATTTTTTTTAAATATGTTTTCTATTACAGTTTTTCTGTCCATTGTAATTTCCCATAATTTAAATTAACCAACCTATTTTAATTATAAAATAAACAAATAATCTTATATGTATTATATAATAAAACTGCGCAAAGGTGTATAACCATATTTTCATGATTTGTAAATTTATGATATAATGGATAGAAAAATGGATAAATAAAAATTTATCGATAAAATATTTTACGGAGGTCAAAAATGCCTATAAGAGAATACAAGTGCAAAGACTGCGGCAATTATATGGAAGTAATTCAGGGTATTAATGAAAAACCTTTGGGAACCTGTCCTGAATGCGGAGGAAAATTAGAAAAGCTTATATCTAATTCAAGTTTTGTATTAAAAGGTTCGGGCTGGTATAAGACCGATTACAGCAGTTCTAGTTCGGAAAGCACATCCCAAAAAACAAAAACGGAAAACGCGGCAGCCCCCGCTCCTGCTTGTTCCTGCGCCAATAAAACTTGCGAGCATAATTAAAATAAAAAGCTAAATTACAAGTCATTGTTATATATTTTTGAATTTAAGACAAAAATAGCCGATTTGGAAATAAAGTTATCGGAAAATTGTATCGAAGAAATAAAAATAAAAAATCCCGATATCAAAACTTTTAAGGAATTTAACGGCAAGCGGTCAAATCAAAACGGGCAATCTTTAATATTGCTGGGGCAGAATGATTATAACCGCATGGATCATTTGTGCAGCCTGATAAATCTATTGGATAACTATTTTTCGGGCAAAATTGCCGACTTCGCAAAAATCTCCGTAAACTTTTCTTACTACGGCAATTTTACAAAAAAGATACTTTTTGCCTCACGCTCTATTAAGTACGGCGAAACGATGTCATACAAGGAACTTGCGCTGAAAGCAGGCTTTGAAGGAACTTACTCGAGGGCCTGCGCCGGCGCTTTATCTATAAACAAAACGCCCATCGTTATACCGTGCCACAGGATAATAACCTCCGGCGGAAAATTGGGCGGATATTCCGGAGGCGGAGGCGCACATTTTAAAGCCAAACTGCTTTCGTTGGAGCGGTGCTCCTTTTCTTTTTGACTTAACTCACCGCGTACAGCCCTTCTTCCGCCGTCCTTATCCTTTCGACAAGCCTCACCGGCAAAACAAAAATCTTGCCGTCGCCGTAATGGCCTGTACTATTTACATCCGCTATTATCTTTACGATTTTATCCGTCTCCTGTACGGGCGCCACTAATGATATCATCCTTTTAGGCAAAAAGCTGTAATCGTTATCCGCAATATCGGATTTATTATTAATTAGATTTAACCCCGGGTCTAGTTCATTTGCAAGTCCTCCACGCCCCTTTTGCCTCCCTCTGCCGTGAACGGAATAAAAGGTCATCTGGCTGAAACCTTCTTTATCTAATGCATCTTTTGTTTCTTGAATTTTATGTCTTCTTATTATAGCAATAATCTCTACAATATTTTCTTCGAATTTAGATTCCATAAAAACCTCGTTAATATGAATTTAACATAAATAAATTAATGTATAATAAATAATATTATAAGCCTTCGGCGCCGGTTCTTACCGTGTAGGTCTTTGAAACGGGCACAACAAATATCTTGCCGTCGCCGATATGCCCCGTAACGGCATTTTCCTGAATAATATCGCAAACCCTGTTCGCGTCCTCTTTCTTCACGACAATCATAAGTTCCAGTTTTGGCAATTCATCGTAAACCACATCCCCTACTTTAATTCCCTTTTGTTTCCCTCTTCCAAAAACATGCATCTTCGTAACCGAAACAAATCCGTTTTCTTCGAGTGCCTTAAGCACATCTTTTTCTTTCTCCGGCCTGATAATCGCTCTTACCATTTCCATAAATTACTCCTTATTATTATGTTATATTTAAATTATCTTATAATCTTTTTCGAATAAATATTTTCAACTTGAACTTGTCAAAATAATAGCTTTTGCAATATCCGCTAATGGACGCCCGCTGCTCATGCTTAATCTTTGAAGTCTTTTATGCGCTTCTTTTTCGGGGATGCCTTCTTTATCCATAAGAATACTTTTCGCCTTGCTAATTAACTTTCTATCCTCGATATATTGCTTCAGGGTTTCGTTCTCTTTTTTTATATCCTGCAATCTTTTAAAATTTTCGATTGCGATAATTGCTTGAGCCAAAACTTCGCTCTTTCTGGCAGGTTTCATTATGTAAGAAAACGCCCCTGATCCCTTAAGTTTTTCCATATATTTATCGTAATCTTTTATATCGCCCGCACCCGCCGTTAAAAAAATAATGGGAACGGGGTTTGCCTCCATAATCTTTTTGCAGGCGGTAATTCCGTCCATAGAGGGCATCTTTATATCCATAAAGATAATATCCGGCTTAAATTCTTCTGCCGCTACGATAGCTAACGCGCCGTTATCTGCCTCATATATATTAGTTGTAATAGAATTTAAAATAACCTTAAGTTCTTCCCTTCTTTCTTTTATATCATCGACAACTAAGACTTTTATGTTTAAATTCAAGCCTTTTTCGTTTACCATAATGTAATGACCGGACGGAGTATTATTTTCAACAAAATAGAAGACAAAATTTTTATTTTTTACTATTTACAGAATTTAGTTGCAAATTTAATGCCATTTATCTAAAAGTTTAAACCAAGCCTGCAATATTTCCGGATTCTTTAAGAATAATTTTTTTTAGCCATGGAGGGGGGTTGCCTGATAAAACCGCTTTAAGGTCTTTCATAACATATTCTATTTTATCGTTCGGCTTGGATTTGACCGGATGAATGCCCGATTTTACGACGCGGGCGGCCGCCGTCCCGCCGATGCTTTCTACAAAAATAATCTTCAAATCTTTTAGCCCTTCAATCTTCTTATCTATCTTATTGAGTTCCTCAATCTCATCTTCTTCAAAATGCCTATTTTCCAAAAATCTGAAGCCTTCCTGATTTATTTCGTATATTGCAAAATTTTTAGCCCATCCAAAGTGGTCGTTGATTAAAATATTATCAGTTGTGGCAAAACCTACCTTCATTTAGACTCCCTCCTTAAAAATTTTTAGATTAAATTGAATTTTTTATCCTTTATTAAGCAAGTTTGCGCTTTCAACGGCAAGATTAACCGCCCCTCTGTAGAGTATATAATGCTTATAGCCGTGTCCTATTTCGTCGATTAGCGGAAAGCCTGCCTTAAGCAGGGGTATTCTAAAATCCTTAACATAAAATCCTGCATTGGAATTGGAAACAATCAAATCAACATTCCTGTAATTATCAAGTAAATCTAAATCGCCTTCGTAGAAATTTAAAAATCTATATTTAATATCATTGCTAAATTTTGTCGATATTCCGATTTTTAAATTTGCGCCCATTTCCGAATAAATCGTGGAAAACGAGTCTAAAAGATCGATGCCGAGCGCAAGAGCAATATCTTTTCCTAAAAAATAAAAATGCGTATCTAAATAAGCATCCATAAGCTGTCTTCTCTGCCTTTTATATTTTTCGGGAATTTCTTTACCAGAAAGTTCGGATAAAAGGTTGAAAAGTTTATCGCTATTTTTAAGCCCGCACACATTCGGAAAGTAATATGTCGCTAAGCCGGTTAATTCACTAATGGATTTAACCGCGTTTCCCAAACTTAAACCCGTAACTATGTTAAATTCGCTATTATGAATATTTTCCAGATCTTTAATCCCAAGCCCACCTGCGGTTGTCTGTAAATATCCCCTTTCATCAAGATGGCCGTCTAAGGATAAGCCCAAATCAGGTATCATAACCGGCTTTAAATCAAAATAACCTACGGCCTCCCGGAGTTCCAAAAAATCCTGGGGGGTGAAAGATACCGGGCAGAAAACATTTACGCTCTTTGTTAATTTCTTTGATTTTTTAAATGTTTTATATGTTTCTTTACCCGAAAAGTCCTCTAACAGCGCCAACATTGCTTGCATATAGCCGTCTTCGAGGCTGCCCTTATAATCCGGAGTGCCTGCATAAATTATTTTTGAAAACGGCAAATCCTGTTTTTCTTTAAAATCCCTGATAATGCCGGCAATATCCTCGCCGCTCGTTTCCGTGAGGCCTGATGACGCAATACCTATAAAATCCGGCTTCATTTTTTCATAAATGTTTTTAATTCCTGATGTTAAAAAGTCGGTTCCCCCCAGAATTGCCCCATATTCATTTAAAGCCGTGGTAACTATCGGAATGTTTTCGCGAAAATGCTTTGTCAGCGTAACTTTGTCGAAGCTTGCGCAACCGACGGCCCCGTGCATAAGAACCACGGCATTATTAATCCCTAGAAAAAACATCGCCGCTCCCAGCGAAG
Source organism: bacterium (assembly GCA_021831025.1). Classification (GTDB taxonomy): domain Bacteria; phylum SZUA-79; class SZUA-79; order Acidulodesulfobacterales; family Acidulodesulfobacteraceae; genus Acidulodesulfobacterium. The sequence goes on along the minus strand of JAKBNN010000020.1, from coordinate 3,193 downwards.
AGCTTGCCTGCAAAGGATTGATTTCAATATTTTTTATTGGATTCATCATAAAATTATAAATTTATATTTGATTCCTTTAGTAATTTAAACAAAGGATTTTTGATCTCAAAATAAATCTGCTTGGCCAAAAATTCCATGCCCTCATAGGATGTATAAGGATTAAACCTTTCTTGATTGACATCTAAAAAGGGTATAAGGGATTTTATTGCGGTATATTGATTCCTTCCGCCTGCAAGTATAATGTCAACCCGCTCTTCCCGCGCTATTTTAATAAGATTGACGGGGTTGCCGTTATCGAGCATTATTATATTCCCGTTTTCATCGATTTCTTTTATTCTTAGTTTGTCTTCCTCGGTGGATTTTTTTACCCCCGTGGCAATGACCTTCATGCCTAAGTCGTTTAAGGCAGATACTAAAGACCAGCTTTTAACCCCGCCGGTATATAAAAGAGCCTTTTTACCCGTTAAAAATCTTTTATACTCATAAATATTTTCTTCGGTATTCCTTGTTCTTATTTTGATGTATTTTTTCGCGCTGCAGGTAAGTTCATAATCCCCGAACGAGTTTACTATATCCATTATCGCCTTATTGGTGGATGTTAAGCCGAAAAACGACCCCTCTATGTAAGGAAGCCCATATTTTTCCTTCATTTTTCTTGCCAGATATATCAAGGCCTTAGAGCACACCACGACATTAAGCCCCGCTTTGTGGGAATACATTATTTCTTCTATCGTAGCGTCCCCCGTTATGGTTGAAAGAACATTTATGCCTGCCTGTTTTAGAGCCTTTTTTATTAAAAAAAGCTCTCCTCTGATATTATATTCGCCTATTAAATTTATGTTATAATCCGATAATAAATCTATTTCCGGTTCTTTTCTCCCTATAATATAAGTAAAAAGGGCATCTCCCGCAATTTTATTGCCAAGATTCTTATTTCCCGAAAACCCCTGCGAAAAAACCGGAACAACGGGAATTTTAAGTGTAGCCGCAAGTTCCTTGGAAACCCCTTCTATATCTTCCCCCGTCAGCGCCGGCACGCATGTGTTATAAATAAACACCGCTTTCGGTTTAAACCTGTTAAAAACATAAATTATGCCCTGCCTTAATTTGTCTTCCGAGCCGAAAATGAGGTCGTTTTCATTTATCGCCGTCGTAAAACCGTACATATAATAGTTTTCTCTTTGAGTAGTTTCGGATGTTCTTTGATTATAACTATTTCCAAGACAATTTATCGGAGCATGTACTATGTTCAGGGCATCTTTTATCGGGCTTAAAACAATATATGCCCCGTCAAGCGCGCATCCGCCGGTTGAAGAACCCGGTGTTGCCGTTTTACAGGCTTTTTTATCCTTAGCAACGCCGTTATGCTCGCAGGCAGGCTCGTCAAAATATTCTTCTTTGGCTGTAATGTGCATTTTGTATCACTTCCTTTAATTTAAATCTTGTTAGGTTAATATTGCCAAATTTACCTCATAAGCTCGAAATGGGCATCGTCGCTGGTATCATCCAAAATATCCAAAAATTTATTAACTATCCATGTGGTCAGATTAATAACCCCGCTATACCCGTAAAGCGGATAGCGATGAATATTTACCCTGTCAAAAATGGGATAGCCTACCCTGATATGAGGAATGTTAGCTTCCCTTGCCGCAAATTTACCGTGGGACGGTCCCAAAAGCATATCGACTGGTCCCGTCATGAGCAATGACCTCAAATGCCATAAATCCTTGTCTATATAAACCTCGCCTTGATTTTCCGAATAAGAGGCAAACAAATCGAGGGTTTCTTTTTTAAATTCTTCCGTACCGTTTGAACATAACACATATTTTGGAATTCCGCCCATTTCAAGGAGATAACTCGTTAATCCCATGAGCATATCCGGGTCGCCGAATATCGCAAATTTTTTTCCGTGAATATACTGCTGTGCATCCGTCATAGAGTCTATTGCCTTACCTCTTTCGTCTTCAAGCTCTTTCGGAACTTCTTTGCCGGAAAGTTCGGAAAGCGTCATTAAAAATTCATCGGTATAACTTATTCCGATAGGACTTTTGACGACCCTGACATCCTGGCCGAATTTTTCGGATAATGCCGCCGCCGTTTTTTTTGTAGAAAATTTCTGCAGGGCAATAGCGGCTTTATTGTTTACGCAATTTTTAACATCCTCAAGCTTTGTAGCGCCGTCAGGGTATAGTTTATACTCCCCGTTTAAAGGGCTATCTAAGGTATTCGAATAGTCTGCAAGAACAAGATAGTTTATTCCGAAAATTTTTAAAATCCTCTTAATCTCGTTAATATTGCCGATAGTCGTGTCAAAACCCGGAATTATGTTTATCGTGCCCGGTTTATTTGCGTCCGATTTTTTACCGAGCGCTTCTATTATTGCGTTAAGCATACTATCGTAACCTTCGAGATGAGAGCCTACAAAACTCGGCGTATTTGCGTACGGCGCCGCTATATCTTCGGATAAATGACCTTTTTCTCTAGCGATGCCTACGATAGAACCAAGGTCGTCTCCGATAATTTCGGACATACAGGTCGTCGATATTGCAAACATCTTCGGCTTATATAGAGCGGTTGCATTTTTAAAACCCTCTAATCCGTTTGCCTGTCCCCCGAAAACCGCGCCGTCCTCCGTTAAAGATGTGCAAACCCCCGCAATCGGCTCCCTGAAATGACGGGATAGATTATTTCTATAATAGGCGACGCACCCGTGGGAACCGTGAACAAAAGGCATAGTATCTTCAAAACCCGCGGCGCATAATACCGCTCCGAGCGGCTGGCAGGCTCTCTCCGGATTTATCGTAATAGCCTTTCTGTTAAAGTTTTTTTCTTTATATTCCTCGGTATTCATCCAATCTTTTATCTTTTTAACCTCCTTTTTTTCCATAATATATAATAACCTCCTTTTTTATGCGTTATTTTATTTCTTTTATTTTTTCCAGCGCGGCTTAACCAATTTCCACGACGGGCTGTTTACGGCAAGGTCCATATCTCTTGCAAATATTTCAAAGCCGTCGTAACCGTGATAAGGTCCGGAATAATCCCATGAGTGCATCTGTCTGAAAGGTATTCCCATTTTCTGAAAAACATATTTTTCTTTTATCCCCGAGGCGACTAAATCCGGCTTCAGCCTGTTTGCAAGCTCGACAAATTCGTATTCATTCATGTCGTCGGCGACGATAGTCCCGTCTTC
>JAKBNN010000073.1 GCA_021831025.1 bacterium | reverse complement strand
TATATTTGATTATCGGGGCTGGCCTCGGCTTAGTTATGGCAATTTATCCTCCGTGGGTTAACTATTTGCTTTTAGCCCATGTTCATTTCCTTTTGCTGGGATTTATCGCTATGATGATATATTCCGTAGGTTATCATGTTTTACCCCGTTTCAGCGGCTTTAAACTTTATAGCGAAATACTCGTAACGGTTCAATTTTACCTCGCCAATATAGGATTAATCGGCATGGCTTTTACATGGATTATTTCAGAAGACGGGTCTTCCGGATTTTATTCTATTTTAGCCCTTAGCTTTTTTGCCCTAATGGAGTTTTCGGGTATCTGCATTTTTGTTTTTAATAATATTATGACATTATCGGGCAAGGGCGGAAGGATGATGCCGTAAACCGGATTTATTTTAATTGCAGAACTTTGTGAAGCTGTATTCCCAACCTAACATTCAATTCATCTCTTAATATTTTTAATGCCAGATCTTTCGAAGACATAGCGGCGAAGGCCGCGGAGAATATAATTTTTGATGTTTTTATCAAGTTATTTTTTAAAAAATCTTTAGCAAAGGCATAATCATCTTCCGTTCCTATAACAAACTTCAGCTCATCCGTTGCAGTAATATAATCTAAATTTTTATAATTATTCTTATGGGAAAAACCGCTTGAAGGACATTTTATATCGACAATTTTTATAACATGCCCGGGAACGCTTTTTAAGTCTATCGACCCGTTGGTTTCTAATAATACCGTATAATTTAATTTTATTAATTCATCGAACAATCCATAAACGGCTTCCTGAATTAAGGGTTCGCCGCCGGTAATCTCCACAAGCCTTATTTTTCCGCCTATCTTACTTAAATCATTAACAATTTCGCTTACGGCTAATTTTCTGGAATTTTCGGTCGTTAAAGCCTCTTCGGTATCGCAATAAGAACATTTAAGGTTGCAGCCCGCAAGCCTGACGAACTTACACGGATAACCGGCAAAGGAAGATTCGCCCTGAATACTGTAGAAAATATCATTTACGAACAACATTTTAGTCCTTAATCCTGCAATAGAAAATATTTAGATGTTTCTTTTATATGTAAATACTGGATTCCCGCTTTCGCGGGAATGACATCTTTTAGGTTAAAACCTCAATCTCTGCATTGTCATTCCCGCGAAAGCGGGAATCCAGAAAATAAATTTCTATTGCAGGATTAGGGTTAGTCCTTTCATTTGAATATTTTAATAAATTATTATATAATTTTTATATAGGGGGTAAAAAAATGTTTGGAATATGAACACAGGAAATACTTATTATTATCGTAGTTGCTCTATTAATATTCGGTCCCACGAAACTTCCGGAACTTGGCAAAACTCTCGGTAAGGGGCTCAGGGAGTTTAAAAAAGCATCTTCGGATTTAAAAGATCAAATTAATCCCTTGAATGACGGGGAGCAACCGCAGCCGGAATCCCCAAACCTGATTTCCGGCGAAAAGACGGCAGGCAAAAAGAAACGGCAGGCAAAAAGAAAACCGGCTAAAGCGTCAAAAATCCGCTCAAAAAAACCTGCGCAGGGGGCAGCCAAAACAATCCCCGTGAAAAGGTCAAAAACTAAAAGCGATAAACAAAAATCTCAGTAGTCGTTCTTTAAAGCTAAATATCCAAATTTACCACATTAAGGGCGTTATCTTCAATAAACTTACGCCTCGGCTCAACCTTATCACCCATCAGAATGTCAAACATTCCATCTGCCTCCACAAGGTCGTTTATATTAACCTTTCTTAATGTCCTCGTCTCTTTGTTCATAGTTGTTTGCCAGAGTTGCTCGGGGTTCATTTCTCCAAGACCTTTATATCTTTGAATGGAAATATTTTGGGGAATTTTTGATTTAATAATGTCATAAAATTCATCCGGATTTTTTATTTTAAACTTTCTGGATTCTACTACAACAACCAAATTGGAAAAATCTAATGATTTTATCTCTTTGTCCAAATTATAAATTGTTTTGTAGTCGATGGAGTCTAAAAACTTTTTATCGATATAAGTAAGGGGATTAAAGTTATCGTATTGAACTAATATTTTAAAATAATCTTCAAAATCGGCATCGCCCGTAACGCTTATATTGCAATTCAGGCTTTGAAAATCATTGATTAACATGGCTAATTTGCCTGAATATTTTGGGCCGAGGGACGCCCCCTGCTCTTTGGCAATCAATAGATCGTTTGCGATAAAATCGCCGTTTATTAAGTATTCCGCTATCTTTTTATTTATATGGATTTTACTTAATTTATCGATTAAACTCTTGTAAGCTTTTATTTTATTAATCGCATCTTTAATCCATTTTTTATCTAAAATATGTTCTTCGTTCGAACCTTCCGGCTTTCTATAAACGTTTAAAGAATTAAGGGACTCGTTTAAAAGATATTCGTCTAAGGATTCCTCATCTTTAAGATAATGCTCGCCGTTACCCTTTTTGATCCTGTAAAGCGGCGGTAAAGCGATATAAAGATAACTGTTTTCTATAACTTCTTTCATATATCTGTAAAAAAAAGTAAGCAGCAATGCCCTGATGTGCGAGCCGTCCACATCTGCATCGGTCATTATGATTATCTTATGGTATCTCAGTTTTTCTAAATTAAAAAAACTTTCTTCTTTTTTAGAACCGGAGGTGATTCCGCCGCCTAAAGCGGTAATTAATATTTTTATCTCTTCTGAACCCAGCATTTTTTCGAGTCTGGCTTTTTCGACATTTAATATCTTTCCTTTTAAGGGGAGTATGGCTTGATATTTCCTATCCCGCCCTTGTTTGGCACTGCCGCCTGCCGAGTCCCCTTCTACTATATATATTTCGCACTGCGAAGGGTCTTTTTCCTGGCAATCTGCTAATTTTCCGGGTAAAGATGAAAAATCTAATAAACTTTTCCTCCTGACAAGTTCCTTTGCTTTTCTTGCAGCTTCTCTTGCCCTTGAGGCGTCTAATGCCTTTTCCACTATTATTTTTGCAACAGGGGGATTTTCGTCAAAAAATTCGGTAAGCTTTTCATTCACTAAGGATTCAACGACACCTTTAACGAAGCTGTTGCCGAGTTTAGTTTTAGTTTGGCCCTCAAACTGGGGGTTGGGCATTTTAATGCTTATAACAGCGATTAAACCCTCTCTTACATCATCGCCTGAAATTTGAATAACTTCGTTGCGTTTACCGCCTCTATCTTTGAAATTGGCTAAATTTGCCGTGTAATAATTATTTATAACCCTTGTTAAAGCGGATTTAAAACCTACTAAATGCGTCCCCCCTTCCTTTGTGTTGATATTGTTTACATACGAATATAATATTTCTGAATAGCCGTCGTTATATTGAAGGGAGATTTCCGTTATAACATCGTCTTTTTTTGCCGATATTAAAATCGGTTCTTTTATGATGACGCTTTTATTCTGATTTATATATTCGACAAAAGATTTAATGCCGCCGTCATATTTAAAGTCATGTGATTTATTATTGATTTCGTCTATAATATTTATATGTATGCCTGCATTTAAAAAGGCAAGCTCCCTTAGCCTGTTTGATAATATATCAAAATCAAAGCCGTTAGCCTCCATAATCTCGTCATCGGGTGAAAAGGTTATGGATGTTCCTCTTTTTGTGGTCTTTTCGCATTGTTCAAGTTTGCCGAGCGGGACGCCTTTGCTATAGCTTTGCCTATAAACATGGCCGTCCCTATATATTTCCATATCTAATCTTTTGGACAGCGCGTTCACGACGGAGATGCCGACGCCGTGAAGACCGCCGGATACCTTATATGACTTTTTATCAAACTTGCCTCCGGCATGAAGTACGGTAAGAACAACCTGTGCCGCTGAAACACCCTGGGGCTCATGAATATCCACGGGGATCCCTCTTCCGTCATCTTCTACGGTAATACTGCCGTTAATGTTGATGCGGACATATATATTTTTACAATAGCCGGCCAATGCTTCGTCTACGCTGTTATCCACAACCTCGTAAACTAAATGGTGAAGTCCTTCTATGCCGGTTGAACCTATATACATTCCGGGTATCTTTCTAACGGCCTCCAATCCTTCCAAAACCTGAATATCAGAGCCTTTATAGGTTCCGCTGCTATCTTTATATAAATTTTTTTCGTTTTCGCTCATTAATTACCTCATTTAATATATTAATATCTCATAGGCATAAATACGCCTATAACTTCCATTATTTTACCTTCGCCTTTCTTGTCATCCGTGAACGGCTCGATGACGAACGGGGTGTAAATCGTGTTAAACTTGACTTTTATATTTTCCTCCATAATGTTTAAGATAAAATCCATAATATACCTTGAATTTAATTTAATACTTATGGGTTCGCCGCTATACTTAATATCTAATTCGTCGCTTGCCTCTCCAACGCTTGTATTTACAGTTTTAATTAGTAAATTATTATCGCTGAAACTTAGTTCTATAGAATGGCTTTTTTCCTCGGCCAATAAAGAAACCCTTTTAATCGAATTAAAAAAATTCTTAGTATCTATTATCGATGTCTTATAATTATCTTTAGGTATTACGGTTTGATAATCCGGAAATTTTCCTTCGATTAATCTGGATATAAGCTCGGTACCCTTTACTGGAATATCTTCGCTATCCAAATCTTTAAGGGGTTTTGATAGACCGGGGGCCGGGGGTGGAGCGATAAATTTTTCGGTAAAATTAAAAAATATATTATTTGAATTTATTGAAATATCAACCGAATCAGATTTATCCAACTTTAAAATCTCGGCTAAAACCTTTTTAGGTATTATCACTCCATTTTTTAACAAATCATAAATACCTTCATTTATTTTACCGCTATAAATAATTTCCGCTTGAGCTAAAGCTAATCTATGCCCATCGGTTGCAACTAATCTGAGATAATCCTTCCCGTTTAAATTAACTAAAGCAAAATATACGCCGGTAAGATTTCTCTTTGTCTCTTCGTTCGCCGCCGTGGAAAATATAACATTATTAATAAGTTTCTTTAATATTTTAAAATCGATATTAAAATTATCTTCCGATTTAAAATCAACAATCGTCGGATAATCTATGGCAGGCACCGTCGTTAATTTAAAAACCGTTTTTTTATAGCTGATAGTAATAATTCCTGAATCATTTTCTTTAAAACTTATAAAAATGCCGTCTTTATTTTTACTTTCAGGAAACTCTCTTACAACCCCGTAGGTTTTTTTTGAATTTACGGCAACCTTTCCTTCGGAGGTAACTTCCGCTTTGCAATATGTTATAATGCTAATTTCTAAATCCGTTGCGCTTATTTTAATAGAATCTTTTCCTATATTTTCTATTAAAAGATTAGAAAGAATAGGCAGGGTTCCTTTTCTTTCGGATGCCCCTTGAACTATAAATAAGCAATTTAGAAAACTCCCTTTTTGAATTTTAAAATTTAACATTTTTTAATTTTCCTATTATTATTATTAATTTAATAATATTTTAAAAACTTAATAGTAATAGTGGCGTTTAATCTGTTTATAACTCTATAACTATTTAGAATTATTAAATAATATATTGTTTAATAATATGTGGAATTTTCATGCCTTTTCTAAAAAACATTGTTTAATTTTTTTTAATTATTTTTTTTAAACACGATATAAACATGAATTAAACATTTTTATCAACAATATTTTATTAATTTTATATAAACTATTTTTTAATTATTTTAATAATAGTATCCAAAGTTTTTTCTAATTCATCGTTATTTTTTAGTATTTTTTTAACTTTATTAACCGCATAAACAATAGACGAATGATCCTTGCCGCCAAATTTGTCGCCTATTTCTGGAAACGATAAATTAGTGTGATTCCTTATTAAATACATCGCTAATTGCCGAGGAACGACAAATTCCTTTAATTTTTTATTTGATTTAATATCGCAGATTTTAATATTAAAATAATTACAGACAACTTTTATTACCGCCTCTGCCGTAATAACCTTTTCTTCCTCCTTTAAAATATTTAAAGTAGCCTCTCTCGCAAGGTCTATTGAAATAGGTTTTCCGGTAAACGACGAAAAGGCGGCGATTTTAATCATTGCGCCCTCTAATTCCCTTATATTGGAACTAATTTTATCCGCCAAAAGATTTAGAACATCGTCGGGGAAATCTATATTATTAAGGAAAGCCTTTTTTTTAAGGATTGCTATCCTGGTTTCAAAATCGGGCGGTTGAATATCCGCTATTAATCCCCATTCAAATCTTGACCTTATTCTTTCTTCGAGGCTTATAATATCCCTTGGAATTTTATCGCTTGAAACGACAATCTGTTTCTGGTTTTCATACAACGAATTAAAGGTATAAAAAAACTCCTCCTGAGTGCGTTCTTTTCCTGCAATAAATTGTATATCGTCTATTAAAAGCACATCGACATTTCTATATTTATTTCTAAATTCTACCATCTTATCATCCCTTATGGAAGTAATCATTTCATTTGTAAATTTTTCCGATGAAACAAGGCATATATTTAAATCCTTTTCTTTAATTATTTTATTAGCGATAGCATTGAGCAAATGCGTTTTGCCCAGCCCGACATCGCTATAGATAAACATTGGATTATATGTTTGCCCGGGGAGATTGGCAACGGCAAAGCTGGCCGCATGCGCAAACTGATTTCCGGAGCCTATAACGAAATTTTCGAAAGTGTATTTGGGATTTAAATTTATATAATTCTTTTTAAGATTTTTTTTATTCGCGGGTTTATTTTTTGCATCAGACTGCGCGGTTAAAGATACTCCGGTTAAACAGCTATTATTTTCTTCTTGATTAATTTTATTATTATCCGTTTTAATCAGGCTTTGATAATAATTTTTAATATCATAGCCGTTTTCGTCGTTTATATCGTAAATAAAATTTAATTCATCGTTATTGTTTAGTTTTTTCCAGATATTTAAAATAATATCTTTATAAGATTCGTTTATAATATCTTTAAAGAATTTATTAGGGACAGAAAAGGTTATGGTATTTTTATTTAATGTAATATTGGCAGGAATAAACCAGATATTAAAATTATTACTGCCTATCTCTTTTCTTAATTCTTCCAATAAGGGTTCTACAAAATCCATAAATGTATTATTTAGTATTATTTATAATAAGAGGAATATTAGAATTAAACAGAGTTATCAACACTTGTTGATAACTCTAAAAGTATAATAATTACGATAAGTTATATTTTAAAATTTAAGATTTATTTAAATTAATTTAATACTTTTAATAAATCTTAAAATAAAACAAAATAAAAATATGCGATAATTAAAACCTTATCAAATTTTTAAATATATTTCAATAATATTATGATAAATTTTTTATAATAAAATCAATATGTTAGTGAATAAATTTCTTCTTGCACCCTTATGATAACATATTTTGGCTTTAAAGTGGCGAAAATAAAAATTCTTGACATCTTTATTCTTATTTGCTTTAATTAAAATTTATCATAATTTTAAAATTTAGTTTGGAGCAACCTTATGAAACGAACATTTCAACCCAGTAAATTAAAAAGAAAGAGAACGCACGGTTTTTTGAGCCGCATGAGCACAAAGAACGGAAGATTAGTTTTATCGAGACGCAGAAGAAAAGGGCGCAAGATACTGGTTCCAGTTATAAGTTCCAAATAATTTTTTACTCTTGTAAATTTTTTATCGATTACCAAAAATATATTTATTTTTAGCGCCGGCTTGAATGGCTATTTCACCTATCAGGTTTAAATTAAGGGATAGTTTTAAATTAAAAGATAAAGGATATATTAACTATATCTTTAATAAAGGCAGTAAAAAACTTCAAAAAAGCTCGATTATCTTTTATACCGAATCCGATCGATTTAAATTTTTAATATCTTTTAAAAAAAGGCTCTTAAATTCGGCAAGGCGAAATAAGTTAAAAAGGCAGATTAAAGAATTTATAAGGCTTAATCAATATAACCTTAAAAAAATCAATTGCGCAATTCTAATTGCAAGGCATCCTTCTTCCAAGCGACAATTATCCGATGAGCTTGAGTTTTTGTTAATAAAATGAAAATTCTAAATAAGATTTTTATAGGAATAATAAATTTTTATAAGAGATTTATATCTCCCTTGCTGCCGCAAAGCTGCAGGTTTTATCCAACTTGTTCGGAGTATGCGCTTGAATGTTTTAAGTCTTTTGGCTTTATCAAAGCTTTATATCTCTCTTCGTACAGGATTTTAAGGTGCAATCCTTTATCGAAAGGCGGATACGACCCTGTTCCCAGAAACTAATATTTTTAATGGAGAATTTTTTTGGAAAAAAGAATTATAATCGCGTCAATTTTATCCGTTATCTTAATTTTAGCATGGGGCTATTTTATGCCTCACGCAGAGCAAAACAAGGCAGCGGTTACCAAGCCGGCGGCTACAAGCAGCAAGATTACGCAGGTGCAGACCAAGGAACCTGTCGTAGAAAAAAATGCCCCTTCCAAATCTAAAAAGCCGATTGCCGTATCAAAATCCGTCCAATCCATCAAAAGCGTATCATATAAAGGGGACAAAATTTATGCAATGTTTAACATACCGGGCGGCGCCGTTTCCAAATTAAATCTTTTAAATTATTCATATACCGAAAAAAATTTAGAAAACAAGGTTAATCTGGCAAACACGCAAAAAATAGCGCAGATAATTAATTTTATTCCCCAAAATGCCCAATCGTCCCTTAAGCTTGTAAACATAAAAAAAGAAAAAGATTCGGTTAAATTTTTTTACGATATTAATAATAAAATAATCTTAGTAAAGGACTATAAATTTTTAAACGGAAAATATCTTTTAACCAATGACATTTCTATTAAAAACCTTACAAATAAACCTATAGTATTCAAGGGTCATTATGTTCTTTCGGCTGCCTTAAAACCTGTTTCTAAAAATTTAAATTACATCAATTTTTCGCCGATTATTTATGTTAATAAAGGTTCCGTAACACCTGATACGACCCAAACTACAAAATACAAAGGAGATATTTCGTTTGCGGGTTTTAACTCAAAATACTTTATGCTTGCGGCGGTATTGCCGGGCGATACCGTTTCCGTTAAAAAAACCGATAAAATAATCTCTTTTATAATCCCCAAAATGGTATTGATTTCTCCTAAAAAAACCGCCGATATTTCTTTGCAGGTTTACGGCGGTCCAAAAAAATTATCCCTGCTTACGCCGCTGGGGCACAGCCTTAATTCAACTCTGAATTTTGGATTTTTTGGATTTTTCTCGATAATTTTATTGCACATACTGGAATTTTTTTACGGCTTTGTCCCTAATTACGGTCTTGCAATAATACTCCTTGTTTTGGCCATAAGAATCGTTTTTTATCCGCTTACCTATACGGGTTTTAAATCGATGAAGCAGATGCAAAAGTTAACCCCTAAAATAAACGAATTAAGGGAAAGATATAAAGACAACAAGACAGAATTAAATAAAAAAATTATGGAACTTTATAAAGAAAGCAGAGTCAACCCTTTTGGCGGATGCCTGCCCATGATATTGCAAATTCCGGTTTTTTACGGCTTGTATATGACGCTTTTAATGTCCATACAGCTTAGAAATGCGCCGTTTGTCTTCTGGATACATAATCTTTCAATCCAGGATCCTTATTATATTTTACCCGTTTTAATGGGGCTGACTATGTTGATTTCGCAAAAAATGAACCCCGTTATCGGGGACCCCACTCAGGCTAAAATAATGTTAATCCTTCCGATAGTTTTTACCTTTGTTTTTATCCATTTTCCTGCAGGGCTTCTTTTATACTGGACGGTTAACAATATATTAACCATCGCCCAACAATATATTATTAATAGAAAATTTGCTTAATTATCCGACCGGTAAATTAGATAAATCCAGGGTTGTTTCATTATTTTCGTTGCATGGTTATTATATAATTATATGCCTTTATATGGTTAAGGTTAGTTAAAAATGGCCGTTAAATCCTCGCTTTTTAAAGAAATCGACACTATTTGCGCAATATCTTCCCCCTCCGGCGAGGGCGCTATAAGCATTATACGGGCTTCGGGCGAAGATGCCATAACCGTTCTGGGAAAAATTTTTAAGCCGTACGGCAAAGGCGCTTATCCGCTTACGCCGCGTTATTTTTATGCCGGCCGGATTTATGATCCGTTTATAGGTTCCTTTATAGATGAAGCCGCCTGCGTTTATATAAAAGGTCCGGATTCATACACCGGCGAGGATATGTTCGAGCTATATCCCCACGGAGGCATATTTAATACGCGGCATATTCTTGAAATCATACTGAAATCGGGGGCGAGGCTTGCCTATAACGGGGAATTCACCAAAAGGGCATACCTAAATAACAAGATAAACCTTATTCAGGCAGAGGCAATTTTAGAAATTATAAAGGCTAATTCGGTAAAGGCGCTTTTGATTGCCAACAACGAATTGAACGGTCTTCTGGAAAAAAGGATAAAAGCCGTTAAAGATGATTATCTTTATCTTTTGGCCGCGGTGGAGGCTTTAATCGATTTTCCGGAGGAAGAGTTTAAGGATATGGATAACGAGTTCTTTAAAGCGGCTTATAATCTTGCCGGTTCAATTAAAGATTTGATTAACTCTTATGAAAATTATAACTTAAACAGGCAGGGTTTAAGCGTTGTTATAGCGGGAAAACCTAATGCCGGAAAGTCCAGTCTTTTAAATGCCTTGTTGGGAAAAAACAGGGCAATCGTTTCGGATATGCCCGGAACCACGAGGGATTACATCGAAGACAATATATTTTTATTCAATAAACCGATAAAAGTCGTCGATACTGCGGGATTGCGTAAATCCAATGATTTAATCGAAAGCGAAGGTATAAAATTAACATACGGGCAAATAGAAAAAGCCGATATAGTAATTTATATTTGCGATGCGCAGGATGATTTCACCGTAGATTATGAAATACTCAAGCTTAAAAATGTGATTTTAGTTTTGAATAAGATTGATTTATTGTCGCCAGGTGATTTAATAAATAAAAAGGATGAGCTATTTAGGAAGGCGGCGGGTCTTTTTACATCATCAAAGTTGGTTTTGATGAGCGTTAAAAATAATATCGGAATAGATTTGTTAAAAGATGCCCTTTACGATATAATTTTAAAAATCGAAAGCGGCGTTAAAGAAGATGTCGGCATCACGACTATAAGGCAAAAGACGCTGTTGGAAAAATCCCATGACTTATTGCAAAAAGGAATTTTGAAGTATAAAAATAGCGAGCCGCTTGAACTTATATCAATTGATTTAAGGGAGGCTACCTGTTATCTGGATGAAATAATCGGCGGCGTTACAAATGAAGATATACTGGGCAAACTTTTCAAAGAGTTTTGCATCGGGAAATAATATGATAGAGACGGTTTTGCGGCTTTTGGAGATATCACAAAGACATGTTTGCGGAAATTTCTAAAGGCATATTTATGGATCCAGATATCGAGGGGGATGGCAAGAATATCCTCTATTTCGGGTATAAGAGCCTGATTATTTCTAAGGTCAATTATTTTAAGATAATTTCCGCATGTCTTGCAGTATTGCAAACCGGCATTGCCGTATTCATCCGATTTGAAAATTTCCAGTTTGGACGGATCTTCTTCCCCGCAGAAAACACACTGAACCCTGTAATATCTCCATGCGTTTCCGCACCTCGAACATTCAAGCATTAAATAATTTTGCGTTTCGTCGTCGGATTTTAAAAAGCCGAAAGAAGGAACGCTGCCACAAAAAGAGCAGGTATTTACAAAATTATCCGTGTAGGCGCCAGCTCCCGCGCTATATTCGTCAATGTTTTGTCCGTGCAGGTTATTAATGTCCATAGCCATAGACTCCAAAAATGGCCTTAAAAATCCCTCAAATAAAATAATTTCGTCCGGCGGATGCAGCGTCAAATAATCATAATTATAGTTAAAGAAATTGCGTACATATTTCTCTGTATCATTATTTAAACCGGAATTTAAACCGGATAAAATGTCGTACGGGATATTTTTATAAATATCGGATGCGAGGCAAAATAGAAATGTCACCTTTGCGATAATGCTATAAAATATTCTCCCCTAATTATTCTATTAGGAGGATACAATGGCAAGGGACATTATCATTTTGCTGTAACAATGCGATTATTTTTGTATTTAATATATAATGGGTGCAATAATGTTATAATAAATAAAAATAGCTTATTTTGGTTTATCGATTAATGATTATAAAAAAAGATAAAGATAATTTTTTCGATGTAATTGTCGTCGGCGCCGGGCATGCCGGCATAGAAGCCGCTTTGGCGGCCGCAAAATTGGGCTTAAGAACCGCCGTCATTACGATTAATTTGGACAACATCGGACAGATGTCTTGCAATCCTGCGATAGGCGGCTTAGCCAAAGGGCATCTCGTAAGGGAAATCGACGCCCTTGGCGGAGAAATGGGAAAGGCGATAGATGAAACAGGTATTCAGTTTAGAACGCTTAATACCAAAAAAGGTCCTGCGGTCAGGTCTTCCCGCGCCCAAGCCGATATGTTCCAATATAAAACTTATATGAAAAAGGCTTTGGAGTCGGCAGGCAATTTGACGATAATTCAATCTATGGTCGATTCTTTGATTGCCTCCGGCGGCAAAGCCGCGGGAGTTGTTTTATGGACGGGCGAACGGCTTTATTCGAATGCGGTTATTTTAACTACCGGAACATTTTTAAGGGGGCTTATCCATATCGGCCTTTTTAATTATAGCGCTGGAAGGGCGGGGGATTTTGCCGCAGGTAAGCTTTCTTTAAGTTTAATCGAAAACGGTCTTGAACTCGGAAGGCTTAAAACAGGCACAACCCCAAGATTAGACGGAAGAACGATCGATTTTTCCGAGCTTGAGGAGCAAAAAGGCGAGGATGATTTTATACCTTTTTCCATATCGGGTAAAAATATCACGAATAGCATTAGTTGTTATATAACCTATACAAACGAAAAAACCCATAATATAATTTTAAACGATCTGGATAAATCCCCTTTATATTGCGGGGTTATTAAGGGCGTGGGGCCAAGATATTGCCCATCCATAGAGGATAAGGTCGTCAGGTTTAAAGATAAAGAAAGACACCAGATATTTTTGGAAAGGGAAAGTCTTGACTCCGTCGAATACTATCCGAACGGGCTTTCGACAAGCCTGCCGTTAGGCACGCAACTTAAATTTTTGAGAACGATAAAAGGGCTTGAAGATGTTAAAATCATGAGGCCGGGGTATGCCATTGAATATGATTATGTACTGCCGACCCAGCTTAAACATTCTCTGGAAACTAAAAAGGTGGAAAACCTTTTTTTGGCAGGGCAGATCAACGGAACATCGGGCTATGAAGAAGCGGCGGCTCAGGGGATTATCGCCGGAATTAACGCCGCTTTGAAGATTAAGGGCGAAAAGCCTTTGATACTTGCAAGAGACGAGGCGTATATCGGAGTTTTAATCGACGACTTAATTACGCTCGGAACCATGGAGCCTTACAGAATGTTTACATCGCGCGCCGAATACCGGCTTTTATTGCGGGAAGACAATGCCGATTTCAGGCTTTGCGAATACGGCAAAGAGGCAGGCTTGTTAGACGAGGAAAGATACTCCATATATAAAGACAGATTATCCAAGTTTAATGAATTATTATCTTTTTTTAAATCCTGTGAAAACGGAAAATATTACGATATGTTAAAGCGGCCGGATGTTACGATGGAAAATCTTATGAGTGAATTTGGGACGGAAAAGGGCAGATTCGGCAGAGATATATCAAGCCGCGTTCAGCTTTTTATTAAATATGAAGGTTATATTAACAGACAAAAAGAGGAAATCAGCAGGTTAAAAAAATTTGAAGGCATTAAATTAAGTAAAGGCATCGATTTTAAGACAATTCCGGGTCTATCGCTCGAAGTAATCGAAAAACTTAATAAGATTAAGCCCGAAACCATCGCCGAAGCAGGCAGGATTTCCGGTATCACCCCTGCCGCCGTTAGCATTTTGTTGATGAGATGCCATAAGCCCTGATTTACCGAAAAATTTGTTTCATGTGAAACATAAATCCTATAACCCAAATTTGCCGATAGAAATTAATAAATTGACCTCAAAAGCTTAAAGACACTGGATTCCTGCTTTCGCAGGAATGACACCCGTTGGGTGAAACGTTAAAACCTCATATTGTCATTCCCGCGAAAGCGATATTTCCGTCCACGTTTATCAAAGCATGTCTTTGATGTGGACGGAAATGCCAGAATTAAATAATTTTCTATCGGCAAATTTGGGCTATAACCCGTTTATCTATTTTTGGAATATTGAATGCCGCTATTCGTGAAATCATCGGTTGATGCCGATACGATTATCTTAGTTTTTCCATAATTATATAATAAAAGCCATAAAAATGCCAAATAACTTACGGCAATATTAATCAGCATCATTAAAGGACCTGTCCAAAAAAATAGCAGCCGCGCAATAATACCTAAAAGAAAGCCGCGCCAGACAACACCCCACCAAAGCCCCAGGGCATTATTCCACGATGCGGGAATATTTAAAACCTGCTTATCGTAACTTACAGAAAATCTTTCCGGTTTATCGTTAAAAATGAAGCTTTTCTTAAAAAGCACGGAACGAAACAGCCATACGCCGAAAAATAACGCCGCAATAAAAAATATTAATATAAGCGCGGTCATTATCCCCGTTACTTTCATATTATAGGGTGTATAACGGTATAGATGATTTTTCATCATTTCGGCAAAAAACATCATACCGCTTTCACCCAACGAAAGGCTTCCTATGATAACAAGCATGCCCCCTATCGCAAAAAGAAATAACCACATTCTCCATGTATATCTCCACCATAAATGCAAAGCAGGGTAAGCCGCATTTTTAATATCCATATTGTGGTCCCCCAATTATTTGTGAACGTGGATTATTTTTTTCATTTCCCTTTTTCTTCTTCGTTATAATCTTTTATTTCTTTTTTATCAAGTTCTTCTTTAATTTTTTCCCTTTCGTTCTGCTTAACCCTTTCAAAAAGATTCCGATAGGCGGTTCTTTTCGCTTTGCCCTTACCCTCTTTGCTTTCTTTGGACGGCTTGCCCGACATATTTAATGTTGTACGCATAATATATGCCTCGTGAATATCTTTTTGTTGCATATTTCATATTATATACCAAAAAGAACAAAAGAATTAATAACTAGTGAACTACCCGCCGATAAATCGACAGGCTTCTTGGTTCTTTGATAAGATACTTTTTAGTGCGCAAGCATTGCTACTTGCGACGCAAAAGGCATGCTTTTGCATATCCATAGAGCTTATCTCCCCAAGCGTAAATTCGGCAGGTACCCTGCCTATTGTTTTATTTATTATATTTATAGACGCGTTTATATCCCTGTTATGTTCGGTATTACATATAGGACAAACCCAATTCCTTACGGATAATGTCATATCCTTATAGACATATCCGCATATCGAACACGATTTCGATGTATTGCGGGGATTTACTTTCTCCACATAACAACCAGCTTCTTCCGCTTTGTATGTCAGAAAAGATAGAAATTGCCCCCAGCCCGCATCATTAATTGATTTAGCGAGATTATGGTTTTTAACCATATTCTTTATTTGCAAGTCTTCTACTGCTATATAACCGTGATTATCTACTATTTTGCGAGATACTTTATGATGAAAGTCCCTGCGTTGCTCAGATACTTTCTTATGTAGTTTAGCAACGAGCATTCTTGCTTTCTTACGGTTATTCGAGCCTTTCTTTTTAGACGACAACCGCTTTTGTTTCTTAATAAGTTTTTCTTCGGATTTAACAAGATATTTGGGGTTATCTACCTCCTCGCCGTTAGATAAAACCGCAAAGGACTTAATGCCTACATCAATGCCTATTTGCTGAGCAGGGATAGGCTTACGGACGGGCTCATATTCTACCGAAAAGCAGACATACCATTTATCCGCTTCTTTTTTGATATTGCATGTTTTTACAGCGCCATTTATGTTTCTATGCAGTTTAAGCTTTATGCATCCTATTTTAGATAAAGCTAATTTAGCGGGCTCAATTATTTTGAAGCCGGACTGCGTATAAGTTATGGAATCATACCTGTCAATATTCTTAAAACGGGGATAACCCGCCTTGCCGTTTCTATCTTTCAACCGTCGGAAAAAGGCTTTGTAGGCTTTTTCTACCCTGAATAAGACATCCTGCAATACCTGTGAATGAATGTCCGTAAGATATTCGATGTTTTTCTTATCCCGCACTAAGAGCTTCTGCTGGTCTATGCGGGATAAACCTTTGCCCGTCTGTTCGTAATGCCTGTTTCTATCGACTAAGCAGGAGTTATAGAGGATACGGCAGGTCTCAAGCGTCCAGTCTAATTCTTTAGTCTGTTTTCTTGTCGGATATAACCGATATTTATATGTTTTTAGCATAGTGAACTGCTTTATTTTTCATTATACACAGTATAACATATATTCTATAATAATCACGCAATAAATAAGTAAAGAACAGTGCATATGGTCTGCTTTCATCTCCCCTTTAAAAAGGAGAGAATTTCGCAGTTTGTTCTTAAAAATTACTTTGATTTTGCAATAGAAAATATTTCTTGCTAATTTTTTAATTTTTGTTATAATCCAAAAAGTTTGCTTTAATTTATCTTTGCTTTATAAGGATGAATAAGTAAATAATTTTTAAAAGAAAGGGGCTTAAGAATTTTGATAAATAACAAATGAATCCTAAATATAACGGCATTTACAGATATTTCTTCGGATGTCTGTCCATTTTAATCTCTGCCCTTTTTATAGGCTTAAGTTTTTATGATTCTAAGCAAGAATTTATTATAAAATCCTCTTTTATAAATTTTTCTTTCAGATTTGACGCCCTCTCCCTATTTTTCGTAATATTTATATCGTCCCTCTCTATATTTATTTCTATTTTTTCGATTAAATACGGGGATATATACGATAAAAAACCGTCCCTCTTTTTCTATTCTTTTTTCTTTATAATGTCTATGATAATCCTTGTTATAAGCAACGATATGCTGACATTTTTGATATTTTGGGAATTAATGTCGATATTTTCCTTTTTATTGGTTATTTACGAGGGGAGCGAGGAATCCAGAAGGGCGGGCTTTTTATATTTTTTAATGACGCATATTGGAACCATTCTTATAACGACAAGCTTTATAATGCTGTATTTAAAAACCTCGTCCCTTTCTTTCGACTATTATAAAGGCGCCGCCGGAATTATGATATTGGCGGCGGCAATAACGGGATTTTCGATTAAAGCCGGTATTATGCCGTTTCATACATGGCTTCCTTATGCCCATCCTGTTGCGCCCGCCAATATATCCGCCATTATGTCGGGTATTATGGTAAATATGGCTATATACGGTATTTTAAAATTTTTATTTGTCTTTGGTTCAGGGTCAGGTCCTTTTCTTGGAATCATACTTCTCGTCATAGGCGCTTTATCCGCTCTTCTCGGCATTATGTATGCAATGGCGCAAAAGGATATAAAAAAATTGCTGGCATTTTCTACAATCGAAAACATGGGCATAATTTTTATGGGCATAGGCGTATCCTACTGGGCTAAGGTCGAAAATTTCAAATCCATAGAATATCTTGCTATGCTGGCGGTCTTGCTTCATGTAGTAAATCACGGTTTAAGCAAAAGTTCGCTATTTATGGGTTCGGGACTTATAGACAAATATACGCATACCAGGAATATGGAAAAACTCGGCGGCCTTTCAAAAAAAATGGGACAGTTGTCCGTCTTGTTTCTTATCGGCGTAATGTCCATTTCCGCCATGCCTCCTTTAAACGGCTTTTTGAGCGAGTGGTACTTATATATTTCACTCATTGGTTCGGTATTAACGAATAATTTATATATGGTGTATTTTTCGGTTATAGCCATTGCCCTCCTTTCGCTGACCGGAGCCGCCGCGGGCGCCGCTTTTACTAAATTGTTCGGAATTACTTTTTTGGGCAAACCAAGGACGGAAAACGCCGAAAATGCGGTAGAACCACATGTTATCGAAAGAATAGGAATAGCAATCCCCGTTTTTTTATGCATTTTTATCGGTATTTATCCTTATCGAATAATATCGGCTTTAAATGCTGTTATATTTTATTTGACGGGCGGAACGGTAAGCTCAAATCCGTTTTCGGCGGTCCGTATTATAAATGCCCGTCCGTTTTCTTTGTATGCGCCGGCTTTAATAGCAATTGCTTTTGCGGCGGCTTCGTCAGCCGTATTTTTATATCTAAAAATATTTTCTTCCGGCAAAAAAAGAATATTCGAAACATGGGCATGCGGACTTGACGAAAAAAATTCAAAAGCCCAGTATTCCGGCGGCGGATTTTCGTCAAGCATAATGAAAGTTTTTTCCTCTTTTTATTCCTCCGTTTCCGAGATTAACTTTGAAAAGGACGTAAAAAAGTATTTCAGGACTAAATCGGTTTATACCGAAGAAATTAACGATATTTTTGAAAAATATATTTATATTCCGGCGGAAAAATTGTATTTAAAATTATCGGAAATTTTTAATAAAGCGGCTAATTCGGAAAATATAAATGTTTCTTTAGGGTATTTATTTTTATCGTTAATTGTTTGCTTCATTATATACATATTTATAATAAGGTAATAAATGGCATTTTTGTCCACATCAAAGGCGTACTTTGATAAGCTCGTGGACAAAAATATCGCTGAAGCGGGTTGGGACAAAAAATTATACCGAAATCAGGGTACATATAAACGATATGACTTATAATTATAATATTCAACATTTGATAATAGGGATTGTTCAATTTTTCGTAATAGTCCTTCTTTCACCCCTTTTTGCGGGTTTCATTCATAAATTGAAACAGCGGGCAAGGGGTCAGAAAGGAATTAATATATTCCAGTTTTATATAAATTTTAATAAATTATTAAAAAAGGAAGTTGTTTTGTCGAAAGACGCAACTTTTATATCTAATATAGCCCCTTATATAGTTTTTGTTTCCTATCTCGTAATATTACTAATGTTACCGGCATTTTACAGGTATTCTTTACTCGGTATATCTTCCGATGTAATACTTATCGCTTATACTCTTGCCCTTTCAACCTTTTTTATGACCCTTTACGCAATGGACCAGGGCAGCGCTTTCGGGGGGTTGGGGGCGAGCAGGGAATGGTTTTTAACCGTTCTTTCGGAGCCGTCTTTAATATTTATTTTTATATCCCTTGCCATTTATACAAAGCAGGGCAGAATAACCGATATTTTTTATTTTATTCAGAAAGGAGCCTCAAACGCGTTTTTATACGGCGTTCATTCGTATGCCGTATCTATAGCCATCCCCTTTTTACTGTTTATCTCGCTTTTTATAGTAAGCATATCCGAAAACGCAAGGATTCCGATAGATAACCCCGAAACCCATCTTGAACTTACGATGTTTCATGAAGCAAATATTTTAGAGGCAAGCGGAAAACATCTTGGAATTTACGAATACGGAAGTTATTTGAAACTCACCGTTTTTTTAACCGTAATGTCCCTTATACTGTTTCCTTATATGGCGGTAAATATTTATCAAATTCCCATGGCTTTAATAGTTTACATTCTGAAGATGATAATTTTGTGCATTCTTATTGCCGGAGTCGAAATCGTTAATCCTAAAATGCGGGTATTCAGAGTGCCGAACGTGCTTTCCGTTTCTTTTATACTGTCTTTAATAGCGATGATTTTATCGATAAGGGGATTTTAATTTATTTGTTAATTCGATAAGCGGGAAATTTCAAAAATGATAATGGAAAAAATAGCCGAACTTTTTATTATTTTAATACTTGTTTCGGTTGTATTAAACGTAAGCTCGCCTTTTATAAAATTTGCAATAAAGCTTTATTCTTTTCAGTCTCTTATGCTGGCATTTTATATTTTAATGGGCGCCGTTCATTTTAATTCGATAAATTTATACGGGTCTTTTGTTATTACGGTAATTTTTAAAGTTATTTTGATACCTTATTTTTTATTTAAAACGCTTAAAAAGGTTAAAATAGATAAAGAAATCGATATGTATATAGGCATACCGGAGGCAGTTGTTTTCGCAGGCTCTTTAACCCTGCTTTCCAATTTGATAGCTCAAAAAATTGTTACGGTAGGCATAACATTCGGGGCTTTTGTTTTCACGATTTCCCTTGCTACATTTTTGATTGGGGCTATGCTTATGATTACAAGAAAAACTTTGTTCTCCCAAATTATCGGATTTTTAACCATCGACAACGCTATTTTTTTAGCGGCTAATAGCATAACCCACGGTATGCCCCTTTTAGTTGAATTAGGCGTGCTTTTCGACCTTTTTGTAAGCATACTTATATTGTCTATTCTCATACTAAATCTGAGAAGAAATGCCGCCGCATGAGTATGAATTTTGAGTGAAAATTTGTTTATTATATTATTAAAGAGGACTTGATACAATGTATGAATTAGTATTGATACTTCCTGCCGCCGCATTAATTTTTTCCATTTTTATAGATGTCCTATGGATGTCCTATGTGCAGCTGATAATTTCTACATTAGTTTTTTTAACGGTTGCCGCAATTTCTTTATTTTTTCATTCTATTACGGTATTTTTCGGAGGGCTTTTCTTTGTAGATTATATCAATCTGGTGATACTTATTACCGTTTCAGTCCTTGAATTATTTGTTGCCTTTTATTCGTTTGGATATGTGAGGACGGAAATAAAACACGGATTGTCGAAAAGAAAATTTAAGTTTTACTATTTTTGGAAAAATTTATTTATTTTTAGCATGATGGTCTCGATAATGTCCAATAATCTCGGCATTTACTGGACGGGGCTTGAGGCGACTACCTTGGCCACAGCCTTATTGGTCTCTTTCAACAGGACAAAAGAGTCTTTTGAGGCGACATGGAGGTATGTGATTATGTGTTCGGCCGGCATAGCGATAGGGCTCTTTGCGATAGTTATTCTATATTTTACGACTTCGCAGGTTTACGGCGAAAGTTTAAAATCTCTATCTTTTATAAATATTATGCGGGCAGGTTCGGAATTAGACAAGAATTTTCTTATGCTTGCATTTATTCTTGCGCTTGTCGGGTTTGGGACGAAAGTCGGGTTTGCCCCTATGCATAATTGGCTCCCGGATGCCCATTCGCAGGCCCCAAGTCCGGTTAGCGCTTTATTATCGGGGGTTCTACTTAACACGGCGCTATTGGGCATTTTAAGATTTTACCAAATTAATGTTTCGGCAGGAATATATTACCCGAGGTACTTTTTAATAGGTTTCGGCTTTTTCACTATACTGGTTTCGGCTTTTTCAATAATAAAACAGACCGATTATAAGCGCCTTTTTGCATTTTCCTCTATGGAAAATATGGGTCTTATAGCATTGGGTTTCGGTATAGGCGGAATTGCCGTTATAGGGAGCCTTTTTCAGATATTATTTCATGCTTTAAATAAGGGAGCCTTGTTTTTATCTTCGGGTAATGTTCTTGCGGTTACGCATGAAAGAAAAATCGAAAAAATAAGAAATTTGTCTAAGAATTTTCCGATTACGGGACTTATGCTTCTTTTTGGGGTTATGGGAATCAGCGGAATGCCCCCATTTGCAATGTTTCTGGGAGAAATTTATATTATGTTCGGCGTATTTAAAACCAATATCTGGTTTGGATTTTTAGTTTTCTTGTTATTGATTTTTATTTTTGCGGGGCTTTTTAGTAAAATTCTTAAAATGTATATAGGCGTTAAAGACGACGAAAATGGACGGCAAAATGAAAATAGGGCTAATAGCGGGACAGATAAAGACAATCAAGATAGAGGAGAAATAGGAGTCCATCCGTTTATGCTGTATGCCCCTTTAATTCTTTTGCTGATTTCTTCGATATTGTTATTTTATATACCGTCCCCGTTTTTACATATCGTAAAATCGGCATCGGCCGAATTTGGAGGGAAGATAATTTTTTAATGGATAAAATTATGACAAGCAAGCATATTATCAAATCAAGCGATTTTATAAAATTGGCTAATAATATTAAAGAGTCCGGAAGATATTTGCTGGGCATCGTTGCAAATGACGAGAGAAGCATAAATTCAAAATTTAACATAAGGTATTTTTTCGGGGGCAAAAATATTATCGACGAATATTCCATTCCTGTGGATGAAAACTTTCAGTCTGTTTCTAAAATTTGTCCCGCCGCCAAGATGTATGAAAGGGAAATCAATGATTTATTTGGACTTACGCCCCTTGGACATCCCGATTTAAGACCCTTGATGCTATATCCCGAAAATTGGGATTTTTCCGTTCACCCCTTGAGAAAGGACTATGACAATTTAATTCCTGAATTCAAGAAATATGGGGATTACAAGTATAAAGAGGTTTCGGGGGAGGGAATTTTTGAGGTTCTCGTCGGACCGGTGCACGCCGGAATTATAGAACCCGGGCATTTCCGGTTTTCGCTGGCGGGAGAACCTGTTTTACAGCTTGAGATAAGGCACTTTTGGAAACACAAAGGGATAGAAAAAATTTGCGAGGGGAAAGATTTTAACGAAGCGTTAAATTTGATTTCCCGGGTTTCCGGCGATAACAATGTAAATATAGCCGTAAGCTATCTTGAAGCAGTCGAAAATCTTTTGAATGTGGAGGTTTCCGAAAGAGCAAAACATATCAGGGTAATACTTGCCGAACTTGAGCGTATTTGGAACTATGTCAGGGACATAGCATGGATTTTTATGGATATAGGTTTTGCACTGCCTGCGCAAAACCTGTTTGCTTTACAGGAAGAATTAATGAGGCTCAACAAAAGTTTAACCGGACACAGGTTTATGTTTAACGCGCTTGTACCCTGCGGCGTGAGCGTCGATTTCGATTCTTCGAAGCTATTTATGGTAGATAATATTATTAAAAAGGTCGAAAAGGCAATAAAAGAGTGTGAGGCATTTATTTTAAATTCATCGACTGTTTTAGACAGGCTGGAATTTACGGGAAAAATTAACAAAAAGACGGCGGAAGAGCTTTCGTTATGCGGCATAAGCGCACGGGCATCGGGACTGCCGAGAGATTCCAGAGTGGAATTTCCCTATCTTATATACGAGAAGTTTAACCTAAAACCTGTTTTGCGGGAGAGCGGGGATGTTTTTGCAAGGACGGCTTTGAGGATTAAAGAAATTCTGCTTTCCGTAAAAATCGTGGGCGGGCTTTTGTTTAACCTGCCGGAGGGGGAAATTATATCGCTCTGCGAAAACAGGGTAGAGGCATATAAATATGCCGTAGGCAATGCGGAAACACCGAGGGGCAATGCGTTTTTTTACATAATGGCGGATGACGGCGGAAAAATTTTCAGGCTTAAATATATCGACCCGTCGTTCAGAATATGGCCGTCCATTCAGTACGGCGTGTTGGGCAATATAATTGCCGATTTTCCGTTGATAAACAAAAGCCTGAATTTATCTTATTCGGGTAACGATATGTGATTTACGCGGGTTTTTTAATTTTAGAAAAAACAACGGGTGGTAATATATGAGCTTTTTAGGCAAATTATTATTTAAAAATAAGACGCAAGATATTGTCAGCGGCAATAGCGATTCCGGTTTAATCAAAGGGGATGAATTAAAACGCTCGGTTGACGGGATATTCGGCAGGAGTTTATTTGTGAGGCTTGTGGACAGCGGCTCCTGCAACGCCTGCGAAAACGAGCTTGCCGCCCTTTCCAACCCTTATTACGATTTAGAAAGATTCGGCATAAAATTCGTTGCTTCCCCAAAGCATGCGGATGTCATTATTATAACGGGATGTTTGACAAGGAACATGCTTAACCCGCTCTTAAAGACTTTTGAGTTTGTTCCTGAACCTAAATTCGTTATTACGGCGGGCGATTGCCCCGAAACAGGCGGACCTTTTAAAGATTCCTATGCCGTATGCGGCCCCGTTTCAAAATATTTAAAGGTTACAATGCACATAAAGGGATGTCCGCCCGAACCGGAAGCTATAATATCGGGATTTTTAAGGTTTATGGATATGCTAAAAACCTCTAAGATTTAAATAAGTGAATTACGCGCCCAGTTTCTTTTTCCGCTACCCTGCCTGCAATTTTATGCTTGACATTATACTTAACTATAAGGTATATAATGGAATTATGAGGCGGAGATGAAAAATATGACCATCGGAGAGTTAGCCAAAGCGGTTAATTTAAACACCCAAACCATCAGATATTACGAGCGTATAGGGTTAATTAATAAACCTAATACAAATGAAGCGGGATACAGGATATATCCGGAAAAGGCCGCCACTGTTTTGCGTTTTATAAAACACGCAAAGGATATCGGGTTTTCCTTAAAGCAGATTTCCGAACTTTTTTCATTAGATAACAATAAATATAATACCTGCTCGAGTGTAAAAAAATTAGCCGAAGAAAAGGTCCGTGAAATAGATAAGAGAATTAATTCTTTCAATCTGATGCGCAAAGAGCTTTTAAATCTTATATCGTTATGCGAAGAAAAAACCGATAACTCTAGGTGTCCGATTTTAGATATTTTAAATTTCGAAAGTTAACGATAAAAAAAGATATAAGCAAGCTTGCTTTCGCGCGTAATTCTATTCGTGTCATGCGATAGAATTTCCCATACATATTCGGCAGCGCCCTCGGCATGCGTTAATTTTTAATTTAAAGCCCAAATCCCGATTTAGAAAATATTTATATAATCCAACGCTAAGTAAATCCAGAAAATAAATTTCTAAATCTGGATTTGGTTAAAGCCGGATATTTGACTTTAAGATTAATTGCGTGTATATTCCAAATTAGGAGCGAAGTGCCGTAAACTATTCGGCGTATATCGAGAAAAGCAACGGGAGATTAAGGAAATGGAAAAGAATGATAACTCGTTTCCTATACGCAAAGAGATTGTAATTAAGATAAAAGGCAAAGATATTGCGGGCAGCATGGAAATTCCCGCAAAAGCTAAAGGGCTTATCATTTTTGCGCACGGAAGCGGCAGTAGCAGGTTCAGTCCGAGGAACAGGTATGTGGCGGGGATTTTAAACAAAAATAACCTCGGCACGCTCCTGTTCGACCTTCTTACGACGGAAGAAGAAAAGGTCGATAACTATACGGCAGAGTATCGCTTTAATATAAAACTTCTTGCGGAAAGGCTTGAGGGTGTTACCGATTGGCTGCTTAAGGAACCGTTCTTAAAGGGTCTAAAATTAGGCTATTTTGGGGCAAGCACCGGAGCTGCAGCGGCCCTAATCGCGGCCGCCAAAAGATCAAATATTATTTATGCCGTCGTTTCAAGGGGCGGCCGTCCCGACCTTGCTATGGAGAGTTTGCCCGAGGTTAAAGCGCCCACGCTGTTAATAGTCGGGGGAGAAGATTTTGAGGTTATCGAATTAAATAAGACCGCGTATGAAAATATTTCGGCTAAAAAAAGGCTTGAAATTATACAGGGAGCCACCCATCTATTTGAAGAACCCGGAGCGCTGGAAGAGGTTGCCCTAATTACGGCAAAATGGTTTACCGGAAATTTATAGTCCGGAATTTTTAATATATTATATCTTTTATATCGATTTCTATATCTCCGGGTTCAAGCATGGAATTGATTAAAGATATTTTTTGAAAATCCTTTAAACCGTTAACGGAAACCATTCCTTCTTCAATAATTCCGCAATCTAAAAGATAACGCCTTTTTACCCCGTTTAACAAAAAAGCGTTCGGCGTAATCCATTTCTTGCCGTCGAATAAAATAACATTGGAAAATGAGGTATCGGTTATTAAACCGTTTTTTGTAATAAGTATATCGGTCGTATTATCCAATCCTTTTAATAATGAATTTATGAAACTTCTGTCTTCATATTTAAACGAATAATCAAATAACCCGCCGGGCGGTAAAAATAGGCAAGTATCTAAATTAACTATTTTTAATCTTTTAATTTTCCTTTTAAAATAAGGGGTAATTTCAATACCTTCGGTATCGCTTGAATAAACCACCCTGCATTTGTAAACCCCCTGTTGATATTTTTTAGCATCGGGCAAAAAATCCGCAAGCGATTTCCCGCAATCCATATTAAAAAAATGCGCAATGGTTGCGTTCATTCTCTTATCGTGATAATCGATTAACTTATAATTTCCGTCCGCCAATTTAATCGTTTCAATAAATCGGAACATAAATTTTTTCCACCATTTCGTCATATTCCTTTTTTGCGTCGCTATAAACCGTTATCCCACCGCCGCTTCTATAAAAACAATCATCCCCTTTCTTTTCTATAAATCTTATCATAACCGAGCTTTTAAGATTTTTCCCGTCATATATGCCGAAAACGCCGGTATAATAGCCCCTTTTATAAAGTTCCGTCTCTTTAATAATCTCTAAAGTTTGCCTTTTCGGCGCCCCGCAGATAGACCCTGCGGGAAGCATATTAAAGAGAATATCGCCGAGACGATACATTAAATTTGGTTTGACCCTGCCCTCAATCTCGGAAACCATCTGCAATAACTCTCCAAAGTTTGTCTTAATTTTGTAAGTAAAACAAAATCTGTTGACCTTTACATCTTTACATACAATGTTTAAATCATTCCTTAAAAGATCCACGACCGTTAAATGCTCCGCTTTTTCTTTTTTATCATTTAAAAGGATTTCTTCCGCACAGGGAATATTTGCATCGATTGTTCCTTTAATCGGATAAGTAAAAATCTTTCCTTCCGTTATATTAATAAAAGTCTCCGGAGAAAACAATACAAATTCATTTTCTTCATCCTTAAAATAAAGCTTGTATCTTGACGAGCTTTTGTAAAATATTTCTTCTAAGCCGAAATTAATCTCGATAGGGGTTTTAAAGGTTAAGTTTAAAAGATACGAATTGCCGTTTTTCTGGTTTAGGGCGACATTATTAAAAGCTTTTTTATAAACTTCGAAGGAAATGGGGTGCTTTTGAATATTTAATTCTTTTTTATTAAAAATATTGCTAATATTGTCATTATAGTTTTTTACTCCGTCTATAAAATACTTAATACAAAAGCCGTTTAGCTCGGATAACTTTAAAACTACGGGGAATTCCATCTCATAATCGATAATAAAAAGAAATCTAATCCCTCTTCTCGTATAAAAATTCATTCTTTCAATAAAATCAGGTTTTGAAATCATATTTTATTATTCCATATTTTAGCAAAAATATAAACATGGGAAGAATCCCCAATTTTGGAGATATAAAAAAGGCTTGACATTATACCAAAGTATAAGGTGTAAAATATAAAATTGAGATAAACTTGGAATACAAAAATAAAAATTATAAAAATAAACGATTTGGAGGTTTTTATGAATGTAAAAAATTATTTAAAATGGAAACATGTCTTTGCGGGTATTTTCGCTGTTTTGATTTTAGCTTTGCAGGTATTGTTGACATCCGCATTCGTCTATAAAAAAAACGCTGTTTCGGGGGCGGTTATATCCGCCGCCTTTAAGAATGCAAATGCCCTTAATACGGATAAATTTAAAGTTTACGGGCTTGTGTGCGGGGATACATTTTGCATAACCTCTATTCAGAATGCGTTATATAGGATAAAAGGGGTTGTTTCGGCAAAAGTTGATATGGAAAATCAGGAAGCAATAGTCCAATTTCACGGAAACATTCCGCCCGAAACCTTTGTAAAGGCAATAGACGGCGCATCCAATGCCATGTTTCATTATGCCGCCCATTATATAAAATAAATTAACGGTATAATATATCGATTATTTAATTATTTAATTAGTAAATAAGCAAGGAGATAAAGTATCTTAAATCGGGATTTGGGAGTATTATGAAAACAAAAAATAAATTTAATACAATTTCCGGCGCAAGCTCCAATGTAACGTCCGGTTCCGCGGCCCTGTTCGCAATTTTGGGCGGGGCTTGCTGCTGGGGACCGTTAGTTTTCAGCGTACTTGGAATAGGTGCAAGCACAGGGGGAGTTCTCGGTTCTACCGCCTCTTTTCTGGGAGTTATTGCGCCTTACAGAAATTATTTTTTGATATTAAATATTATCGGCATCCTTTTGTCCTTTTTCTTTATTTATGTAATGCCGAAAATATTTTTACAAAAAAAGGTATCTAATATCGAAGGAAGCACAGGCGGAGAATCATGCGATTGTGAGACATCGGCGGGTTCGCTTAATTTTAGCAAGATAGTTTTTTTCTCGTCTATATTGATTACGGCCTTGATATTTATATATTTGTATGTTGATACGGGCCAGCTTTTTATGGCGTGGCCGCAACCGTAAAACTGTAAGGCAAAGAAGACAAACCGTCTTTCTTGTCTTTGCGTAAATGTTTATTATTAATAACATTTTAATAGATTAAAAATTAAAAATATATGTTTACACTAATTATAGTGAACATTATACCAAGGAGAAAATAATGAAGAAAATAAAAATAAATGTTGAGGGTATGACCTGCGAACACTGCGTTACATCTGTAAATAAAGCGATAAATAGAGTAAAAGGGGTTATCAAAGTGGATACTTCTTTATCAAAAAAAGAAAGCGTGATTTTGGCGGCAGACGACATAAAAGTTGAAGATATAAAGAAAAATATAGAAAATGCCGGCTATACCCCTTTATCTCATGAAACCGCCCGCGTTTCGGAAACCGAAGAAGAAAAGACGGAGGCGGGAGGTAATAGTCAAACCGGCAAAAACCGTAATTATGATTACGATTTAATAATAATAGGCGGCGGTTCTGCCGCATTTTCCTCGGCTATTAAATTTGCCGGCGAAGGCAAAAAAGTGTGCGTTATCGAAAACTGGGTTATAGGCGGAACCTGTTTAAACAGAGGCTGTGTTCCTTCAAAACATCTTTTGGAAGCGGCTAGAATATACTATGAACCTTTGAGCAATAAATTTAAAGGCATAGAAACAAAGCAGGCGCGGGTTGACATAAAAGAACTTATAAAAGTGAAAACCGAACTTCTTGATAGCCTTAGGGAAATGAAATATTATAATGTATTAAGGGGTTACGGCAATATCACGTTTATAGAAGGCAAAGGAAGTTTTGCGTCAAAAAATTCGGTTGAGGTTATCCCGACAGGTAAAAGCATAGACCCTTATAAAATTACCTCGGATAAATTCATTGTTGCAACTGGTTCGACAAACCGGATAATAGATATTAAAGGATTAGGGGAGGTTGGCTATATTACGAACGAAGAGATATTAAACTTAAATTATCTGCCGGAAACACTTTTAATATTGGGCACAAGAGCAGTATCGCTTGAATTTGCCCAGATGTTTAGAAGATTCGGCTCAAAGGTGGTAGTGGTAGGACGTTCAGGCAGGATTTTACTTAACGAAGAGCCTGAAATCTCGGAGTCGCTTTTGGAAATCTTAAAAAACGAAGGAATAAAGTTTTTACTGAACTCACAGGTAAAACGCCTTTATAAAGAAGACGGCAAAAAATATGCCGAAATTGAAACGGGAGAAGGGCTGACAACGGTCAAGTTCGATGAATTTTTAATGGCAACCGGCGTTGTAGGAAATACCGAATATTTAAATTTAGAAGCCGCCTGCGTCGAAACCTATAAACAGGGTTTTATTAAAGTTGACGGCGAACTTAAAACGACCAACCCTGATATTTATGCTTGCGGCGATGTTACCGGTTTAATGAGGTTAGTTACGACTGCCGCGTATGACGGCAAGATAGCCGCAGGTAATATGCTTCACGGCAAACATATAAAGACGGACTACTCTTCCGTTGCGCATACGACATTTACCGACCCTGAAGTATCTTCCGTCGGATTAACGGAGGAAGCGGCTATAAAAGAAGGCTATGATGTAATTAAGGTTGTTTTTCCGGTCGAATACATTCCTAAAGCTCAGGCTATTTTTAAAACGGAGGGGCTGATAAAGATGATAGCGGATAAAAAAACCGGCAAGGTTATCGGAATTCATATGTTAGCGCACAACTCGTCGGAAACAATCCAGCAGGCAAGCGTATATATTCAAAATAGTTATACAATTGATGCAATAGGCGAGGAAATAGGCGTTTATCCGACTATGGCGGAAGGACTTAAGCTGGCTGCTCAAACATTTACCAAAGATGTCGGCAAACTCAGCTGCTGCGCATAATTTTATGCCGAGCTAATTTAACCCCAAAAACATACCGAGCTTCGTAAGATAGTTCCCTGCGGCACCCTGCACCTGCAGGTTTTTAAAAAAATAAACGTATGCATGGAAAATCCAATAATGATATAGAGGAGGTAAAACAATGGATAAAATGGAAAAAAATGAAGATTTTCAAGATACTATACAAAGTTTGTTGATAGAAATAGACAATATTAAAGACTACTTGGAAGAAATATATAGTTATAACGTTGTACCCTGTTTATACCTGCTTTTTGCAATGGGCAAAAGAAGATTTTTTAAAAAAGATTGATTGTAATTGCGTTTAAGAAAATCGCCCGGATCGCCTTTCGCAAATCTCTTGGCGAGGTATCTATATCCCGTATTGCCGAATTTTTCGAATAAATATCTGTTAACGAGGGATGTTTCCAATATAGGTTTTAATTCCTTTTTCCAAAGTAAATCGTAATTCAAACCTGAAATTATACTATTTGCGGCCATATAACCGGATAGAATCGCATACCTCATTCCAAATCCCCAAAGATAGTCCTGAAACCCGGCCGCTTCTCCTATATATATTTTGTTATGATATACCTGGGTATCCCCGATAAAAAAATTTCCGCAGCCGCCAAACCTTTTTTCATTTTTAATGTCAAAAGGCCTTTTATTTTTGAAAAACTCAAGCATATTGTCGAAATATTTTTTTTCATTTTTACAATCGTTATAGATTACGGTTGCCGCCGTTCCGCAGCCGTTATTGACAAGCAGGTACGCGTACCCTTTCGGGGCTATTTCGTCATCGAAAACCACAGCCGCCTGGTCCTTCATTTCCGTATCGAATGTTATGCCCGCCGCTATAAAATCCGCAGTTTTTGGACCTGTGCCCATTATTACGGCTTCTTCCGGGGACGGCGCTATGCGGCGGTTAAAGAGTATTTCAACCCCAAGCGCAATAGCCTGTTTCTTTAGCCCCTCATCGAGCGAACCGCCGCCCGCGCCCCTTTTTACAAGATAGAAAATGGGTTTTCCGGATTTTATTTTAAGCGGGGCTATTCCGGGAGCGTATATATCGCCTCCGTAATAAGGAACGCATAAAAAATTAATATCTATGCCTATATCCTTTAACAGCACGGTTATATCTTTATCGGAGCTCCAGTTTTCCAACCCTTGGAAGCCGACATTCATACGATGGCCGACATCGGGGGACATTTCGTAAACCCTTGCCATATAGCCGTGTTTTGCAAGGACTATGGCGGCAGTCAAACCGGCAGGCCCTGCCCCGGCAATATTGATATGGCGTTCCTCTTCAAAGTTCAAAGTTTTGAAGTATAATCCAAATAAAAATAAATGTATATTGTATATTTTTCTTATTTTCTCGATATAATTTAATATAACATATAAAAAAGGCAAATCAAGAGATAAACCATAAAAAAATTAAACGAGATTAAAAACTTACTTTAATACCTAAATTAAAAATAAGCTGGTTAGATTGGTCTTGCGGCTCCCAAATATAACCGACGTACGGATTATAAATATTGTTAGAACGTCCCTCTTTATTTTGAATATAATTAATTCCAATATAAGGACTAACTATAAAGTTATTGTTTTTATAAGCTTCATAGCCTATTTTTCCGCCAAATATATAACCGTTACCTGCGCCTAAATTATAAGTAATCGATTGCCCTAACAGATTATATCATAAAAAATAATTGACAATATAAAATAAAAAGTTATATCATAAATATATGAATTATAATTCATATATCAAATTTTCATTATTCTTTAAATTTTAAGTTATTATCAATTTATGACAAAGGATGAGTTAATACTCAAAAAATTTTTTAAACTGCTTAGTGACGAAAGTAAATTTAAAATCGTTTCCGAATTAAAAAACGGAGAAAAATGCGTATGCGTTATTTATAAAGAACTTGGTCTAGAACAAACATTAGTTTCGCATCATTTATCCGCATTAAAAAAGGCGGGGTTAATTAACGGAAGGAAAGCAGGGAAGCGGGTTTATTATTCCATTAATAAAGAAGCATTTAAAGAGATTGAAAATCTTTATAATAATTCATTTGGAATTAAAAATTTAAAAGAAATCGAAAGCGGTATTTGGACGCGCTTTATTCCAGGGTATTTTAAATAGATTTTTGTAATATTTATTTTAATCTTTACGATAAAGGTGCATATATACTATGGATTTACTATTATCTCATGAATATAAAATTATTTTTGCCATAGCCATTTTTCTTTTCACGCTTTTTCTTGTCATAAAAAAGCCTTACAATATGGGAATAGGTTATAGCGCCGCAATAGGCGCGGTTTTAGCCTTTATTTTCGGCATAATACAATATATCGATATTTTCAAAGTTATTGATATTGTATGGGATGCGACATTTACTTTCGTGGCCACGATAATTATTTCTTTGATACTTGACGAAGTTGGTTTTTTTGAATGGGCGGCACTGCATATTGCAAGATTTGCGGGAGGAAGCGGCAGAAAATTATTTATATATGTGATACTTCTTGGAGCATTAGTTGCCGCTTTGTTTGCTAATGACGGAGCCGCGCTTATTATCACGCCTATAGTATATGAAAAAATGAAGGCGCTTAAATTTAACAAGAAAAATATGCTTCCGTTTATTATAGCGGGAGGATTTATTGCCGATACGGCATCGCTTCCGTTAAAAACTTCAAACCTTGTAAATATTGTATCAACGGATTATTTCAATATAGGTTTTTTTACATATTTTATAAATATGTTTACACCCGATATTTTTTCTATTTTAATTTCGGCTTGCGCGCTTTATCTTTTTTTCAGGAAAGATATTCCCGCCCGTTACGATGTCGGTTCATTAAAAATACCTAAAGATGCCATAAAAGACGAAAAACTTTTTAAATATTCTTTTTTAATTCTGGTTTTGCTTTTAGGCGGTTATTTTGCAAGCGAGTTTCTTAACCTTCCCGTTTCGCTTTTTGCAATAATGTTTGCCGCTATATTTTCTTTTATGGGCATTAAGAGCCCTGCCGTTGATTTAAAAACCGTGTTTAAAAGTGCCCCGTGGAGCATAGTGATATTTTCAATCGGTATGTATCTTGTGGTTTTTGGTTTAAAGAATGCGGGCTTAACCGAGTTGCTCGGCAGATCCATTTCCTATTTTTCCCGTTTCGGCGGTTTTGTTTTAACGATTTATACAGGGTATTTGGCCGCTTTTGCGTCTTCGATTATGAATAACATGCCGACGGTAATGATAAACTCTCTTGCGATCCATTCGGCAAATCTTAAAAGCATAATGCTGAAACCTGCCGTATATGCTAATGTTATAGGATGCGATTTAGGACCGAAAATTACGCCTATAGGTTCATTGGCGACTTTATTATGGCTTAATGTATTGGAAAGAAAAGGAATTAAAATAAGCTGGGGTTATTATTTTAAGGTCGGTATAGTTTTGACCATTCCCGTATTATTTGTTACGCTTTTGGGTCTTTATTTGGGAATGGCGGTAAAATTTTAATTGAACTATAAAAATGTTTAACGAAAATATTAACATCACGGACTATTGCAGTAAACGGGAACGATTGCCCTTGGTTCCCAAAATATCACCTAATTGGATAACGGCCGACTACCTCGGCTCGGTAAAGTGCAGAATAAGCAATTCATTTAGGATGAAATACAAGGTTGCGCCGGGACTTTATTCTCTGGGCGAGCCTGACGAAAATTCCGATGTGTTTGCGAGCGCCAATTATAAACTGAGTTTCGATATTCTTAGAAAAGCGCTAAACGGCTTGAGCGCATGGATATTGGTATTAGACACAAAAGGAATAAATGTCTGGTGCGCCGCAGGGAAAGGAACATTTGGAACCGCAGAATTAGTTAAGCGTATAAACAAGGTCAAGCTCACTAACGTTGTAAATCACATGAGAATAATTGTCCCGCAACTTGGAGCTGTTGGAATTAATGCCGACGAGGTTAGAAAGCAAACAGGCTTTAAAGTTTATTTTGGCCCTGTTTATGCAAAAGACATTAAAAATTATATAGAGGCGGGCAAAAGAAAAACTCCCGAAATGCGAAAGATTGAATTTTCAACGCTTAACAGGCTTATTCTTACTCCTATGGAAATAATTCCCGCAATTAAAAAATTTTTCATCTTTGCAATAGTCGTTCTTTTATTTTTCGGTCTTCAACCCGCGGGCGTAATATTTAAGAACGCATGGGTATCAGGGGCGCCTTTTTTGCTGTTCGGGCTAATAAGTATTATAGGGGGCGCGTTTATAACCCCTGTTCTCCTTCCTTTTATTCCGTTTCGTTCTTTTGCTATTAAAGGATGGATAATCGGGATTATATCGGTTGCATTTATATTATTTTTCTTGAATTTACACGGACAGAAAAACGGCTTAATCAGGTCGGTAGATTTTCTTTTCTTCCCGATGGCAAGTTCTTATTTGGCGTTGCAATTTACGGGTTCAACGACATTTACGAATATGTCCGGCGTAAAAAAAGAACTGAAAATAGCTTTGCCCATTTATTTAATATCGGTTGCAATATCGATTATTTTATTGGTAATTTATAAACTTCATAAATTGGCGGTTATATGAAATATCTTAAGAACTCGGCAAGCCTTAATTTTATTACCGAAAAATGCACTAACTGCTTAATATGCATCGATGTATGCCCCCACGAAGTATTTGCCGTAAAAAATAAAAAGGTCAGGGTTGTCGATAAAGATTTATGCATGGAATGCGGCGCCTGCGCCCTTAACTGCAAATATGGGGCTATCAGCGTAAATTCCGGCGTAGGATGCGCATCGGGCATAATAAACGGGATGCTCAGCGGCGGCGCGCCTTCGTGCGATTGCGGCAGCTCGTCATCCGCCGAATGCTGTTGAGCTATAATATCAAAGAAATGAAAAATATAAAATATATAGAACCGGTCAGGCGTGTAATAAATAAATAGATGTCCGGCGATAAGGAGGTCTTTATGCTATGAAATCTATGGTATTAACTAAAATATCCGATTTAAAAATAAATCAAAATCCTTTAGATTATATAAACGCCAAAACGCCCGAAATTAACAAAAACGAGGTGTTGGTTAAGGTAAATGCTTGCGCCGTATGCCATACCGAATTAGACGAAATCGAAGGCAGAATTATGCCTATTAATCTTCCGGTTATCCCCGGACATCAAATAGTCGGAAGGGTAATCGAAACCGGAAGCGAAGTAAAAAAATTAAAGAAAGGCGACAGGGTAGGTATCGGCTGGATTAATTACGCCTGCGGAAAATGCGTTTACTGCAGGAGCGGTTTTGAAAACTTATGTTCCGGGTTTATCGCGACCGGAAAGGATGTGGACGGCGGCTATGCCGAATATGTAAAAATAAACGAGAATTATGCCGCATTAATTCCCGAAAATTTTACCAATGAAGAGGCTTCGCCTCTGCTATGCGCCGGCGCTGTCGGATATAGGGCTTTAAAATTAACAAACATTCAAGATAAAATGAATTTAGGTTTTATCGGATTCGGGGCTTCGAATCATTTAGTTTTGAAGATAGCAAAAGCAATTTATCCCGATTTAAAGCTGTTCGTTTTTGCAAGATCTGAAAACGAAAGAAAACTCGCCGCGCTGCTTGGCGCGCACTGGAGCGGCGATATTCAGGAAACGCCGCCCGAAAAGCTAAACGCGATTATCGATACCACGCCGGTATGGAAGCCCGTCATAGAGGCTTTGAAAAATTTAAAACCAAATGGGCGGCTTGTTATAAATAACATAAGAAAGGAAGATTTTGATAAGGATTATCTTATAAATATAAATTATTCAAGAGATTTATGGATGGAAAAAGAGATAAAATCGGTTGCAAATGTAACTTTTAACGACATCAAAGAGGTTTTAGAGATTGCGTCTAATCACGATATTAAACCGGAAATTCGGATTTTTAACTTAGAGGAAGCAAATATTGCTTTAAACGAGATAAAAAATAAAAAGATTTTCGGCGCCAAGGTTTTGAGAATTCCATAAGTCATATTCCTAAAACTAAAATTGCAGGCAGAAATTCTAATTGTTTCTTGAAAGAACAGGCGGTATTATAAACCATGTAATAACAACGATCAGCCCAAATGTTATATATATTGCATTAAATAACCAAATTGGAAAATTGTAATATAAAACCTTGTCCGCCATGCCCGCAATAAATGGCATGGAGCCGTGTTTCATATGGTCTAACGACATCAGCTTATATTCAAGCCATGTTAAAGGACATTCGACATTAAACATGGATTCGACCGCAACAATCCCAATCATTAAGAGATGAATCAACCTGAAGGTAAAATTCCTGATCCAGCGCCAACCCGCAAAAAAGCCGATTATTATCAATATAAAGCCGATGACGATTACAAGCGCGTACAGCAGATGGATAACATAAACAGTTGATATTGCAATGGGGTATAGGCCATTAATCATTATCCGCACCTCCATTTTATTATTTTATCCATTTAATTAAGCGGCGATCCTTAATTTTGCAATAGAAATTATGAAATACATTTTAAAGTTATGCAATTTCTGGATTCCCGCTTTCGCGGGAATGACAACATTTGGGTTAAAAAATAAATCCCTGCATTGTCATTCCCGCGTAGGCGGGAATCCAGTCTTAATTTTTCTATTGCAAAATTAAGGACGATGTTTTTTTATTGCAAATTTTCTAAACGAAAGTTAAATTTATATTTCTTTGCCTTGGTCCGTCAAATTCGCAGAAAAAAATCCCTTCCCATCTTCCGAGATTTAGTTTATTGTCAGAATAGGGCACAATCCTTGAATTTCCTATTATCGACGATTTTATATGGGCGTCCGAATTTCCTTCGCTATGGCGGTAATTAAGCTTTTTCGGCACTAAATTATCTAAAAAATGATTTATATCGAGAGCGACATCGGGGTCGTATGCCTCATTGATAATAATGCCTGTGGTCGTGTGGGGAGAATAAACTATGCATAGCCCGGCAGTATTTGAAGATTTTAAGACAAAGCCTTCGATTGTTTTTGTAATATCGATTAGTTCGGT
Organism: bacterium; assembly: GCA_021831025.1. GTDB lineage: Bacteria > SZUA-79 > SZUA-79 > Acidulodesulfobacterales > Acidulodesulfobacteraceae > Acidulodesulfobacterium. Next base: position 10,091 of record JAKBNN010000073.1, on the reverse strand, counting down.
TCTTTTACCGGTTCTTATCGAAAAATTATGCGTTTCCATTAATATCGATTAAAAATTTCAATATTTTTATTTAATTCATATTTAATTCATCGGGATTCAGCGATCTTCTTTCATTCTGCCATTCAATCATCCATTGCGGGTATAATTTTTTGGGCTTCGTTGTATCCGAAAGTTTTGTAATTTCTTCGTTCGTCATGCTTACTTCTAAGGATTTAAGATTATCTTCAAGCTGGGACATTTTGTTGGCGCCTATAATAACCGATGTAACGCCTTTTTGAGCCAAAAGCCATGCAAGCGACGCCTGAGGAATCGAGATATTTTTATGTTTAGCTATTTCGGACAATACATCTATCGCATCATAACTCCTCTCATCTATGGGCGGAAAATTAAACTCGCTTCTCCTTGCTCCGGCCGGTTTCGGGTTTTGGCGGGTATATTTGCCGGTCAAAAAGCCTCCCGATAACGGAGACCACGGAAGAACGCCGAGTCCTTCCTCGTTGCACAAAGGAAGAAGTTCGTGTTCCAAGTCTCTTCCCGCTAAAGAATAATAAGCCTGAAGAGAAACAAACCGACTGAAATTTTTGGCTTTGGCTAAATACAGGGCTTTCATTATGTGCCTTGCGCTCCAGTTTGAAACGCCCGGATACAACACTTTTCCCTGCCTTACTAAGTCGTTTAACGCCTCCAGCGTTTCTTCCATTTCGCAGGACGAGTCCCAGCCGTGCACCTGATAAAGGTCGATATAGTCCGTCTTTAATCTTTTTAAGCTGTTATTGCAGGCTTCCATTATGTGCTTTCTTGAAAGTCCGACATTGTTTATATCACCTGTTCCTTTCATAGCTTCTTCGCTTAAAGGCGAACGAACCTTTGTGGCGATGACGAATTTTTCTCTCGGCGCGTTAAGCTCTTTTAATGCGTTTCCAAGGATTTCTTCCGATTGCCCGAATGAATACATATCCGCCGTGTCAAAAAAATTTATACCGAATTCATAAGCCTTTTTAACCATAATATTTGCGTCATCCTGTCCGACCGCGCCGATATTTCTAAATTTGAACCCGAATGTCATAGCTCCAAGGCAGAGCCTTGAAACCTTAAGTCCCGTATTTCCAAGTCTTGTGTACTGCATGCAACACCCCCTCAAGTTTTAAATAATAAAAATTATTCGTCGTACCATAAATAGATTATTTTACTCTATAATCGCATACTTTTTTACATTTTCAAGCCTTTTGCCTTTCAAGCCCAAATCTTCGAACCGGGTTATCTTTCCGCGAATGCGTGTTTTTAGTATCATTTCCACCGTAACATGTCCGAGTCCCGGAACCTTAAGAAGCGATACTTTATCCGCCATGTTAATTCTTACGGGGTAAAATTCCGGATGATGGTCTGCCCATATCTCTTTCGGGTCTTTATTCAGTTCTAAATTGCCGGATTTATCTAAAATAATATCGCCGCCGGAGAATCCGTATTTTCTTATTAAATAATCGACCTGATAAAGACGGTGTTCGCGCATAAAAATTTGTTCCGGCGTGAAACCGGTTTTTTGTTCTCCCGGTATAGTATGATGACCGAGGCCTTTTTGATACGCGGAAAAATAAACTCTCCGGAAATTAAGCTTTTTATATAGACCGAACATATATTTTATGATTTCGGAATCCGTTTCGTTTGAAGCTCCAACGATAAACTGCGTCGTAGGTTTTACTCTTGAAAACTTACCGTCTTTAGATGTTAATCTGCCGATAAGTTTTATCGGACGGATTATGTCGTTTATATAATCCTTTTTGCTCGAAAGCAAATCGAATCTTTCTTTGCCCGGCGTTTCGATATTCAATGATACGGCGCTTGCGAGCGAGACGGAATCCTCGATAGCCGCATCCGATGTGCCGGGAATAATTTTCAGATGTATGTATCCTTTATAACGGTGTTTATATCTAAGTAAGCGGGAAACGGCATTAATCCTGTCCATTGTATAATCCGGATTATTGATTATTCCCGAACTTAAAAAAAGGCCGAAGACCTTTTTCTTTTTAACATAATCCATAAACAAGTTTGCAGTTTCCTCGGGCTTGAGGGTGCACCTGAGTATATCCGCATCAGAACGGATAGGGCAATATTTACAGTCGCTCGAGCAGGAATTAGAAAGAAGCGTCTTTAAGAGTATGGAATATCCGCCGTTTGGAAGGGCAACGGGATAAAGCCATTTTCCGTCTAATCCTCTTTTTCTGCGGTCGTTATTATTGGAACCGCAGGCGCATGCCATATCATAGCGGGAATCTTCCGAAAGGATTCTTAATTTTTCTATCGTATCCATAATCTTACCGGTTTATTCCGTCAAAGGCTGCAAAGGTTGTATTTTTCTTATCAATTATCCCTATTTTTACTTTCTATATGTGGAAAGATAAATTTGAAGTCCCATTTGCTCAATTTGATCCAGATATTCTTCGAGCTTGTCGATGTGAGCCTCTTCATCATCAAGTATAGATTGGATTAAATCCTTTGTTCCGTTGTCTTTAATCTCGGCGGCAAACTTTATATCTTCGTTGTATGCTTTGATGGCATTCTCTTCGGCATTTCTGTCGTTTTTATGCATTAATTCGACCGTTGAACCTATATACATTTTGTTGTAATTTGAAACTGCGGGTATGCCTTCAAGAAATAATATTCTGCCGATTAATTTTTCGGCATGCTTCATTTCGTCTATCGCCCGCCTTTCGATTTCTTTATGTAGCTCTCCATAACCCCAGTTACCGCACATCTCGGAGTGAACCATATATTGATTAATAGCGGTTAGTTCTTCGGCTAATCTCAGATTAAGCCTTTTAAGAATTTCTTCGTTCCCTTTCATAAATTTACCCCCGTGTTTTTAATTAAAATTACATTCAATGTATCATTTTATATATAGTATAGCGTTATATATATTATTTTCAATATGGTAATAAATTAAATTATAATTTATTATATTATTATGAAAATATTATTAGGCGCACATGTTTCTATTGCGCACTTTTTTTAATCACTGCATAGAAAAAGGGTATATAGATAAAAACCCCGCTTCCGGCATTAAAAAACTCAACGAACTTTCGCGCCTTAAAACCTTATCAGATGGGGACATACAAAAACTCATCGCCGGCGCCGTAAAGAAACTTGCGCGGGACATAATAACCTTTTTAATTTATACGGGCTGCCGCAAGGGGGAGGCTTTAAACCTTAAATGGGACATATATTCTTTTGCGTGTTTTGAAAAAGTACGCCTTTTTCAGCAAAAGAATATGTGGACTTAAAGAATGACGTAATAGCGGTTAAGGGGACTAAAACCAAATACGGCAGGTATATTTTTTTCTGAAAAAACTTAATTTATTTTTTTAAATAAAATCTTTATGAGGGTGGCTGCAGCCACCCTCATAGCCTTAAGTACGAACATAATCTCACCCTTATCATTATTGGTTGCTTTTTTATACTGGTAAGTATGTTCATACCTATCTACCATTAAAAACAAAACAATTATTGACAATAAATCTTTATTATGATTATATTATATTAGAAGGATTAGATTAATCAATAATATTTTAGTATTTTTTAATTATTAAAAATGAAAAAATTTTTAACATTTACTTTATTAACATTCGGAACAATAGCGATAAGCATGTTTTATCTTACGTCGCCTATTACTGCCCAATCTCTCACCCCAACTACCCAGCAATCATATTACTACACCGGAATCTATAATGGACAGACGGTTTATTTGCAACTTGTTCCCAATGTTACTGTTGAATCTCTACCCGATGCAACCATCGTAGGAACTCTCTCAGACTTTTATACCAATCAACCCGACTATTTGTCACCGCCATATGCTGAACTTAACGGAGAGAGTTTAAATGTATGGACCGCTCCAGCCGAATTTCCAGGAGAATACGTTGTACATAACGGATTGGAGGGTCCCCAGCCCGCATATGGTACATGGATAATTGTATCAGCGCAGATTACTCCTCCGCCAGTAGTGCCTCAATACCAGCCTTCCGTCAATATAACCGTAGAAGCGCCGTATTTCATTACTTCTATAGGTGAAGGAGTAGCTGTATACTATCTTCCCGCCATAAGTAGTTTTGCTTTTAGTTATAACGGATTTTATTTCAGTTGGGTAAATAATATATGGGAGTATTCTAATTATTACTATGGGCCGTGGCTGCCTTTAACGCCTGTTATAGTTCTTCCACCACCGCTTTTATATGGTCCTCCGCCCCCTGTTTTTGCTTACAGACCTTATTTCCTTTGGTGGAAAGGGCGTATTGGCCCTTGGTATCGTATATATCATCCGGGGTGGTGGTACAGGCACCACCCTTATATGAGGCATTATAGAATATGGGAAAGGCGAGTATTGCCATTTTATGCCAATCACCCATTTTACTATGGTAAAATACATAGGATAATAAGACCTGTTGGCGGAAGACTTATTTTTCCAAAAGGTGTTCATCCTATAATAGGGAAAAGAGGACGCGTAATATATCCAGGAAGAATACGCCCTTTTCCTTTTAGAAAACCCCGTATCCCGATTAGATTTATACCTGTAAGGCATTTTAAGTCCATTAAACCAATTATACCTATTAGGCGTCCGATTTTACCCTCGCTTCCACAGCGCAGGATTTATCCAATCATACCTCCAGGCGTTAGACCACCTTCGCCACATTATACAACACCCTATACGACTGGTCCAATAATGAAACACCCTGTTGGCATTTACAGAGGGATAGGTATTCCACCTCATAAGCCTGTGAACAGAAAACCGCCGGTTTATCAGTTTCCTGCAAAACCTTTTAAACACATACCTTCAAAACAACCTGTTAGCCCGCCGCCAAGCGTATATTACCCTGTAAGTCATCCTAATATATATCATTCGCCAATCAGACCTGTGCCCATTTATCATCCGCCTATAATCCAAAAAAGTCACAGCACTCTTATACCACATAAAATGATCGGTCATCCAGCGGCGAATGGCAAACACAAAACCTCGCATAAAAATATGAAGAAATAGTAACTCATCAACATTCTGTTACAGCAATATGATAATGTCAGATACTGTCGAGTTTTTTGTGTAAATTTATTTGTTTTTAAAAAATAGCAAATCAGCTGTTTCAAAAACCTCTCTATAAACGATATTTAATTTATAATTTCTATTTTTATATCGTCATTAACCCCTTAAATTATATATTTTAAATTAAATATATAAAAAAGAACGTAATATTAGCCCAAATTAGGCGCTTTAACGACCTAATCAATAGTTTGATACCAACCTAAAACCTTGGGGGCACATCTTTAACGGCATGAAAGCCTCCGGCTTCCATAAGCGCCGTTAAAGATATCCCAAATCCCCATTTTAGCTTTTTTAATCTAAAAAAGCGGTTTAGATATTTTCTTTAATCTTATTAAAGAAGGATATCTCCGCCTGCAAGCTTGTTAACGCATGCCGTTAACGCAGGCGGAGATGTTAGGCTTTACCTTTCCGACCCTTGTCTGCGCCCAGGATGCCTCCATTTTAATAGATATAAACGCTAAAAGATTATACGAGCTACTTTCTCCGGCTAATATCTCCATAGATTTTGTTCTTCTTTTACATATTCTTCTGCTGAAAAAGGCATGCTTTTTCAAAACACGCAGAAGAATATATTTTATTTAGCCTTTCTATAATGTTAGTGGTTCTTAGGGAAATCCAAAAATACCTTTTCGAGGCCGGATAATCCGTCCATTACGCCGAGCTTAACGGAAGAGCTGTTTTAATCCTCTTCTTTTAAGGTCTTTAAAGAACTGCCGCCAGGAAGATGCGGATTCCTTATCCCCGGACTGAAAGCCTAAAACGGAACGGTAACCGTTAAGAGCCACGCCTATGGCGAGAGGGATGGGAACGGTCTGTATTTTTTTGATACGCATGGAAAAATTAACGCTGTCCAAATAGATATATTTTATATTCTCTGCGGATAAGTCCCTGTTCCTCCATTTCTCTATTATGGATGCCTTCGGATTTATTGTAAACGATAAAAGGCTTAAAGACATACCGTTAATTATCGAAACACCCGGAAGCGACAGGGAACATAAAATCGATTTAGATATTTTAAAGGGTATGATAAAAAAATAGCTTTTTGCCGCCGACTATCGAGGATTATTTTGATTGCTGTCCCCGGCCGGCTTATTAACTTTTTGGTTTTTTCCGATCGTGAAATACAGTATTGCCCCTAAAAGCGGTAAAAAAACCACGACTAAAAGCCATACAATCTTATCGGATCCGCCCCTAAAATCGCTTTTAAGAATATCGATAAGCGCACTAATCCATAACACTATTGAAGCAATCCAGAATAGAAACATAAACAGCATTCCAAATCCAAACATATTTGCTATCGTAATCAATCCCCCCTATTAACAAAAATCTATTATGTTTCACGTGAAACATAATAGATTTTTAATATTGTTTTCAGTATGATAAACGGCTTTTGTCCCCGCTATTCAGCCAGTCTAAATATTTCTTAACCCCCTCTTCGATTGACAGGAAAGGTTTCCCGTATCCTATGCCGCGTAAAGCGGCAATATCTGCTTCGGTAAAGCTCTGGTATGCGCCTTTAAGGTGATCGGGGAAGGGGATATATTCAATTTCCCCTGAGCCATGCCATTTTATTACGGCGTTCGCGACATCGTTAAATGACCTTGCTTTTCCCGTTCCAAGGTTAAATATTCCTGATTTACCCTGATTATCTAAAAACCACAAATTAACATCTGCACAGTCTTCAACATAAATAAAATCACGCCTTTGCTCGCCGTTTCCATAACCGCCGGTTCCCTCGAAGAGTTTCGCCTTGCTATTTGCAAGTATCTGGTTATTAAAGTGAAACGCAACGCTCGACATAGTTCCTTTATGAGTTTCCCTCGGCCCATAGACATTAAAATATCTGAAGCCTGCTATCTGATATTTTGTCTTTTTTATAATACTTCTCACATATTGGTCAAATTGAAACTTAGAATAGGCATACATATTAATAGGGTGTTCGCAGGTTCTATCTTCCGTAAATCCAATTTTACCGCTGCCGTAAACGGAAGCGGATGATGCATATATATATTGCGCCCCCATTTCCTGGCACCATTTTAATAACTCTTTTGAATATTCGAAGTTGTTTCTCATTATAAACTTTCCGTCCCATTCGGTTGTGGAAGAACAAGCGCCTTCATGAAAAATAGCCCTTATGCCCCCAAAATTATACCCTTTTTTAATATTTTCTATAAAATCATCCTTATCCATGTAATCCAAAATATCGAGGTCTGCAAGATTACGCATTTTTCGGCCGTTGGTAAGATTATCGACAACTAAAATATTTGTTTCACCCCTTTTGTTAAGAGCTTCCACAATATTAGACCCTATAAAACCAGCCCCGCCTGTAACTATTATCATAATTAACGACCGTCATTCTAAACCTATAAAAATCTGTAAATTTTTATAGGTTTATGGTTGAACGCCTCCATAATTAAAAGTTAAATTATTGAACCTACCCGACACATTATTTACCCTAACAATAGCGGTAAACTCATAGTTACATTTTATTTTCTAATTTTACGATTTTAAAAATATCGTAAGGCTGCTTCACTCAAGGAAGATTTCTTTCCCGTAATTCTTGTAATTTATTTAATATTTCATCTTGTATTTCTTTTTCGGCTTTTAAGACAGGTTTTACGGAAGCGACGGCAACAACTCTTCCTTTCATGTCAAAAACAAAATCATCTTGGTATGATTGATTGCAAATTTGGCATTGGGGGATTAGGTTATCAAGTGTAATTGGTTTACTTGGATTCATATGTCCTTGTTGCAATTGCGTTTTTTTATCAGGCTCAAGAAAATGCGGTTCCCCTTCTTTAGATCCACATGAGGCACACCGAAATCCATATACGGCCTTTAACTCATTAAAATTTTTTGCGGCGATCCTTCCGGCTCGTTTTAATGAGTTAAAAAGAAATGTAGGCTTTGGACTTTCGGTAGTAATAAGAACATGATAGCCGCTTGGCACCGTGCTTTTTTTATTAGGAATTTTATCTCCTTTGTTAAGAATATACCATCCATCGCTTGCTAAATGTCTAACCTGTTGATCTTTGCCTGCGTTAGGCTTTATACTTGCAACAAAAGAAGAAATAGTGTCTTTATGAACTAATGTACCTTTATTTTTTCGTAAGAAAATAAGCCATAGAGCTTTTATACTGTTTCTTTCAGGAAATTTAACCCCATATTTAGAAAGGTTTAAACTATATTCTTTGTTAAGTTGTTTATACCATTTCTCTATTTCGCTAAGCGGCATAGATGTGTATCCGACCTGTTTATCCAATTTTTTCATAACAATTGCTCGCATAGCAAGCGTTAAACTGTTCAAGCCGTTTCTTTGCAATTTTAAAATATTCTTTTTCAATTTCAAAACCTATAAATTTTCTCATTTTTCTTAATGCCGCGACGCCCGTCGTTCCGCTTCCCATAAACGGATCAAGGACTACCTGTCCTTGAACGCTAAATATTTCAATTAATCTTTCCATTATCCCTACAGGTTTTATCGTCATATGTCCAATTTCTTTTCTCATATTTGGTTTTCTGTAGTTAAGGATGGTCGTTTGTTGAGTTTCAAAGTCCGTGCGAATAAGACCGGTACCCCATGTCAACCAATTTTCGACAAATGTTCCTTCTTTTGGTTTTTGTGCTAAAAGGATACTCTCAAATTTTGGTCTTAATTGAGGCGTTTTTCTATTTTGTAATTTTTTAATAATATTTTCTTTTTCATCATTGGAAATTTTCATTTTTTTAACGAAATGATCTTGGGTAAATGCCTTTCCTTGTCCCCCATTATGTTCCCATATTAACATATCGCGTATTTCAAAACCTGCATTTTCCGATGCCGAGGCAATGCGATGAAAAAGCCGCCCTGACGAGAAGGAAGCCATGAAGCCGCCCGGCTTTAATACCCTAATTGCCTCTTTTGAAACATTATAAAAAAAAATTTCGAGTCGTTTCCCTTGTGAAGGGTCGAATTTCATTCCTCTGGGAAGACCGCGAACAACGCCGGCTTTTGATTCTCTTTTCCTTAATTTAACATCCGACCATTCATCGCCCATCCCGTCTAAAAAATAAGGAGGATCAGTGGCGATAAAATCTATGCTATTATCGGCTATCTTGCAAAATACATTCATGCAGTCGGCAAGATATATAAAGGCATCTTTTATTTTTATTTCTTTTTTATTATCTTCTTGAATATTAATACTATATTTTTCGTTTGTTACATTTACATTATTCATATTTTTGCCTATTTTAATATCGTCTTAAATTTTATTATTTTTAAAACCTCATGATCGCCTATCAATATTTATGAATCCATTATACATTAATTTTGCGCAATTTATAGCTATAACCTAGTATTTTCGCAACAATCCCACAAGCTCGCCTATTATCTTGACTTTATCATAATCGAGTATGATCGGCTTATAATCAGGATTGGAGGGCGTAAGTTTAACTCTGCCGTCTTTGAGCCTGTAATATCTTTTTAAAGTAGCTTCGTAACCGTCTATCATTGCCGCAATTATTTTGCCGTTAGGAACCTCGCGGCATTTTTTCAATATTATTATATCCCCGTCCATAATCATGTCTTCTATCATAGACTCGCCTCTAACCTTAAGGGCAAATATGTTTTTACTTCCGCCGCCGGCTAAATTATTCGGCACTTCGATAAACTCGTCGATTTGTATAGCCTCGATAGGATAACCCGCGGCTATATATCCATATAAATGTATGTGTGCCGTATTGTTTATTAAATCCAGATTGATATTATTATAGGCATTTTTTATATCCGCGGCGTTAAAACTCTTTGCATCTTTCATCAAAGACACCGGCGGCGCCGGAATTTGATTTTTGTTAAAAGAGGGTATAACCGGTATAAACGGATAAATAGACCTCTTTTTACCCGGAATGGTATCTATAATCCCTCTTTCTTTAAGCGATTTTATATGTTTAAATACCGTCGATTTCGAAGATAATCCGAGGGCGGCGCCTATCTCTTCATAGGAAGGGGAATAGCCTTTATCGAGAT
>JAKBNN010000043.1 GCA_021831025.1 bacterium | reverse complement strand
ATTTTTTTACTCCAATGGTCGTGAGGTTTAATTTTTTTGAAAATTCTATTATAGCATCTATAATTGATTTGTGTATGTTTTCATCCTTTACGATACCTTTTTTAAGGATATTTTTATTTTCCGCTTCAAACTGAGGTTTTATCAATGAAAGTATCAAGCCCCCGTCTTTTAAAAATTTCGGGATATGAGGAAAAACCTTTTTTAGCGATATAAACGATACATCGCATACCGCTAAGTCAAGTTTTTCGCCTATTTCTTCAAATGGGAGATATTTTATGTTTATATTTTCAAGGTTTTTAATTTTGCCGTTATTTCTAATGGAATAGTGGAGCTGTCCATATCCCACATCGATACAATATATAAAATCCGATCCTTCTTTTAAAAGACAATCCGTGAATCCCCCGGTCGAAGCGCCTATATCTATAACCCTTTTACCTTTTACTTCCAAGTTAAAATCGGTTAGCGCGCCTTTTAATTTTAGCCCGCCTCTCGAGACATAGGGGTTTGTTTCTTTAATACTTATACTGCTTTCGGATGCGACCAATGTCCCCGGTTTTGTGCAGATATTCCCGTTTACCGATACCTTGCCCTCCATTATTAATGACGATGCCCGGGTTCTGGTCAAAGAATGAGCAGGCGAGGTATCAGAAATAAGAATGTCTAATCTTAATTTTTTCATTAGTTATGTGAAAAAAAAGATTTATGGAATTGCTGAGCCCTTCATAGGAAAACCCGGCATTGGCAAGAAGTTCTTTTCTTGAACCGTGTTCGATATAGCTATTCTTAAGCGATAATATTTTGTACTCCATATTTAACATAGAAGTATTCTGGCTCAGGATGGTTAGAAGCTTAGATCCAAACCCCGAATACTCGACATTTTCTTCCACCGTCATAATCTTCTTAGCCTTTTTTATTTTATTTATCAGTTTATTAGAGATCGGGGATATAAACCTTGCATTAATTAGTCCTATCTTACGGCTCTCATCCGTTATATTTTCGTTTATTTTGCATAATATATTTTTTATAATTTCGGTATGGGGGGCGCCAAGGCTGATTATGATGTTTTCGCCGTAATTTTGCAGAACCTCGAATTCCCCCTCATTTATTATCGCAACATTGTCTATATCCGGCGCTTCAAAATATGGGATTTCGATTTTAGGGTATCTTATCGCGGCAGGTTTGTTGTACGAAAGGGCGCTTTTAACCATTTGCATAAGTTCATATTCATCTTTTGGAGACATAAAGATAAGATTTGGGATATAATTTAAAAAAGAAATATCAAATAATCCCTGGTGCGTTGCCCCATCTTCTCCTGCAATGCCCGCCCTGTCGATGCAGAATACCACAGGAAGATTTTGAAGGCATATATCGTGTATTATCTGGTCTAAAGAGCGCTGAAGGAAGGTTGAATATATAAATATAAAAGGTTTCGATCCGGATGCGGCGGAACCTGCGGCAAAGGTCGCCGCATGCTCTTCGGCTATTCCGACATCGAAAAATCTTTCGGGGAAAATCTTGGAAAACTTTGAAAGGCCGGTACCATCCGGCATTGCCGCTGTAATAGCTATTATTTTATCATCATTTTTTGCAAGGTTTATTAAAAAGTTTGATGCAGTCTCACCATAGGTGATATTACCCGTCTTTTTAAGGGTCAGTCCCGTATTTTTGTCAAAAGCCGAGATTCCGTGAAACAGGGACGGGTTTTTTTCCGACGGTTCGTAACCCTTTCCTTTTTGCGTTATAATATGCAGGAGGATCGGTTTTTTTATTTTTTTTATATTTTCGAATGTGTCTAAAAGATTGGATATGCTATGCCCGTCTATCGGCCCTATATAGGTGAAGCCAAGTTCTTCGAATATAATTCCGGGAACTATCAAATTTTTAAAAGACTCTTCTAATTTTGAAGCAAGTCTTGCAACCTGACTTCCGAATAACGGAATGGATTTTAATAATTTTTCGATGTCATTTCTGAAGCTTTGATAAAAATCTCCACCCATTATTTTATTAAGATAGTTTGAAATTGCCCCGACATTTTTTGAAATAGACATTTCATTATCGTTTAAAATTACCACGATATCTTTTTTTAACGCTCCTGCATGATTTAAACCTTCAAGAGCAATGCCGTTAGATATCGAGGCGTCGCCTATTACCGCTATGACCCTGCCCGCATCGCCTTTTTTTGACAAATCTTGCGCTACGCTTATGCCAAGGGCGGCGGATATGGAAGTTCCGGCGTGACCTGTTCCAAAAAAGTCGTATTTGCTTTCGTTTATGGACGGAAATCCTGAAATGCCGCCCAATTTTCTGATAGTTGCAAAATTATCTTTTCTGCCGGTAAGGATTTTATACGAATATGACTGATGCCCTACATCCCATATTATTTTATCGGAATTTTCTATGTCGAATGATTTTAAAAGGGCAAGAGTAAGTTCCACGACCCCTAAGCTTGAGGCAAGGTGTCCGCCGTTTTTCGAGCAAGTGGATATTATTTCTTCCCTGAGTTCTTTAGCAAGAATTTTAAGGTCTTCGATGTATAAAGTCTTTACATCGCCGGGGTTTTTTATCTTATCTAAAAGCATAGCGGTCATTTTATTCTATATTCAATTGCCATTCTTTGGCAAGCACAGAATCTAATCTTTAATTTTGCAATAGAAATTTATTTTCTGGATTCCCGCTGAAGCGGGTTGGGACGATAAAGGAATTTAAACTTTAACCCAACGGGTGTCATTCCCGCGAAAGCGGGAATCCAGTATTTACATATAAAAGAAACATCTAAATATTTTCTATTGCAAAATTAAAGTCTAATCAATTTATTCTATTTGTGAGATGATATGTAAATTCTATTAAAGCATCAGATTTAGCGCCCGTTTTATTAAGGTAAAACAGCGCTTTTTCATTGTATTCGTTAATTAATTCATAGGTTTTTTCGAGCCCTATATTTTCGACGACGGTGAATTTCTTATTTGTTTTATCTATACCTGTCGTTTTTCCAAGAATTTCCTTATTTCCTGTAATACCGAGGACATCGTCGATAGTTTGAAAGGCAAGACCTAAACACGAGCCGAATTTTTTAAAATTATCGACAATCAAGTTATCGCCTCCCGCCAAAATTGCGCCCATTGCGCAAGCCGCTCCGATCAGGCTTGCCGTTTTATTTTTATTTATGTATTCAATGTTTTCAAAACCTAAAGATGCTCCAAATGAATTGACATCGAGAAATTGTCCTCCCGCGAGACCGCCGGCGCCTGAGGTATAAGAAAGTTCCCGTATTATTTCGATAATTTTTTTCGGATCAAATCCTTCGATGTATTCATTGTCCGAGAGGATAACGAATGCTTCGGCAAGAAGGGCATCTCCCGCAAGTATTGCCGAGGCTTCCCCGAATACTATATGGTTTGCGGGTTTTCCTCTTCTTAAACTGTCGTTGTCCATCGAGGGAAGATCGTCGTGTATCAAGGAATAGGAGTGTATTAATTCGAGAGACGAGGCAAAAGGGATAAGCCTTTTTTTGTCCGAAAAACCAAGGCTTTCCGCGGCAATTAAAAGAATTATAGGTCTAATTCTTTTTCCGGGCGTAGCTAAAGTGTACAGCATTGCGTCGTTAAGCGAAAATTTATTATGGGGGAATTTTTTATTATATGCTTTTTTACTGAAGTGAGTTTTTAGGAAGTCGTTAATTAAATTTTTATTTTCCTCGATATATTTTTCTATGTCGGTCATATTTTTCTTCGATAAATCATATATAATTATCTTATTTACTTATTTAGTCGATTTCAAGGGGTTTTGTCGATAAGGATGAGATGAGCGGAGCGCGAGCCGCTGTTCGCCGGTCTAAAGACTGTTCGCCCGTATTATTATCTTTTGCAGTCAATTCTTCAACTTTCTTTTCCGCCGACTCAAGCTTTTTCATTAAGTAATTAGAGAATTTGATGCCTTCTTCATAGACTCTAATCGCCTCTTCGAGACCGAGATCGCCGTTCTCCAGACTTGAAACATTGCTCTCCAATTTTTTAAGGGCTTCTTCAAAAGTCAAACTGTTTATATCTTTTTTTATATCTTTTTCTCCCATAGTATCGATTATAGAACAAAAGCTAAAAATTATCAATATAACTTTCAATAAAAAAGATATTGAAAAAAATAAATCTATTGTGTATTATTAAATTATTATTAATTTTTTAAATAAGTAAAGTTAAATAAGTAAAGTAAATTAACAGTTAAATAAATTTAGGAGGCGAAAATGCTAACGCTTGGCTCTATCATAACCCTTAAAAATCTTTTTTATGTATTCGTTTTGCTTGGCGCTGTAATAATGTTTTTAAATATGCTTACAGCGGCCTCTTTAAAGAACAAAGTGCCGGGGGGATTTGTAGGAAAATGGCTTCTGATAATGTGGTTCTTTATGTTTTTTTTCTTTTTGGCGGAAGCGGGCGCGTTCTTTTTTATTACCTCCCTTAATAACATAAATTTATCTTATTTTCTTATCGGTTTAGTTTTATTTTTCGGCTCTGTTTTTGTGGCAGTGGTTAATAGATTTGTTTACCATTTAATGAAAGAATTAGCGCTGGATAAATAAAGGCGGCATTAACTATTATAACTTATAACTTTAGAGAACATTTAAAGTAAGGACGGGTTATTATGGATGTAAAGGGAAATATAACAAATCTTGAACTCTTTGATGTTTTAAGGTTTTTAGAGATTTCCAAAAAAACAGGGGTTTTAAACCTTCGCTTTGAAAATTTTGCTTCCAAGCTTTTTGTGAAAGACGGCATGTTATATTTTCTTTCAATTTCCGACAACTTGATCCTGGAAAAATTGGTCATGAAACTACTTAATCTCGGTAAACAGGATTATTTGCAAATGCTTGAAAAATACAGAACATATTACAAGACGACAGCCGGTTTCGATATATATTTTTTTAAATCCGATGCGATACCCAAAGGCAAAGAGCATGAATTCACCTCTAACTACATATCAGAAACCTTGAATTATATACTGTTTTTAACCAATGGAGAATTTGCTTTTGACGAAAAGCCTTTGCCCGATGTTATAAATTTTGCTTCCCCGATGAATTTTTTGCCTGTCCTTACCGCCTGCAAAAAAAGGAGGGACGAACTTGCAGTGATGACAAAGGTTATTCCGTCTAAAAATTATATTCCTGTCATTGTGCCAAATAGAAGCGGTAATTTAAGGCCGCTTTCACTAACCCCTGCCCTCTGGAACATACTTTCCCTTGTCGATGGGAAAAGAAGCGTTATTCAGATTATTGCATTATCTGTCGAAAATGATTTTTTTGTTTTAAAAACCCTTTATAACCTGTTGCAAAGCGGTTACATCGAGCTTGAGCCTCCTCAAAATGAAGGGGTTAAAAACACCGATGTTATTAGCTCCATAAAAAAAATATTAAAGGAACAATTAGGCAATAAGGCCGATAAAATACCCGTAAATTTTGATAATATAAAGCTGGATAAGGAATCTTTGGCGAAGGCCGTGCAGGAAATCGAAAGGTATGTCTATATGTTTATAGACGATAAAAAGGCCGTAAAGATTGATTATCTTTTGAAGCAGTTGTTAATGGGTATTTGATATGGAAATACAAAAAGATTTTAATCTTTTTGTTCATCCCCTTTTTGCAGGTATTTTCGGTTATAATATAAAATATTCCCTTTCTCCGTTAATACATAGCAAAATGTCGAAACTTTCAAATGTGAACATCTGTTACGGCAGTTTCGATGTTTCTCCCAAAACTTTCGGCACCGCTTTTAACGGGTTTAAAAGCCTTAAATTCAAAGGCGCCAATATTACTCAGCCTTATAAAATAGAGGTATTAAATTATATAGAGCAGTTAAGCGGCGAAGCCGAACTGATAGGGGCCGTCAATACCGTAAATCTCGAGGATGATGGTTTTTATAAGGGGTATAATACGGATACGGTCGGCTTTACAAAGAGCGTGGAACATGAATTTGGGACAGAATTGAAAAATAAAAATGCCGTAATTTTAGGTGCGGGCGGGGCTTCGAGAGCCGTTTTATATTCGTTAATAAAAGAGGGAGCGCAAGAGATTTTAATAATAAACCGCAATGAAGGCAATGCAAAAAGACTCTTCGAAGAAGCAAATTTATGGAAAGCCGTTTTAAAGTCAAATTCCGAAGTTTTTTATTCAGGTTTTAACCTGACCGGGATTTTGGATGATAAATGTTTTGAAAAGTGTGATATTATTATCAATACTATAACTCCGTCGGAAGGCAGTTTTGGATTAATTAAATCTCTTCCTTTAAAAGCTTTAAGCGGCAAATCTTTTGCTATGGATATTTCCTATAACCCGCCTTTAACCGCGTTTCTTGAGCTTTTAAACGGTAAAGCCGTAAAGTCTGCCAATGGTTTATCCATGCTGCTTCTTCAGGCGATAGAAAGCTTTTATATATGGACGGGACACAGGATTGATTTGAGCGCGCTTAAAAGCGTGTTACAAAATTTATTTTTATATGGTAAAATAAAATTGACGAATTAAATTAAAAAAAGGTTTGGGTATGGATAACGACTTTATGCCGCTTAACAAATATCCCGGCGATAAAATTGGTGAAATTTTAATAAAGCGGGGGATTGTAAAAAGGGATGATGTATCCAATGCTTTATTAATACAAGAAAGGATACGCTCGGGCCTTGCAAAAGGCGAAAAAGTTCAAGACATGAAGCTGGGCGAGATTCTTATAAAAAACGGAGTTATAACTATGGATGAATTAAGCAAAGCTCTAGATGAACAGGGGCGGGTCGGGGGCAGTATCGGCAGACAGCTTACAAAGCTGGGATTCCTGAAGGATTCCGAGCTGGTTTCTTTCTTATCTAAAGAATTTGGCGCGGCAACGGTCAGCCTGAATGACGGGGAAATACCCGAAAGCGTCGTAAAACTTATCCCTCCCGACTTAGCCGTCAGGTATCAGGTCGTTCCATTTAAAAGACAGGGGAATACGCTGTATCTTGCGGTATCTGATCCTACAAAGGTAGGAGCGCTCGACGATATAAAGTTTTTAACGGGCCTTAATGTCGAGGTTGTCGTTTCTTCCGAAAGCGAAATTGCACAGGCGTTATCGAAATATTACAATGCATCTACTATATTGACGGAAAATAAAGATTATTTAAATTCGATAGCTATCGAGGAAATCAACGAAGAGGTTGATATATCGGAACTTCAGAGGTCGTCTTCGGATAAGCCCGTTATTAAATTTGTCAACAAGGTTCTTTTTGATGCCGTAAAAACCGGCGCAAGCGATGTTCACGCGGAACCGTACGAATCCGTTGTGAGATTCAGATATCGAATAGACGGTAAGTTAATTGAACAGATGAAGCTCCCCGGGCACCTCAAAAATCCTATTATTTCAAGATTAAAGATCATGTCCCAGATGGATATAGCGGAAAGAAGACTGCCCCAGGACGGCCGTATAAAGGCTAAAATGGACGGTAAAGAGGTTGATATGAGGGTGTCGTGTCTTCCGACGCTATTTGGCGAAAAAATTGTCATAAGGATACTCGATAAATCTAATCTTCAGCTCGATATGAGAAAACTGGGCTTTTCGGAATCGCAGCTTTCAGATTTTAAAACCGCCATTCATAAACCTTACGGCATGATATTGGTAACGGGACCGACAGGTTCGGGTAAGACGACGACTCTTTACAGCGCGCTGTCGGATGTGAATAAACCCGATGTCAACATTTCAACGGCGGAAGACCCGGTCGAATATAATATCTCGGGAATCAATCAGGTTCAGGTAAACGAAGAAATAGGTCTGACCTTTGCTCAGGCGCTAAGGTCTTTTTTAAGGCAGGATCCGGATGTAATTATGGTAGGCGAAATCAGGGATTTGGAAACGGCCGAGATTGCCGTTAAAGCCGCCTTAACAGGTCATTTAGTTCTTTCCACTATTCATACCAATAATGCGTCTTCCACGATAACGAGGCTTATAAATATGAAAGTCGAACCGTTTTTGGTCGCCTCCAGTTTAAATCTTATAATAGCTCAAAGGCTTATAAGAAAATTATGCAACGAATGCAAAGAGGCCTATTATCCCGAAGTAAATGTTTTAAAGGGGCTGGGGTTTACGGAAGGCGAAATCCAAAGCAAGCGTTTTTATGCGGCAAAAGGGTGTTCCGTTTGCAATAAAACGGGATATAAAGGGAGAGTAGCGATTTATGAAGTCCTTAATGTTCGGGATGAAATTAAAAATTTAATATACGAAAATGCAAACGAATTTGAAATAGATAAACTTGCTATAAAATTGGGGATGAAGACATTACTGCAGTCGGCAAAAGAAAAGTTTTTAGAGGGAACTACATCGCTTTCGGAGATTATTCAATATATGGAAGGAGAGAATTTGGAATAAGGATAAATAAACAGCTTGACATAATTTGACATAAATAGTTATTATATTATATATAATAATTTAAAGTTACGAAGTAACTTTATGAGCATTCTAATACTTTAACAAATATTAATTAAATATTAATTAAAAAGGGTTAACATATGCCGTCCATTGCGGATTTATTAAAAACAACCGTGGATCAAGGCGCTTCAGACCTTCATATAGCTGCGGGAACGCCTCCTCAAATCAGGCTGAGAGGGTCGCTGGTCCCGTTGAACTACCCCATATTAACCCCGTCCGATACCCAGGGTATCTGTTATAGCGTTATAACGGATTCACAGAAGAAAAAGTTCGAAGAAACACATGAACTGGATTTTTCATTTAGTCAGAAGGATGTTTCGAGATTCAGGGGAAATTTATATTACGACAGAGGCGCCATTGCAGGCGCTTTCAGGGTTATACCGCATGAAATTCCCACTATGGATACTTTAGGTCTTCCTCCCATGATTAAAGAAATTATTAAAGCGCCGAGAGGGTTCGTGCTTGTAACCGGTCCCACCGGTTCCGGTAAGACGACCACGCTTGCCGCTATGATAGATGCGATAAACTTAGGAAGGCACGAGCACATAATAACAATCGAAGACCCGATAGAATATGTTTTTCCCCACAAAGGATGCCTTGTCAACCAGAGAGAAATAGGCCAGGATTCGAGTAGTTTCGCCGAGGCTTTAAAACATATATTAAGAGAAGACCCCGATGTTGTTCTTGTAGGGGAAATCAGGGATATGGAGACAATGGAAGCAGCTCTTACAATTGCCGAAACGGGACATCTTACATTTGGAACATTACATACAAACTCTGCAGTTCAAACAATAAGCAGGATTATAGATATATTTCCCCCAAATCAGCAGCCTGAGGTCAGATCGTCTCTTTCGCTTTCGCTTGTGGCAGTTTTATCGCAAACGCTTATTCCCAGAATTGACAGTGCGGGAAGAGTTTTGGCCGCAGAGTTAATGATACCGAATGCGGCTATCAGAAATTTAATAAGGGAAAATAAAATTCACCAGATATACTCTCAACTTCAATTAGGGCAAGAAAAATATGGAATGCAGACATTGAATCAGGCGTTAGCCTCGCTGGCAAATAAAAGGATTATAAGCGAAGAGGATGCTTATAACAGGTCATCTGATACGGAAGAGTTAAAACAGGCGATAACCTCGGGACTCACATCAAAAACAGGTATTAACGGGACAAATATGGGTATATCCAAAGGCGAATCATTCATGAGCGCCGGAGGGTTGGCGGGGGCTGAAAGGAGCAGTAATGAAAGGACTTTGGGTAATAATGCCGTTACCCCCGGAGGCGGCAGACATGGGCTTACCGAAGACAAGCCGTTTGCAGGCATCGATTTTAGTAAACTATAAATATATAATAATACAATGGTCATCTCTGCAATGTATCAGGGCAGGGATAAGGAAGGTAATGTAATTTAAAATGGCTATCTATCAATGGAAAGGCAAGCGGCGTTCGGGGGAGTATTTAAAAGGGGAAATTACCGCCTCAGACCCCAGATTTGTCGCTGAAGAACTTAGAAAAATGGATATTTACCCCATAAATATCGGAAAGAAGAACGAGTTTTTTACTCTAAACCTTCAAGGGACAAAAGAAATCAGTCCTAAAACCAAAATCAGCGATAATAACCTGATTGTTTTTACAAGGCAGTTTTCCTCGTTGATAGACTCCGGTGTTCCAATTCTTCAGGGTTTAACCATAATGATAGAACAGCAAAAGAATAAAGAATTAAAAGGGATACTGCTTAAGATAAAAGAAAGTATCGAGAACGGCGCATCTTTATCGGATAGCCTTAGAAAATTTCCCCGGGTTTTTAACGACTTATATGTAAATCTTGTCGAAGCCGGCGAAAAGGGCGGCGTTTTAGACAGGGTCTTTAAGAGATTATCGGTATATTTCGAAAAGATACTCAGGCTAAAAAGGAAAATAAGAGGGGCTATGATTTATCCTGCAGTCGTATTAAGCGTTGCGGTAGCCGTCATTACTATACTTATGACATTCGTTATTCCCGTATTTGCCAATCTTTTTGCCAGCGTCGGCGCAAAACTTCCGGCGCTAACAAGGGATGTGATAGCATTCAGCGACTTTATAAGGGCATATATTTTATACATAATAATAGCCGCTTTCGCGCTTATATTTGCCTTAAGGTTTTATCATAAGAAGGAAAGCGGAAGGAGAAATATAGATCGTCTTTTCCTTAAGATACCGCTCATCGGCGCATTACTCAAAAAGGTCGCGATAGCAAGATTTGCAAGGACTCTTTCCACGATGGTGGAAAGCGGCGTTCCGATACTGGCGGGATTAGAAATTGTTTCCAAAACAAGCGGAAATAAAATTATCGAAGAATCGCTTATGCAAACCAAAGAAGATGTTACTGCGGGTTCCCCTCTTTCGGCAGCCTTAAATAAAACCAATTTGTTTCCTCCCTTAGTAATTCAAATGGTTATGGTCGGCGAAAAGACCGGAAACTTAGATGCCATGCTTGCCAAAGTTGCCGATTATTACGATGAGGAGGTTGACAATACCGTTAACAATTTAACGCAGATGTTAGAACCGGCATTGATAATATTTCTCGGAATAGTCGTAGGAACGCTTGTTGTAGCGATGTATCTGCCTATATTTAACCTTGGAAGAGCTATTAAAGGATAACCCTTTAAATAATTAATCGCATGTCAGTCGGCTTTATATGGTAGGCTCAATCATAGACGATTATGAAAAAATTTATGAAAAACTTAAATTTATAATAATCTTTAGGCCGCTTGCCGCTTCCGTTATAATACTCGCGTATATTTTAACCCGCTTTAATAATCTTTACAGTTATAAAAATATTGTATATTTTTTAGTAATTACCTTAATTTGCTTGTCATTCCTTTATTTCGGAATATTGCAATATTTAAAAAAAAGAGAAAACCTTCAATTTTTAAAATATTTTGGTTTTATTCAACTTTTTATCGATTTTACTATTATATCCGTAATAGTATTATTTAACGGGGGATTAAACAGTAAATTAATTTTTTTATATTATTTATTAATCTTAATCGGCGGGTTTATTTTTTTAAGGCTTGGCGCACTGGTATTTTCTATCGCTTCTTCGATTGCCGTCGGGCTTTTGGCAGACCTTCAATATTATTTTAATTTTAGGTATCACTTTTTCTTTGCGGCCAATCCGGATAAATTGTTGTTTCTAACAAGCATTAATATATTAGGAGTTCTTATATTCGGTTCGCTTTTATATCACTTTTCCGGGGGGATGAGGATTTTAAGCAAAAAGATAGTAGAAAGGGATGAGTTTATAAAAAATTCCCAAAATTTTAACAGGGAATTAATAAACGGTTTCTCCCAGGGGGTCATTGTTCTCGATAACAATTATGCGATAGTTTTCATAAATAAGGCGGCCGTCCAGATTTTAAATTTAGCTCGTTTTAATCAGACATTTTTAAATAAGGCCGGTGTTTTATTTAATTTTAATCTCGATATAAGGGATATTTTAGATAACTTTCCGCTCACCGTTTTAAATGGGGGCAATGAAAAATATGATACAGGGTATGCAAATAAAAACAATGAACTAAAAAGATTTGAGGTAAGGCATCAGGGTAAGATTTTAGGGTTTGCCCATACGGAGTTTGCTAATTATAAAAATTTTCCGGGAAAATTTATGCTGTTATTCAGGGATATTACCTTTATAAAACAGGCGGAAATGGAATCAAAAATAAACGAGGGTTTAATGACTGCAGGCAAGTTTGCGGGGTGGCTCGCCCACGAGGTAAGAAACCCTCTTTTTGCCATAAATACATCGGTAGATATTTTAAATTCGCAAACTTTGGATTATAATGGCGGTGATTATAAAAAATTAATAAGCATTATAAAGACGGAAGCGCTAAGACTCAATAACTTAGTAAATGACTTTTTAGGTTTTGCGAAGATAAAATCAAAAAATATTGGATGCGATAAAGGTAATTATGAGAATTTTAATCTTTTTGCAATGGTTAATGATTTAATATCCCGGTTTTACGATTCATCAAAAAATAATGCAGGCGATAAAATGAAAATAAGTATATGCAATAGGATTAATCCGGACATAGTCGTCTTTTCCGAAAAATACAGGGTTCATCAGATATTTGCCAATATTTTCCAGAATGCCGTACAGTCCGTGCAAAAAAAGGGAATTAAAAATAGGGCAGGCATTGTAAGATTCGGTTCTAAAATAATAGAAAATAGAGATGGAAGAAAACAACTTTTGGTATGTTTGTCAGATAACGGAGAGGGGATGGACGACTTTACGCTAAAAAATATATTTAAGCCGCTTTTTACCACTAAAGAAGACGGATACGGCCTTGGCCTATCCATTGTTTACTCTATACTTGAAAATCTTAACGGCGAAATAAAAGTTCTGAGCAAGATTAATAAAGGAACATTAATAAAAATAACGATACCTATTTAACTTGTATTCAAATTTTTAAATATGAACGAACGGTTTATAGCCGCAAGCGGCTCAAAGAAAAAAATATTACTCATAGACGATGAAAAATCGATACTGGATTCTTTAAAGATGATGCTCACTTTTGAAGGCTATGATGTTGCCGTCGCCGAAAGCGTGAACCTTGCTATAAAATTTTTGGAGGAAGAAGATTTTAATCTTATCGTTTCCGATGTGAGAATGCCCGGAATATCAGGATTAGATTTTATTGAATTGTTTAAAAAAGCAAGGCAGGATTTAAGCTCTAAGCTGCTGCCGATAATATTGATGACCGCCTATTCAGATGTCAAAACAGGAGTAGAGGCTATTAAACAAGGGGTTTTCGATTACATAACCAAGCCTTTCGATAATGAAGAATTTAAAATTATCGTTAAAAGGGCGCTGGATTATTTTAAGGCTTTTGAAGAATTGAACGCCATCAAAAGCGCTGAAACGATAAGGGGCGAGATAAAGGGAGAATCTAAAATTATAAAAAATCTTTTAAACGAGATAGCCCGCGTTTCTTTAAATTTTAATACTATTCTTATCACAGGGGAATCCGGCACAGGAAAAGAATTAGCCGCAAGGCTGATTTACGAGATTTATTCTAAAGATAATGGAACCCCAAAAAATGTCCCGTTCGTCCCCGTAAATTTAGCCGCTATTCCTGAAAATCTTGTCGAAAGCGAATTATTCGGTTATGTTAAGGGCGCTTTTACCGGCGCGGAAACAAATAAACCCGGACTGATACAATATGCCGGCAACGGGATTATTTTTCTTGACGAGATAGGGGATTTGCCTCCGCCGCTGCAGGTAAAGTTATTAAGGGTTTTACAGGAGAAGTCGTACAGGAAATTAGGGTCAAACAAAGAAGAATTTATGGCTACAAAGATAATTGCCGCCACAAATAAAGACTTGAATATTTTGGTTTCTTCCGGTAAATTTAGGGATGATTTATATTTCAGGTTAAACCGTGTAAACATAAAAATGCCTCCGTTAAGGGAGCACAAAGAGGATATCCCTATTTTAGCGTCATATTTTATAAAGAGGTTTTCAAAATCGATAAATTCTATATCGCCGGAAGCGGTATCATTACTGATGGATTATGATTACCCCGGTAATGTAAGGGAACTTGAAAATATTACCGAAAGGGCATGCATTTACTGTGAAGGCGGCGATAAAACCGGTTCGCCGAAGGAGATAGGCGAAAATTGCCTTCCCGATTATATTTTTAAAAAGGATAATAATAAAAAAATAAATAACGATTTTGAAGGCGAATACTTTGCAAAAATAATCGAAATATTTGACCGTCTTAATCATGAAAAAAAGTTATCGCTGCCTGATTTCATTAAAAATATCGAAAAAATTATCGTAAAAAACAGGATAAAAGAGGATAATTCCAGACTGGATGCCGCAAAGAGTCTTGGTTTGTCTTTAAGGTCTTTAAGGTATATATTATCAAAAATGGATTGACCGTGAATTACTTAATTGTTGCCGAATATAACGGTTTAAATTACAACGGCTGGCAGAGCCAAAATAATCCCAAGAAATCGGGGAAGGTTAGAGCTATTGAAAGCGAACTCTTAGAGGCTATCGGTATCGTAACAAAATTTGAGCCGAAATTGTTTGTTTCGGGAAGAACCGATGCGGGCGTTCATGCTCTGAACCAGGTTGCTAATTTTAAACTCCCCTTTTATTATGATATAGTTAAGTTAAAGGCATCCCTAAACGGCATTCTTCCGCCCGACATATCCGTAAAAAATATAGAAATCGTCCATGATTCTTTTCACGCGACCAAGGGCGCCGTTTCCAAGACATACTTATATAAAATAAATTCAGGGTTTAAGAGTTCTTTATTATCCGGCTATTCATGGTTTGTTAAAGAAAAATTAAATTTGGAACTTATGAAAGAAGCCGCAAAAATTTTTACGGGCAGAAACAACTTTATTAATTTTACCAAAAGGGAAAAAGAAAGATATTCGGCTAACTATTACAGGGTAATCAACGACATAAGAATATGCCGAACAAATTACGGCTTCGATATATTTGTCGATGGGGAAGGTTTTTTAAGGCATATGGTGAGAAGAATTGTCGGCGCTATAATTGCCTGCGGCAGCGGCAAGGCAAATATTGGATATATAGCAGACATGCTAAATGGAAAAGGTTTGGCGGGGGAGGCGCTTAATGCCCCGCCTTGCGGGCTTTTTTTATATTCGGTAAAATACAGGCATAAAAATTATTGTTGATATTTTATTAAATTTTATTTATAATTTATTGGATAAGTATATACAAATTTTGTAATTTGTCTTATTTTTATATTTTACTGATTTTTTATATAAAAGTGGGTTTTACCCGCTTTTTTTGTTTTATGCACGATAATTTGATAAAAGATATAGAAAAACTGATAGAAGATATTGTTATTTATTACGGATGTTATCTTGTCGGCGTTGTGTTTGTCCCGGCAAGAAGGGATAGCGGGGTAATTTTGAGGGTTTATGTCGATGCCGAAGGAGGGGTTAATATATCCCAGTTGTCCGATATTTCAAAAGAATTAAGTATGATACTGGATGTCAAAGATTTGATAAAATTTAAATACACCCTTGAGGTTTCATCCCCGGGTATCAACAGGATTATTGTAAAGTTTAGCGATTATGAAAAATATAAGGGGAAAAAGGTAAAAATATCCCTGCGAAAAAAAATTGACGGAAGGGTAAATTTAATCGGAAAAATAATCGATGTGGAAAATAGCGAACCCGATAAAAACCCTTCCATAAAAATATTTGACGAAATCGAAAATAAAACACAAATTGTTCCCTTTATTCAAATTAAAAAGGGAAATTTACTAATCGTATAAAATATATAAATTAATTATTTAATATTTAAGGAGTTCAGAGGTGCCCCAACTTATTATAAATGACCTTAGTTCGGTAATAGATCAGGTCTCTAAAGATAAAAATATCGACCGCTCTTTAGTTATCGAGGCTTTAGAGCAAGCAATACTCGCTATTGCCAGAAAAAATCTGGGCATAGGATATGATCTGGAGGCGCATTATACCGAAGAAACGGGAGAAATAGAGGTGTTTATGTTCAAACAGGTGGTAGATGAGGTTAAAAACCCCAGAACAGAAATTTCTGTTGAAGATGCGGTTAAAAATGACCCCGATGCCATTGTTGGAGACAGTCTCGGGCTTAAAGTAGAAAAAAATATTTACGGCAGGATAGAAGCGCAGGTTGCAAAGCAGGTTATCTTTCAAAAAATAAAAGAGATAGAACATAAAAATATTTTTGACGAGTTTAATGAACGAACGGGCGAAATTGTAAGCGGCCTTGTTAGAAAGGTTGAAAAATCGATGATAATAGTCGATTTGGGAAAAACGGAGGCGATTTTACCCAAACAAGAGCAAATATATAGCGAAACATATAAGCCGAACGATAGAATAAGGGCAGTATTATCTAACATTAAAATGGAAAAAGGGGGACCAAAACTTATTCTTTCCCGCGCCTCCGATGAATTTTTAATCAGGCTTTTTGAATTGGAGGTACCGGAGATTTACGACGGCGCCGTTAAAATTGCCAGAGTAGCAAGAGCTCCAGGGTTCAGGTCTAAAATTGCGGTTTATACGACGGATAAGGATATAGATCCTGTCGGTGCATGCGTCGGCGTAAAGGGGTTTAGAATACAGAGCATAATTAACGAATTAAGGGGAGAAAAGATTGACATTATTCCTTACTCCGATAATCCAGCAAAATTGGTCGTAAATGCTTTAAGCCCTGCCGAGGTTTCCAAAGTTGCCGTTAACGAGGATACAAAAACAATTACGGTTATAGTTCCCGATGATCAGCTTGCTCTCGCAATTGGGAAGCAGGGGCAAAATGTCAGGCTTGCAACAAAAATAACCGATTACAAGATAGATATTAACAGCGAATCGAAAGCAGGCAAAAAGGACCAGTCGGCATATAAGGTTCTTATGGATATACCGGGGATTGGCGATATTATAGCAAAACTCTTATATCAGAGCGGCTATAGTTCTGTCGAAGATATAGCAAATGCCCCCGTTTCCGAATTGGTCAAGGATATTTCGGTAGATGAAAGGAAGGCTGAAAAAATTATAAATTCTGCCGGTGAGTTTCTTGCCAGAATAAAATCGGATATGGAGCTTAAAGAAAAGATAGATAAAGAAATTAATTAAAAATATTGTGGATATGAAGAATTCCGCGAGGACGGAAGAAAATGGAAGAAAGAAGAGTATCAAAAGGCGTAATCAGGAGAAGGGCAAGCAAGGTAGAGGAAGCTGAAATTGCAGTTTCTCCTGCCGTACCGGCAATTTCCGCTGAAACCGAAGGTTCCGCTAAAAAGGTTTCGCAGAAAATATCTAAAGCCGCGTTGCAAATAGAAAAAGCCGTTAAACCTGAGACTGTCAAGGAACCGGCCGCTCCGGCCGCTGCCCATCAAAATACGGTTTCGAAACAGGATTTAAAAAATCAAAAGCCTGCCAAAGATAATATTGCCGCGTTTAAAAAGGGTAACGAAAAAAAAGAACCCAAAAGGCACATAGCCGGTGCAGGCGATGTATTAAGCGTGGTAAAGACTTTAGATATAGATAAGGTAAAACACATAAGCGAAGAAGGTCCGGAAAGCCAGGCATCCCCAAAAAAGATAGGAAAAAAAGACGAATTTAAGAAAGTATCTCCTATAAAGTACAATAAAAACGAAAAATTCGTAGATACATCCGAAGAGAGCGAATATTTTGCCCATAGAAGGCATAAAAAAAGGTTTAAGTCGAATAGAGGGGTTCAACGGATTTCGCAATTACAGCAGGTTATACCCGAAAAAAGAGCTTCCAAAAAGGTAATCAAGATAAATAGCGGCATAACCGTTAACGATTTATCGCAGGCTATGGGCATTAAGGCATCGGAGGTTATTAGAAAATTAATGGATGTCGGTATTATAACCACTATAAATCAAGCAATAGATATCGATGCGGCATCGCTTATTGCCACGGAATACGGCTATACCGTGGAAAATGTCAGCTTCAATGAGGCTTTTGCGCTGGAAGAGTCGCCCGATTCCCCTGAATCCCTTATACATAGAGCTCCCGTTGTTACCGTTATGGGGCATGTCGACCACGGCAAAACCTCTTTGCTCGATGCTATTAGAAAAACAAATGTAACATCGAACGAAGCGGGAGGGATAACCCAGCATATAGGCGCTTATAGCGTTAAAGTAGATGACTCTATGGTAACATTTTTAGATACACCCGGTCACGAGGCCTTTACGGAGATGAGGGCAAGAGGGGCAAGCATCACCGACATAGTTGTTCTTGTCGTCGCCGCCGATGACGGCGTTATGCCCCAAACCGTGGAAGCGATTAATCATGCAAAGGCGGCAAATGTTCCGATAATCGTTGCAATTAATAAAATAGACAAGCCCGGCGCAAATCCCGCTAAAATAAAAAATAGCCTGATGGAATTTGGTCTTGTTTCGGAAGACCTGGGCGGTACCACTCTTTATGCTAATGTTTCTGCCAAAACAGGACAGGGGTTAAAGGAACTTCTCGAACTCATAATACTTCAGTCCGAAATTTTAGAATTAAAAGCAAATCCCGATAAATTAGCAAGAGGAACGGTAATCGAGGCAAAGCTCGACAAAGGAAGGGGTCCGGTTGCTACCGTTTTGATACAGAGCGGGACTTTACATGTAAATGATAGCGCCGTATGCGGTTTATATTATGTTAAGGTTAGGGCTATGGCGGATTACAAAGGGGCTAAAATTGACAAAGCAGGACCGTCAACGCCTATCGAGCTATTCGGTCTTGAGGGAGTTCCCTCTCCAGGCGACAATTTTATCGCATTAAAGGATGAAAAAGAGGCTAAGAGGATTAGTTTAGAAAGACAGTTAAAGTATAGAGAGGTTGGATTAAGTTCCACTGCCAAAACGACATTAGAGGGGCTATATTTAAAGATAAAATCCGGGGGAATCAAAGAATTAAGACTGATTGTAAAAACGGATGTTTCCGGTTCGATGGAGGCATTAATTCAATCTTTTAATAAACTTTCGACTCCTAAAGTTAAAGTCAATGTTATCCATAGCGGCGCGTCGGCAATCACCGAAAGCGATGTTATGCTTGCAAAAGCGACAAACTCTATAATAATAGCGTTTAATGTTCGCCCCGAGCCAAAAGCATTAATTTTAAGCGAGAATGAGGGTATAGAAATACGATACTACAATATTATTTATGACGCCGTCAAAGATATTAAAGATGCCATGGAAGGACTTCTTGCTCCCGTAGAAAAAGAGAAGATAACAGGTAAGGCTGAGGTAAGAGATGTATTTGGCGTTCCTAAGGTGGGGACGGTTGCGGGTTCTTTCATATTGAGCGGGACTATTAAAAGGTCTTCTAACGCCAGACTTTTAAGGGATAATGTGGTAATCTACACCGGCCGCATAAATTCGCTTAAAAGGTTCAAAGAGGATGTTAAGGAGGTTCAGGCAAATTTTGAATGCGGGATACTTCTCGAAAATTTTAACGATATTAAGGCCGGAGACATAATAGAAGCTTACGAGATTGAATATATCAAACAAACTCTTGAGTCTTCTTCTAATGAGGCATAAATTGTCCTCTCCCTCTACAATGGGGGAGTCAGGGCATAAATCATCCCTCCCCCGCCGTTATGGGAGAGTGGGAGAGGGTTAGGGCGGGGGTAGCAGGAATTTGATAGAGAGAAATAAAAGGGTTGGCGAACTTATTGCCAGAGAAGTATCTCTGGCGCTTGAATTTAAGGTTAATGACAACAGATTAAAAAATGTTACGATAATAGGCGCCGAAGCCTCAAAAGATTTAAAATTTTGCAAAATATTTTTTAGCGTTATGGGATCGGAAAAAGAAATAAATAAAGCTCTTGGCGGATTTAAGAGTTCCAAAAATTTTATAAAAAAAGAGGTATTTTCTAAAGTACTCTTAAGGGTTGTTCCCGAGATCACATTCGAGTATTATGGGGGGTTACAAAAGGCTTTTGAGATTAACCGAATAATAAACGAGCATAATTTGACAAATGACGAATATGCGCAACCCAAAGATTAAGTATAATAATAAATAAAGCAGAGGAATAAATTTGATTCATGAAATAAAAGAATATTCAAATATGGATATAATAGACCTAAAAAATTCTACTAATGATATATTTCATGTTATAGAGGCATCTAAAAAGATTCTTATCGCAACCCATGAAAATCCTGAGGGCGATGCAATAAGTTCCGTTATTGCCGCAGCCCTGTTTCTTCGTTCGTTAGATAAAAAGGTATTTCTTTACAATAAGGACTCTATTCCAAATAACTTGAAATTTTTGCCATGGGCGGAGAAATTTTTAAATGAATTTCCAAGAGAGCCTATTGATTTGCTTATCGTCGTCGATTGCGGCGAGTTTTCCCGTATCGGAGCTAATTTTGAACAGCTATCCGGTATAAATAGAATAATTAATATAGACCATCATTTTACTAATACCCGCTTTGGGCATTTAAACCTCGTGATACCGGATGCAAGTTCAACGGGTGAGATTCTTTTTTATCTTTTTTTATCTTATGCCGCTCATGAAAATAAAATTCCTTATTCTCCTTATGACAGCTTTCTAAATGGAAAATTAAATGAGCCGCTGCCGTGCGATTTGGATGAAAGAAATAAAATTTTATCTAAGATAAACGGCGAAATTGCATTAGCGTTATATACATCGATATTGACGGATACGGGCTCGTTTCATTATTCGTCGGCAAATAAAAGGTCTTTTTATATCTGTTCCGTTTTAAATGAGTATGATATAAACCCATCAAAAATAGCTACCGAAATTTTTGAAACAAAGCCTGCAGAAATGTATATATTGTTGGGAAAGAGTTTAGGCACTCTCGAATTTGCCGCAGACGGTAAAGTAGCATCGATGGTTGGAACTAAAAAGATGATTAACGATATTCTTCAGAAGGCGGATGGATACCGGGTCAACGGGTTATATGAAAATTTCGTCAATTATCCGAGGTCGATTCAAGGCGTGGAGATAGCAATATTTTTTAGAGAAGTATCCTTTAACGAATACAGGTTGAATTTCAGGTCTAAAAGTTATGCAAATGTTGCAAAAGTTGCCGAAAGATTTGGGGGCGGCGGACATAAGTTTGCTGCAGGATGCAAAGCCGGCGGCGATTTAAACGAAATTAAAAAAGAGGTATATAAATATTGTGAAGAGGTTTTATAAAATTAAAATAAGACCTGAATATAATTCAGGCGCTCTTATTTATTAATAATAAACAACATAAATAGTAAATAAAGTATGAAAGTAGTTAAAAACAGCGACATTAACGGCATTCTTGTAATAGATAAACCAAAAGATATGACTTCTTTTAAAGTGGATTCTATGATTAAAAAAGAGCTTAATTGCTTAAAGGTCGGTCATGCGGGGACGTTAGATCCTTTTGCAACGGGAGTGCTTCCCGTTCTTATAAATAAGGCGACAAAGATTCAGGATAAGCTCATTAATATTCCAAAATCATACGAAGGCGCTTTCAAAATAGGCGTCAGCACGAATACTCTCGATGTTTCGGGCACGGAAACGGATAAAAAACAGGTATCCGTTTCTGAAATTGCAAATATAGCCGATTATTTAAGCAAGCTAAAAGGGGACTTTACTCAAAAAATTCCGATGTTTAGCGCAAAAAAGTTTAAGGGTGTGCCTTTATATAAGTATGCGAGAAAAAATATCGATATAGGCGGTATATATGGCGATAAAAAGACGGGGGTTGTAAATATTTATGATTTTGAAGTAAAGTCTTACGATAACGCTTTCATATATTTTAAATGTAGTGTTTCAAAGGGAACATATGTGAGAGCCATAGCCCAGGATATAATGGATAAATTCAATATTCCTGCCCATTTGTTCAGCCTTAGAAGAACGAGCGCCGGCGGTTTTGATATTTATGAGGCTTTACCTTTTGAATCACTGACAAAGGGTGTAGATTTTATTATAGAAAATATTGTGCAGGTCCACAGCCATAGGATTATTAATAATAATGACAATATATCGATAACAAAGTATAATAATATTTAATATATAATATCTGGAGGGGTTAATTAAATGTCAATTTCAAAAGACGAAAAAAACACAATAATCGATAAGTTTAAGACGCATCGGGGGGATTCCGGTTCTGTCGAGGTTCAGGTTGCGCTGCTCACATATCGTATTAATTTATTATCGGAGCATTTTAAAAAATTTGCCAAAGACCATCATTCGAGAAGAGGACTTTTAAAAATGGTTTCGAGAAGGAGGCATTTGCTTGATTATTTAAAAAGTAAAGATGAAACAAGGTATAAAACCCTTATAAGTTCGCTTGAACTTCGCAAATAGACGGCATATTTATAAATAATAAATTAATTTAATTAAATAATTCAATTTTAACGGTTTTAATGATTTTAGATTTGCAAAGGAGATATGATGGCAAGTTATGATACGGAGAGGAGTTTTACGCTTGACGGAAAAAAAATAACTATTGAAACGGGAAGGCTTGCAAAACAGGCTTCGGGCAGTGCTTTAGTTACTATTGGGGATACTAAGGTTCTTGTTACGGCATGTATCGACAAAAATATAAAAGAAGGGGTTGATTTTTTACCTCTGACGGTAAATTATGTGGAAAAATTTTATGCCGCAGGAAAAATTCCAGGAGGATTTTTTAAGAGAGAGGCAAGACCATCCGAAAAAGAGGTTTTAACATCGAGATTTTTAGACAGGCCGATAAGACCCCTTTTCCCCGATAACTATTTTTTTGACACCCAGATAATTGCTACAGTAATATCGATGGATCAGGAAAACGACCCCGATATGGCTGCCATGATAGGCGTTTCGTTTTCGTTGATGGCTTCCGAAGCCCCGTTTAGCGGACCTACTGCCGGGGTGAGAGTAGCAAGGGTAAACGGCGCTTTTATTGTAAATCCTACCTATAAAGAGCTTGAAAGCAGCGATACCTTTCTTATAATAGCCGGTTCGAAAGATGCCGTAACGATGGTAGAAGGGAGTTTCAACGAGCTTGACGAAGAGGAGCTTCTTTCCGCAATAGAATTTGGACATAATAAAATTAAAGAGTTAATAGAATTTCAAAACGCTATTCTTTCGGAAATTAGCGTTAATAAAATAGACCTGAAGCCAGTTGATATTCCTGACGGGTTATATGAAAAGGTTAAAGAAATAGTCAATAACGATTTGTCGAGAGCATTGCAAATATCCGCAAAACAGGAAAGAAGCGAAAAGATAGCGAGCCTTAATTCAAAAGTTATCGAATTGCTTCAAGAATCTCACCCGGGGCAAGAAGCTTTGATTAATCATATATTTGAATCTATTCAAAAGGATTTGTTAAGAAGCAGGGTTCTTACCGAAGGGCTGAGGGTTGACGGAAGAGGGACAAGGGATATAAGGCCGATCAGCTGTTCCGTCAATGAACTTCCTATGGCTCACGGAAGCGCCGTTTTTACGAGAGGAGAAACACAGGCGCTTGTCGCTGCGACCCTCGGCACAAAATTTGACGAACAGATTATCGACGCTCCTGAAAAAGAGTCCGTTAAAAGATTTATGCTTCATTATAATTTTCCTCCTTTCTCCGTCGGCGAGGTTTCGCCTTTAAGGTCGCCGGGTAGAAGGGAGATAGGCCACGGTTCTCTGGGGGAAAAGGCTTTAAGATATATTATACCTTCTTTCGAGGAATTTCCTTATACCATAAGGGTTGTGTCAGAGATACTCGAATCTAACGGTTCTTCTTCTCAGGCTACGATTTGCGGAGGAACTTTAGCTTTAATGGATGCGGGTGTTCCGATAAAGGCTCCCGTTGCAGGGATTGCCATGGGGCTTATAAAAGAAGGAGATAAGGTTGCGATTCTTTCCGATATTTTGGGAGACGAAGACCATCTTGGAGATATGGATTTTAAAGTGGCAGGCACCGAAAACGGGGTTACGGCGCTTCAAATGGATATTAAAATTTCGGGTGTTACGAAAGAGATTTTAAGGCATGCGCTTTTACAGGCCAAAGAAGGCCGTTTACATATACTGAATATTATGCTAAAGACAATCTCCGCACCAAAAAAAGAGCTGGCGCAAAATGCTCCCAGAATTGTTACGATAATGGTTAAACCTGAGAAGGTAAGGGAAGTCATCGGCCAGGGCGGAAAGGTTATTAAAGGAATAATCGAAAAAACCGGCGCGCGAGTTGATATCGAAGATTCTGGAAAGGTTACTATTTCTTCATCAAACAGGGATGCGCTGGATCTTGCGATAGGAATGGTTAACGATATAGTGCAGGAGGCAGAGATTGGCAAAATTTATTATGGCAAGGTTAGAAAGATAATGGATTTTGGAGCTTTTGTAGAGATATTCCCCGGAACGGACGGGCTTGTTCATATCTCTCAAATAGATATCAAGAGAGTCGAAAAGGTGACGGATGTTCTAAGAGAGGGGGAAGAAATAAAAGTAAAGGTTATCGATATAGATAAAGCAGGAAAAATAAAACTTTCCAGAAAAGAAACTTTATGAAAAACTTCCAAAGAGAAGAATTAAAATCGGGCATTACGCTGATAACCGAAAAAAAACCGTATTTTAATTCCGTCAGCATAGGATTGTGGGTTAAAACGGGCAGCGCTTATGAGCCTGCAAATTTAAACGGAATATCGCATTTTATAGAACACCTGCTTTTTAAGGGGACTAAAACCAGAACATATAAAGATATAAATAAAGAAATAGACTTGATGGGCGGGGCTTTAAACGCCTTTACCGGAACCGAGCTCACCTGTTTATATACCCGCGTTCTTTCGGAAAACTATGATAATGCAATTAATCTTTTAATAGACCTCATGTTTAATTCATTATTTCTGCCTGATGAAGTAAAAAAAGAGAAAGATGTAATTTTACAAGAAATTTCAGGCGTTCAAGACGACCCTTTCGATTATTCCATGGAACTTTTCCATAAAAATTTTTACGGAAATTCCTCGCTTGCTTATCCGATACTTGGAACCGCAGGGACCGTCGGCGATTTTGACAGGGGGAAAATACTGGATTATTTTTATTTACATTATGCCCCGCAAAATGTAGTTATATCGGTTGCCGGTAATTTTGACCATGAAAAAATTGCAATGTCCATAGATAATTATATGGATAAGGTTTCGGGAAGTTTTGCAAAAATGGTCCCCCCCGAAAAACCCGATACGAACAAGAATTACGGTGAATTTTTTCAGGAAAAGGAACTGGAGCAGGCGCATTTTATTATCGGTCTCGACGGAATAAAAAAAACGGATAAAGATTATTATACTTTAGAGGTTTTAAATACCCTGTTAGGCGGTTCCGTCAGCTCGAGGCTGTTTCAAGAGGTAAGGGAAAATAAAGGGCTTGCCTACTCTATTTATTCAAGTGCCGCTTTTCATAAATTCGATGGATATGTATATATATATGCAGGTGTTTCTCCAAAAAAATTTGAACTTTCTAAAAAACTGATTTTTAATATAATAGATAGTTTGGTGCAGGATACTACCTGCGACGAAGAAATTTTGAATGCAAAAAGGCATATTGAAGGCAGCTTTTTATTGGGAATGGAATCGACAAGCTATATAATGAATAATAATGCGATAAATGAAATTTATAATAATGGATACAAATCTATCGCACAGATTTTAAAAAAGATAGATTCTGTGGATAGGCAGGCTATAAAAAGAATTTCAAAACAGCTATTTTCCGCCAAAGCGAACAGGAATATTTCTGTTCTCGGCAGGGTTGGATAATTTATGGAAACCGATATTTATTACCCCAAAACTTACGATATTATCTATAGGTCAGGCTATGTTATCGGCTTTTTAGGTATTCTTTTGTTTGCTTTGTCATATCTTTTTTCTAATTGGCAGGGTTTTGCTTTCGGCATTTCGGTTTTTTATCTCGGTTCTTTAATATCGGGAATATTTCTTTTGGTATGGAAAAAAGAGGTAAAAATATTTATATTGTCTTGCATTATTTTGGGGATTATTTTTGGCACTGGTTTTTTGTTTTTTAGAAATCCCGAGATTTTAATTATATCGATGGGATTTGTTCTTGCCGGATTAGCGGGTCTTTACGGTAAAGAGGCCCATTGCTTCCATTTTATAGAGGGATGGATTTTAACGTGGTCATTTCCATTCCTGATTTTTGCAAATTTATTGCTCTATGGTCTAAAATTGCAAAATAACGACTCCGTCCATATAATCTTTTCCATAATTTACCTTGTTATAATGCTTTTAGCCCTATCTTTTTTAATAAAGAAATTACGGCAGCCGCTGATGCAGTTTTGTCAAAATCAAGATTAAAATATTTTTTTTGTTGAATTATGACTTTAAAGTCATTATAATTAATAGATATGGCAGAAAATATAGATAAATACGAATTAATTTTATTATCCTCAAGGAAGCTGATAGAAGAAATAGGGTTTTCGGCTTTGACGATGGACAAGGTCGCGCAAAAGGCGGGCATTGCCAAGGGGACGGTCTATCTTTACTTTAAAGATAAAAATGAACTTTTGGAAAAAGTGCTGGAGCAGGGATTTGAAAGGATGTTTGAAAGGATTAAGTCTAAAGTCAACACGCAAAAAGGTCATGTAGAAAAATTGAGGGTTCTAATTGCCGAGAATATTAACCATATTTATGAAAACAGGTATTTTTTTAAAACCATCTTTTTGGATGAGGTTAATGTTGTTTTTTTGAAAAAAAAATCTCAGGAGTCCTTTAATTTAAGAAGGAAGAAATATACGGATTTTATCGGCGAAATTATTAAATCGGGAATCGAATCGGGTGAGTTCAGACATGATTTAAATCCGACGAAGGTCGGATATATGCTTGTTTCATTAATTAAAACAAACGCGATATATAATTTTCTCAATAATAAGCCTGAATTCACCGAAGAAATGATTAAAAGCGATTCGGAAGAGATATTTAATCTTTTAATCTATGGAATAAGTAAGCATTAATATATATTTGGAGGACGGGATGCAAACCAAACAAACCGGTAAAAATAAATTTTTTAAATTTAAAATTTCAGGTAGTATAAAAATATTGCTGCCTATTCTGGTAATACTTGTTCTGGTTTCCGCTCTATCGCTTACCGCTTGCGGGAAAAAGAAGGTTTCCGCAAAAGCGGCGCTTCCTGTAACGATTAGTAAAGTCAAGATTTTAAGTACAAAGATTTATTTAAAAGAGCCGGGTTATTTTTTGCCGTACAAGACTGCAAATATTGCTTCAAGATCGGCCGGACAGATTGTTAAGATAATTGCCAGGGATGGAAATTTTGTAAAAGCGGGACAGGCGCTCGCAATAATCGATAGAAAAAAGGCATATTTTACAATGAAATCTCAGGAAAGCGCCGTGAAGCAGGCTAAAGCGACACTTTTTTTAGCAGAATCGACGTTTAAAATGGATACGATATTATACAAAAAACAGCTTCTGACCGCTTTAGATTACGATACCGCGGTTTCTAACTATAAAAAGGCTTTGGCGGCTTATAACGCAGGGGTATCCCTTTTAAACTTGGATAAAAAAAATTACAGGGACACTCTTATAGTTTCTCTAATTAGCGGTATTGTTTATAAAAGATATATTAACCTCGGCGACTATGTTCCCGTAAATAAATTGTCCTATCAAGTCGTCGCCTTAAGGCCTTTGGAGCTCGAGTTTCATGTTCCGCAGGGCAAAGCCCCTCTTATTAAAAATTTTAAAACCTGTTTTGCGGTCGTTAAGGGCTATCCTAAAAAGATTTTTTCGGGGAAGATTTATTTTATAAGTCCGTCATTAAATCCCCAAACCCGCATGGTCAGGGTTAAAGCATTATTTCAAAACAATAGAAATCTTATAAAGCCGCAATATTTTGCGGATGTCAAACTTCCCGTGGGATTCGTCAGGGACGGCCTTTTTGTGCCTCAAGCCGCCGTTAGAACAGGTCTAAAAGGCGATTATTTGTTTGTTTATAAAAATAATGGCATCGTAAAACAAAAAAGGGTTGTTGCAGGAGTGACAAAAGGTGAATATTTGCAAATTATAAAAGGTGTGAGCAAGGGCGAACTTGTTGTAGTCAAAGGTTCTAATTTAGTCCATGATAACGAAAAAGTAACCATAGCAAAGTGAGGGATTTATGAAAATATCCGATATTTCCATCAAACGCCCTGTTTTTGCGGTAATGATGGTTAGTGTTTTTGTTGTTCTGGGTATATTCGGGTATTTTACCCTTGCCGTAAATCTTTATCCAAACATCCAGTTTCCGATAATTACTATCACAACCACTCTTCCCGGCGCAAGTCCAAAGGAAATGGAGCTCGATGTTACAAAAAAGATAGAGGACGCGGTAAATTCCGCCTCAGGCATAAAGCATATAATGTCTATGAGCAGCGTGGGGATGAGCGTTGTAACCGTCGAGTTTCATTTAAATAAAAACATCGCCAATCGTTATCAAACCGTTACCGCCGATGTCGATGCAATTTTGGATACGCTTCCCAAAAATATCAACACTCCCGTTATTAAAAAACTCAGCGTCAACTCTTATCCCGTTATGTGGATTACTTTGTACGGCAACAGGTCAAAGAGATTTTTGTCATTTTATGCCGAAAAAGTCTTAGAGAGAAAATTTGAAAGGCTTCCCGGAGCCGGTCAAATTATTATAGGCGGGGTCAGGAACCGAAGGATGGTTTTTCATATCGATAACAATGAAATGACAAACCATGGACTCGGTGTCAATCAAGTTATTAATGCCATCGAGTCCCAAAGCGTATCGCTGCCCACCGGAAATTTAAAAACCGGCACAAAAACCTATTTTACATATCTTAAGGGAAGATTCCATACCGCTAAAGAATTTAACAGGATGATAATTAATAATTACCTCGGAGTGCCGGTTAGATTTTCGCAGATAGGGCATGCCGTAAACTATGAAGCCCCTGAAACATCGATTACCACATTTGACGGAAAATCGACGGTCGGGCTCGGCATTACCATAAAGACCCACGCAAATGCAGTCAGAGTGGCTGCCGAGGCAAAACGTCTTTTAAATTTGGTTAAGCTTTCTTTGCCTCCGGGCGTTAAAGCGAATGTTGCTTATAACAGCGCTACTTATATTAAAAAATCCATAGAAAGCGTCGAATTTGATATAATCTGGGGCGCTTTATTAACGGTGCTTATCGTATTTTTCTTTTTAAAGGATTTAAGAACTACTATAATTGCGGCGACGGCTTTGCCTGCGGCAATAATTTCAGCCTTTGGTTTTTTACACTTAATGAATTTTTCGCTCAATAATATGACCATGCTTGGCTTATCGCTTTCTGTCGGCCTTTTGATAGACGATGCCATCGTTGTTCTCGAAAACATATACAGGCATGTCGAGGGCGGAGAAGATAGAATGTTTGCGGCGTCTAATTCCATGAATGAAATAGGCATTGCAGTAATGGCAACCACATTTTCCATCGTTGCAGTTTTCATTCCGGTTGCATTTATGCCGGGCATGATAGGAAAGTTTTTTTATGAATTTGCTTTAACCGTTGCCTTTGCCGTTTTAATATCCCTGTTTGTTTCTTTTACGCTCACCCCAATGCTGTTATCGAGGTTTATCGTTCATAAAAAGGAACACGGCTTTTTGTTTACTTTTTTTGAAAATATCATGGCGCAAACGACTAATATTTATAAAAGAATGATTAGCTGGAGTTTAAATCATAGATTAATCGTTATAGTATCGGCGATTATAATATTTGTTTTTTCATTATATTTAACAAAATATATCGGAAAAGAGATGATGCCCCCGTCTAATTCGGGCAATTTTCTTGTTTATTTTCAAGCGCCCGAAGGGACAAGCGTAAGGGTTATGAAAAAATATTCCAATTCTTTATATATGGTTGTTAAAAAGACCCCGTTCCGAAAGACAATTTTCATGGCTACCGCTTCAGGTGTTAACGGTTCAAGGTATAAGGGGTTATTTTTTATTTCCTTAAAAAATAATAGGAATGTAAATCAGCAGCAGATAATGGCTATTTTAAGAAAAAGGCTTACCAAAGTCCCCGGCGTTTTTACGCAGGTTATGGATATGCCGGTTGTCGGCGGCGCTTCTGCAAATGTCGCTCCCCTTCAGGTTATCATGATGGGTCCAAGCATCAAAAAAACGGTAGCTTATTCCAATAAACTTTTAAATGATTTAAGGAAGACGCCGGGTCTGGTTGATGTTACTTCCAATATGCAGTTCCATCAACCCGAGCTTTTAATTCATATAAAAAGAAATATAGCCGGCAGCCTCGGGGTGAGCGTTTCGAGCATTGCCGAAACAATAGATGCGCTTATAGGCGGAGATATAAATATATTTAAAAATTACAATTTTATTTATCAGGGACATATTTATAATCAGCAGATAAGGCTTTTCAGGAATGAAAGAAACCGGGTAAGCGATATAAAGAATTTATATGTGTCAAATAATGAAGGCAAATTAATACCTTTATCAGATATGGTAACGGTTAAGAAAACGATAGGCCCGCAGGTTATAAACAGACGGGATCTTGAAAATGCGGTTACGATTTATGCCAATATGTCAAATCATGTTCCGCTCAGCTACGGGGTTTCCAATATCAATCAATATATGTCCCGCATAATACCCAAAAAATCGTTATACACCTACCAGTTTAGCGGTATGGCTTCCAAAATGAATCAATCGTTCGGCGCCATGGGTTCCGCATTGCTTTTAGCGTTAATAATAGTATATATGATTCTTGCCTCTTTATATAACAGTTTTATAGACCCTTTAGTTATTATGGTTTCGGTTCCGTTCGCGCTTATAGGCGCGATAGGCGGACTGCTTTTAATGCACAGGGCTTTGAGCGTAATTGCCCTTATAGGGGTAATTTTACTGATAGGTCTTGTCGTAAAAAATGCCATACTTTTAGTCGATTTTATAATACTCTCGAGGCAGAGGGGGTTAAATAAGCATGATTCCATTGTCGAGGCCGGCAGCATCAGGCTTCGCCCGATTTTAATGACGACTCTTGCAATGATTTTTGGCATGCTTCCAATCGCAACCGGCCTTGGCGTGGGTTCTTCTTCGAGGGCGCCGATGGCGATAGATGTGATAGGCGGGCTTTTAACCTCTATGTTTCTTACCCTGCTTGTAATTCCCGTTTTATACTCCTATACGGACAATCTAAAAGGGTTTTTTAAAAAGTCGTAGTGAAAAATAACAGGTTAAAATAATGGTTGAAAAATCGCATAAGCATTACAAATGGATAGTTCTCGCCCTTGTAGTCGTTTCTTCCTTTATGGCTATTCTCGATGTCAATATCGTAACGGTGGGTCTTCCCAAGATGATGTCCCATTTCGGAATTAATGTTACCGATGTCGAATGGGTAATGATCGCCTATACTATGGCTTATTCCATTATCATACTTCCTATGGCTTTTATCAGAAGGAAATGGGGAATAAAGTATCCTTTTATAATATCTATCGCTATTTTTGTCGTCGGTTCGGCTTTATGCGGGCTTGCCCCCACCTTTAGCTATCTTGTTATATTTCGTATCATACAGGCATTCGGCGGCGCGGGTCTCACACCCACGGGCTTAACCCTGCTTGCGGAGGTGTTTCCTCCCGATGAAAGGGGAGAGGCTCTGGGCATCTGGTCGATCGGGGCAATGGTAGCTCCCGCGGCCGGACCTGCTCTTGGCGGGTATCTTGTCGATTATGTAAACTGGAGATGGATATTTTATGTAAATGTTCCTATCGGGATTATCTCTATATTGGGTTCTATCGTAATTTTAATGCACGATATACCGATAAAAAAATATACGAAGAAATTCGATATTCTCGGTTTTTTGTTTATTGCTTTATCTATGGGTTCTTTATTGTATGCGCTAAACGAGGGACAGACTCTCGGATGGCATGCGCCCATCATAATTCAATCCGAGTTGATAAGCGGTTTTTCGTTTGTTTTTTTTGTAGTGACCGAGATGTTTGTGGAAACGCCGATTCTTAATTTAAATATTTTTAAAAATTATAATTTTACTATTTCGGCTATAGTCAACATGGTAAGGGCGGTAGGAATTTTTGGCGCCATGTTTTTACTGCCCCTTTACATAGAAAATGTATTAAACTACAATGCGATGTATGCGGGAATTTTAATGGCCCCGACCGCCATTGCCGTTGCTTTTGTTTCGCCGTTTTCAGGAAAAATATCGGATAGGATAGGGCCGAGATATCCGCTTTTTATCGGGCTTTTGATTGTTGCGGCATCCATGTTTATGTTCGATAATCTTTCGTTAAATACGAGCATTTACGATATAGTTATAAATCAATTAATACGAGGCGTGGGCATAGGGTTGTTAAACGCTCCCGTTATGAGCGCGGCGCTAAATTCGGTAAAAAAGGAATTGATTCCGGAGGCTTCGGGTTTGATTCCCGTGACGCTTCAGGTGGGAGCTTCGTTTGGAATAGCTTTTATAGGCAACGAACTTGTCGTCAGGCAGGTTTATCATTTGAATCAATATGCAAGGGATATTAAATATAATTTTTACGCGTATCATAATATAATAAGTTTTATAAACGGCGATTTAATAAGCAAAGCTCCGTCATACTTCAGGCCGGGAACTATTTTTCCAAATCCGTCCCTGAGCTTTTTTGATTATATTGTCCAGATGCTCGCTTCTATCGCTTCTTACGGCGATTCATTTGCGATTCTGGGCTACATAACTTTGGCCGGTGCAGCCATCGCCTTCTTTATTAAAAATAAAAAATCGGGAATAAATTTATAATTATTTATAATTATAATACATGGATATGATAAAATTATAGATATGAATATGAATTTTAACAATATTGCGGATGAGGCGGTTTATACAGTATCTGAAATTACCCGTTTTATCAAAGATATGTTGGAAGGCAGTTTTTACGACATAAGGGTAAAAGGGGAGATTTCCGGCTTAAAAACTAATTATTCTTCGGGTATTTATTTTGATTTAAAAGATGAATATGCTAAATTAAAATGTATAATTTTTAGAAACGATATTCAAAAGATAAGATTTGAGATTAAAGAGGGGCTGTCTGTGGCCGTTTATGGACGGATTAACGTCTATGAACCGAGGGGCGAATATAGTTTTATAATATCGGAAATAGAGCCTTCGGGTTACGGAGAGCTTTATCTATTATTTGAGCAGTTAAAAGAAAAACTTAAAAGTGAAGGGTTGTTCGACGAATCCCGTAAAAGAAAGATTCCGTTTTTACCTGAAACCATAGGAATAGTTACATCGAGAAGCGGGGCTGTTTTACACGATATGATAAAAATAATAAGGTCAAGATTTAAAAATGTATCTATAGTATTTGCAAATGCAAGCGTTCAGGGAAAAAACAGTTCAGCAGAAATAGCTTATGCAATTGACTTGTTAAATTTATATAGCAGGACGCAGGAAAAAGTCGATGTGATTATAGTCGGAAGGGGCGGGGGGAGCATCGAGGATTTATGGGCTTTCAACGAAGAAACTACCGCAAGGGCTATTTATAACTCGGAAGTTCCGGTAATAAGCGCAGTCGGTCACGAAACCGATTTTACTATTGCCGATTTTGTTGCAGACAGAAGGGCGTCAACACCTTCTAATGCCGCAGAAATGGTTGTTCCTGTAAAGTTTGAACTTATAAAACAGATAAAATCGTTAAGAGGCAGGATAGAACAGGGGATTTTTAATGTTATTTTAACTAAAAAAGACGCTTTATCCAATTTAATTAAAAACAGGGAAACGGCCTCTCCAAAAAGAT
This sequence comes from bacterium, assembly GCA_021831025.1. Classification (GTDB taxonomy): domain Bacteria; phylum SZUA-79; class SZUA-79; order Acidulodesulfobacterales; family Acidulodesulfobacteraceae; genus Acidulodesulfobacterium. Next base: position 14,331 of record JAKBNN010000043.1, on the reverse strand, counting down.
TTATTCAGGATAAAACGCTCAGGTTATATGACCTTGTGGACAGTCTGCGTAAAAGTATCGTTTCGCGTATTCATTTATCAAAAATTAATCTTGAACATCTTAATAAAAGGCTTTTATTGAGAAGCCCTTTATCTGTTTTTAATGAACGCAAATCTTATATCACAGGTTTATCGGGGAAACTTAAAAAGGCAATGGAAATAGTGATATTGAATTATAAAAACATGCTTAAGACCGAAAATAAGGCATTAAATTCATTAAGTCCTTACAATGTTTTAAAAAGGGGATACAGTATAGTTTTTACCGATGATAAAAGGGTTATTTCATCGGTTTTAAATGTTGAAGAAAACGAAAATATAAAAATAACTTTAAGCGACGGAAACTTAAGCGCCGTGGTTAAGGGGAAAGAGGTTAAATAGGGGCGAGTTAAAATTTTATCGGTTTTTTCCTCTTGATAATATGTATCGCAGATTTTTTTAAAGATATATTAACAGTTTTGCCTTCAAAAAGGTTCATAACCTCGTAAGCATGAAAAGGTATCAAAACCTTAAACTCCAAAGCGTCTTCAGAGCGAATCAGTATTTCCATCATGCGTGATGTAAAAACGGATGAAATAATCCTTCCCAAAAAGTGATTTTCCTTTACAGGTTTTGAAGTTTGCCTATCTTCCCTTAGTATTATTATTTCCTCGGGTCTTATTACAAAAAAAACCGGCTCGTTTATTTCGAAATCTCCCTGAAAATCCGTCTCGATATAACTATTTCCTTGTTTTCCGTTTAAAAGTTTAATTTTAATTGAATTATTTTTTTCGTCTATTTCCGATATGATGCCCTCAAATATATTTTCCGTCCCCAGAAGAAAGGCTGCGTCCATAGAGGATGGTTTTTTCAAAACATCCTTAGGTTTTCCCGAATCCTGAATTTTTCCGTTATTTAAAATAAACATTTTATCTGTCAGATTTAAAACATCTTCTATGTCATGTGTTACAAGCAGCATAGAAATTTTAAGTTCATTGTTTATATCCTTAATTAGTTTTCTAACCTTGGTTTTTGAAATAATGTCAAGGTTCGAAAACGGTTCATCCATAAGTATAATTTCCGGGTTCACGATTAACGCTCTTGCTAAAGACACCCTTTGAGCCTGCCCCATGCTTATTTCATCCGGGTATCTTTTTTCAAGTCCCCTAATTCCAAGTAATTCCATGATTTCTTTTGTAGATTTCGATATATTCCTGTTATTGTTTATATGCCTTTTTTTATTCGAGCTTAATTTTGAGCCGAAGTCTATATTTTCAAATACATTCATGTGCGGGAATAAGAGTGGTTCATCCATTACAAGAACAGCGCGCCTTTCATAGGGTTCAAGGTTATTTATATTTTTCCCGTTAAGCATAATATCGCCGTTATCCTGCTTTATAATTCCGCAAATTATCTTTAAAAGGGTGCTTTTGCCTTCGCCGGAATAGCCGAAAATAGAGGAGATTTCCCCGCTTTCTATATTTAAATTTATGCCGGCTAAGACCTTTTTACCCGAAAAACTTTTATAAATATTTTTAATTTCTAATAGTTTCATTTTTAGGCAGAAAAGATTAATTGTTTGTCCTTGTTTTGTAATTAAAGTATTTAAAAATTCCAAGAGAAAACATGGATATTAGCATTAAAATGCTGGCGATGGCAATGGCGGCGGGGTAATTGCCGTAGCCGGTTTTGACAAAAACTTCTATAGGGGCAGTTTCCGTTACATTTGGAATAACTCCGGAAACCATCTGCGTTGCGGCATACTCGCCCATCGATCTTGACCAGCTCATCGCAAGTCCCGCCAGAATGCCGTTATATGAAAGCGGTAAAATGATTTTAAATAAAGAGTCGAAGGATGATGCCCCTATTGTTTTAGCCGAATCCAGCATTTTTCTGTCTATAGAATCAAAAGAGGTCTTTGCTATATTTACGAAAAACGGAAAGGATATAATTAATTGAACCAATATAATTCCCTGAGGGGTAAATACGAATTTTATTCCCCTGTCTATAAAAAACCTACCTATCGGATTTAACGAACCCATGGTAATTAGAACGGCAAAACCTATCACAAGCGGCGATATCGTGAGCGGAAGAGTGGAGATTAAATCAAGTATAAACGATATTTTGCTTCTCTTAAACGACAGTATATAGGCAAGAGGGATGCCGACTATTAAGTTTATTAAAATAACGATGAAAGATATTTTAAAACTTAAAAAGATGGAGTTCCAAAGCCGGATGTCCTTTAATTCTTTTATAAAAAGATTAAGCGATGTTTGAAAAAAGATGCCCGAAAGGAGTAGCGCCAGCGCAATAAAAAATGAAAACGAGATAATGTAAACAAGTATGTCGAATATTTTATTTTTATTAAAATTCATTAAATTCTCCCAACGTTCTCGAATTATTTTGCGGGAGAAAACCCCCAGTGTCTTAATATCTTTTTTCCTTTCTTAGAAAAAAGAAGATTTATAAAATCTTTGTCTAAAGACTTATATTTTGATTGATTTAAAACGGAAACCGTAAATTTTGCATTAGTATTATATTTTTTGGGAATGGCTATTATATTTATTTTGGCTCCGCTTCTTTTGAGTTCGAGAAGCTGAGATGTATAAAGTATTCCTAAATCTGTATTTCCGCTTTCAAGCACTGGCATAACCAAAGCGGCGTCGAGCAGATGATTTGCATGTCCGGTTATTTTTTTAAAAGCTCCGGGAAATTGTTTATTTATTATTTTAAACATCTTCCAAGTATAGTCGCCTGCAGGGTCGGCATGAGGGCTGGAGGTCGTAAGCGTAACATTAGAATCCATTAGTTTTTGTATTAAATTGGATTTTGTAATATGAGCAGGATTGTTATAAGGCGTGGCGGCTGCTAAGTAATCGTATGCAAAAACCCTGTAAGAATTTAAAAACCCTTTTCTTTTAAGCTGCCTTTGAAATTTTCCGTTTGCAGGTAAAAAGATATCGCACGGCGCTCCTTCCTCGATATCGCCCTTAAGGACGCCTGCGCCCAGAAAATCGTAATCTATTTTGACGCCAGGGTGTTCTTTTTTAAAGATATTGCCTATTTCCGTAATCGGCTTCGGAAGGGCATCAGCCGCCATTATCCTGAGTGTAACGGCATTTGCGGCGGTAATATTAAATGTCGTAAAACTTACAAAACTTATAGACAATAGCGCTAAAAATAATGATAAATATTCAAATTTTAAAATGGATTTAATTTGATTTTGCATGCTTGACCTTCATTAATTAGTTATTTATTTACTTATTTTACTTGTTACAAGCTTGTTTTATAAGGATGTTTATTTATTTATCGATGTTTGTCGAACTGTTTTTACGGCATATTTATTAATATTAAGTTGTATCTATTATGATATAACGCATAATTAATGTCAATGAAAAATATTTGACAGTATCAATATGTATAACGATAAACAAAGGTATCATAAGGCTATAAAGGATTTTAATTTGGCATTACAACACAATCCTAAATATATTCAGGCTATTCACGGTATAATTTTATCGTATCAAAAATTGGGCAATATGACTATGGTTTCCCGATATATGCGCGAAGAAATTCAGATAGGCGGTATAGGGGCTTTTTTAGGTACGGGAATGCTTCCGTAGTTTCACGTATTAAGGAGTTTTAATATCTAAATAAAGCAGGATTTCTTCGAGCGAGGTTATGCCGGTAAAAAATTTTTCTTTTGCGGAATCTGATAAAGTTTTCATGTTCTGCGATACCGCAGTTTTCTCTATTTCCGATTCGTTAGCATTATTATTTATAAGTTCTCTAATATTTTCCGTATTTTATTTTTACAGATTTATAATTTCCGGGATAATCCTTGATAGTGTAAAATATATTATGTAAATTCTAAGTGGCAAAAAAGGCGTACCTCCTATAAAATAGTTATTGACGAAAATAACTTTTAAATTAAAGGAGGCAACGCCACTTATGATAACGGCTTACCACATTTTTTACAAAACTTTGCGTTAGTATTATTACTCGTTCCACATTCTGGGCATATAATTTCGGTCGCAAGTGGTGCACCGCATTCACCGCAAAACTTTTCCCCAGTTAAAGCTGTAGCGCCACATTTAGGACATCTTAGAAAAGATTGCCCAGATTCTGACGGTTGAACAGGAGAACCTTCCTTCAGCGTTTTGCTCATGGAACTGAAAAGAACCTCCGTGATAGCATCAAGGTTTTTTGCTCCCACAACAATCACGCCAACCAGCGGTGCCAAGGCCAATAGTAAAAAGAGCCAATTATAAAGATATCCCGCACTTCCCATTAAGGGTAATAACACACCCATATATGAATAATAGGCAATTGCAACAATTACAGTCAAAATAAGAAAGAGAATAATCAATCCACCATCAGGCAGGCGCCTTGATCTGGCGCGAATTAGAATATTAACCCCCGTCCCCAAAACAACCAAGACGGCAAAAATAAGGGTATCTATGGCCGCATTGACTATCGATATAGGGTATATAAAAACAGGCGTGGTAATGCCTAAAAGGTAATGCTTGAAGAGGCTTTTATACTCGGGTGAGAAGTATCCATATTGTTTTACAATTGAAAGATATTGTTTATAATATTGTTTGCCCAAACCTGTAGACAAGGCGCTGTGATTCGTAAAAATAGGGGATGCATGTATTAGCGGCGGCAAATTATCAAGCACTGCGCGTATAATAAGCAAGGCCACTACAGCGATAAATGATTTGATTAACATTTTTCCAACCGCACTACCTAAACTATATTGATTTTGTATTGGCATAATTTAACCTCCGTTAGTTTTATCGTATTTATTTTATAAAACCGTTCTATCCCTTTAAGTTATTCTATTCCACCCTAAAATGCACATTGTTTGAAGTTAAAGAGATTCCCGGGACTTCGGCTTCCGCATTAAAATAATAACTTCCAGTTCTAAAGTATTCGGGTATTTTAACCGGTATTGCTATTTTATAAACGCCGGAAGAGCTTAAGTTTATATGAGAAATATTTTCTGCGACAAAACCCCGCCCACTTATTCTACTTACTATTTTTACTTGAGGAACACTAATACTTTGAGGAACTGCAGCGGTAAATTCCACTTCAAACATCTCTATTGAATTTGCACTAATATTTGAAGCAAAAGAATATACATGAGACAAGACAACAAAACTCACGCCGCTTTCACCCGAAACATGTTCAGAAGTAAAAGAAATTAACTCGGCTTTTGCCGATTCTAAATTTGATCTAAAGGTATTAAAAGCGATTCTAACATGATTTATATGATAAACCGGTTTTGGCGGCTTATACGAACTAATTTGAGAAGGCGTGTATGATGAGGAAACGGAAGGCTTAATTGGTTTTTTTGGATAAACATAGGTTATACCCTTTGTTTTACTTTTTTTGACTGATTTATTTTGCGATGTTTTAATCTTATTCTTTGCCTTTTTAGCTGTAATTTTTTGACCTATTTTTTCTTTTTTATTTTTCTTATTTTTTGGGAAGATATTCTTTGGACCGATTCTCGCATGACTTTGGTTTATAAATGGCAGCCTGTTGGTTTTATAAAGGAATATGGTAATTCCTGCCACAATTAAAACAGGAATTATCCCAAAAAGAAGCGGGGAAATCTTATTTTTATGTGGTTTGGTCTTACTAATTCTTGTTCGAGGGGGTTTAATTTTATCCGATTCATCTGAAACTGATGAAATATTATCATAAGGTTGTAAATCTTGTTCCTTAACATGTCCAATAGGCGGACTAACAGGGCTTCCACATTTCTGGCAAAATTTAGCGCCTTCTTTTAAAGGAGCGCCGCAACTTTTACAAAAGACCTTAGGGATACTTGCAGTCGAATCTGAAACGGGCGAGATACTTTCTGCTTCATTTTTTTTAGAATCTTCGCTTTTTTCTTGGGCAGGTATAACACCTCCGCAATTTGGGCAAAATTTAGCGCCTTCTTTTAATTCTCCACCACATTTTTTACAATACTTCATAAGTTCGATCCTTAGTAAAAGTTTTAAAAAAAATACCAAGATCCGACACTTTTTAAGTTACCACATTTTTTAAAAAAAGCAAAGTAAAATTTTTAATCTTGTCAAAGCAAAGTAGCAACTGTGTTATTTGTCAAGTAAAAAATATCCGTTAAAGACAAAAAAACAAAAGATAAAAAATGGGAAGTAATAATATTAAAAAATTGTATTGACAAACGGGAGCAGTTCAATTAAAGTTAAAGAAAGTCTTTTGTTTTGTAATGTAAGTTATAATAGAGTATATTTCCAACCGCTAATTAAATCTATAAAAGATGGATTTAATCCTTAAGTCATTTGATTAAGGGTTTAAAATAAAAAAGGGGGACGGAAATTATGAATATCGTTTTAAATGGATTGGCAAGGACAGTAATCCCGGTTCAATATCCAGGTTATTCCGGTTATGTTGGAGCTACCGCAGGCGCAGCGACCGGAATAGCGGGTTTCTTTTTCTTTTTGATGATAATTATAATTATTATCACTATTGCCTTGTGGTTACTTGGTATTTTCGGAATTTATAAAATTATTATAAAAGCAGGATACCCTAGTGATAAGGCTTTAATATACACTTTGCTTTTTGCCTTTATCCCTATAGTCAATTTAGTCTTATTCTATCTTTTTGCTTTTAAGGAGGACTGGCCAATATTACAACAAATTAGAGCCTTAAGGGGTGAAAAATCCTATTCTCAGCCGGTGTCAGCCACGAGTAGTGGAATAAATACAACTAAAAATATTCCGCCGACATCCCCTTTAATATCTCCAAAGCAGGCTTCGGGTGTGATAAAGTGTCCTAACTGCGGCGCAGAAGTGTTGAAAGGCTCCCGTTTTTGTAAAGAATGCGGAGGTGAAATAATTATAAATAAACAGGGAAGACAAAATAAAAAATGCCCTAATTGCGGAACCGAAAACACACCCGACGCCGGGTTTTGTGAAAATTGTGGAAAACCTTTATAACCTGTTACAAAACATAGTGGCATAGGTGCAAGTTAAAATTTGGAACTATCTATCTTTTGGTATAAGGGGGAAATAAAATGATATGCATTGCAATATTATAAATATGTGGGGTAAGTATGAAACATTGTGAGCACTGCGGAGCTCTAATACAGGATAGCTTTTTGCGATAAGTGCGGTAAGCGGGCCAGCGCATCGGAACTTAAACCTTCAAATTTACCCCAAATAAAAAACAGTTTATTTAATCGTTATATTATTTTAGCCGTAGTATTAGGCTTAATCTTAGTTTTGCTTCAAACTCCAGTAAAAATTATAATTATCCCGCTTTAAAGTTATTATCAAGGAAAAAGGGCAAATTCTACAGTGGAGGAGGAGGCGGAGGTAGTTCAAGCACTCCACCACCAAGCAAGCACTTCACCATCATCCACATCGGGCAATTAAACTGTCGTCTTAGGTCAATCCGCCTAAGTTTTATAATATATCAGCTCCTAAAAATTTATTTTAACAGATTTTCATAATCGGGGGTTTTTAAATAGAAAAAAGGGATTATGTTTTCACATAATCCCTTTTTTCTATTTAAAATTATTTCGATACATCAATCAAGGCATTAAGTTTGCTATCGAATGAGCCATCTGCCGTTTCAATAAAGGTTCGGCGGATGCAAATTCCAGATTCATTGCCGATGCCTGAGATACGATTCTATCCCTGTATATAGCCCAGTTTTTAACGCCTGCGTTGTAGGTGGTAATATTACTTGCGGTTCCCTGGCTTGCGTTTGTGGAACTGGTAGTGTATGTCCCTGCCTGTCTTTGTTCAAGCTGAATATCCACAACCATCATATAGTTTTTGTTTTGAAACATCGAGCCTATAATACCGCCAGCCAAGGCTCCTAATGCTCCTCCTGCTACCATCGCAGTGCCCGAGTTATATCTTGAGCCTATAAAAGCGCCGCCGAAACCTCCCGCTATCGCTCCCGCCACTGTATAATTATGGGATTCTACCCCGATATAAAGAACATTAGACATAAGCATAAAATTGGCTTCCTGAGGATTATTCGTTACGCGGTAACCTTCGCCGATCAAGACTGAAATAAGTTCGTTTCTAAAATTAAGTCCCGTAGCAGTAGAAGTGTTTCTTGTGCTTACGTAAACGATTTTATCTTGAGGCGAAACCGGCTGCAGAAATATGCTTGAGCTCATCTTAGTGCTTAATGCAACATTGCCGGAAGACAGCCCGCTTGCACTGGTTGTCGGTCCCGCGGTTGTGGCGCATCCCGAAAAGGCAAGAACAGGCAGAAGAAGAAGCATTACAAGAATTGCTAATGCCCTGTTCGATTTTTGAAACAAAAACGAAGTTTTTCTATGCAAAAGCATGTCTTTTGCGGGTAATTTAGTCGAATATCCGACTTTTAACGATTTCATTTTGTTTTTCCTCCATAAATAAAAATTTTAAATACTAATATTTCAAACTTTCTTATAGTGATATTATAATATATTTTTTTAAATAAATTAATTTATTTTTATGTTTTTACTTATCTAAGATATTTATTAATATTTTCATTTTGTTTTATCAATGTCTTAGCAAATATTGTTTTTCCTGATTTTGTGGACATGTAATATAAATATCGTGTTTTAGCGGGGTCCATGGCTGCTTTAATTGCCCTGATGTTCGGGTTTGCAATGGGCGTGGGCGGAAGGCCGTAATTTAGATATGTATTATACGGGGACTTTATTTTTAAATAAGACAGGTTCATGTTAAGGTCGATTTTAAATTTATCCTCCTTTTTATAACTTAATAAATTTTTACCGTATATGGAGGTTGAATCGATACCCAACGGCATATTTATCTTAAGCCTGTTGTGTATAACCGATGAGATTAATCCCATGCCGTTTTTATAATTTCCATCCGCCTCTTTGATAATCATGGAAGCTATTATCAAATCATCGTAATTAAGTTTTAGATTTTTTGTTTTTAAATTAAATTCGTTTAACATTTCTTTAATTATATTTTGCGGGTTTGAATGAATTTTAAAAATATATGTATCGGGATATAAAAATCCTTCAGCCGATTTTTCGTCTATTTTAAGGCTTAAAAGAAATCTTTCGTCAAAGCACTCCTCTAAAAACTGTTTTCGGCCGGTAATTTTCTTTTTTGCCAGAATTTCTGCTATTTGAAAAATATTTAAGCCGGGCGGAATGGTTACCTTAGCCGATGCCACATCGCCGTTCACAAATTTGTGGTAAATGGAAGCAGGGGACTCGCTTGCGGATACATAATAAGTTCCTGCCTGAATATATCTTGAATAGCCGCTGATAAAGCCCATAAAATAAAATAGATATGGGTTATTTATCAGTTTTTTATCGTAAAGTTTATATGTTATCTCCTTTAAGGAATTTCCGCGAGTAATCGTAATAAGTTCGGGCTTTTTATAGCGATATGACTGCGGAAGGAACGCATATGATGCAATGAAAGCAATAATGGTTAAGGGAATAATAAATTCTAATATTAACGCAATCTTTTTAAATCGTTTATAGGCAGGATAGTTAAAATAGCACATTCAATGAATTTGTTGATTTTTTAAATTATTTTAATCTATGTTTTTTTATGTTTCGGAAATTCGTCATATATATATTTCATTAATTATATTAATTAATATTATTAACATCTTGTAAATTATATAAAATTATATAAATTTAAATAAATAAAAACTTTTAGAGTTGCAATTAATTATAAATTTTTATCGTTTTTTTGTTTTTATCGAGGTAGGATTGCAATATAAAAGTGGAAGCCACGGAATCCACAATTTCTTTTCTTTTCTTTCTTTTAACATTTTGGCTGATCAGGCTTTTTTGAGCCTGAACCGTTGAAAATCTTTCATCATAAATTACAATAGGGATTGGGTTTTTGGTTTTGCCAGAGTCTTGGGCGCGTGCGAGTTCCTTAACGAATTCATTTATTTTTAACGACAAATCGGTTTGTTTTCCCTTAAGGCCGAGTGGCATCCCGATTACGATTAAGCCGATATTTTCGTTAAAAATAATCTCTTCTAATTCGGCGATTATTTCTTTTAATGAAGTGTTAGGAATATATTTGAACGGAAATGCAATTGTTTGAGTGTCATCGCTTAACGAAAGTCCAATCCGTTTTAAACCGTAATCGATGCCGAGGGCTTTTCTATTTGACATACTCCGCCTTTTCAAGCCCTAGATCATTTATTAATTCTATGTCAAGGGAGGGATTTCTTCCCGAGGTAAGCAGATAATTTCCTAAAAGCAGTCCATTTGCACCCGCCATGAGGGCAAGAGGCTGTAATTGGCGAAGATTATGTTCCCTCCCCCCCTGCGCAAGGATGTTTTTTAGGGGGTTTACAAATCTAAATATTACGAGAGTTTTAAGACATTCCATCGGGGTAAGCTCTTCCGCATTTTCAAGAGGAGTGCCGGGAATCGGATTTAAAAAATTAACGGGAATATTATCGACATCAAGATTTTTTATCTCTTTTGCCATCCTTATCCTGTCAAGCCTTGACTCGCCCATTCCGATTATGACGCCGGAGCATATCTTAAGCCCGGCTTTTTTTGCGGATTTAATAGTCTCGATATTGTCCTTAAAAGAATGAGTGGAACAGATTTTTGGGAAAAAGTCGCTGCTGGTTTCGATATTATGATGAAATATTTCAAGGCCATAGCCCTTCAATAATAATAAATGTTCGTATTTCATAAGCCCTAAAGATGCGCAGGGGGTAATGCCGACTTCTTCTTTAATCCGTTTAACGGCATTGGCAATGATATTAAGTTCATTTTTATTATTTATAGAGGTTCCGCTTGTTACGATAGAAAATTCGTTTGCGCCGTTATTTTTGGCAATTTTTGCGGCTTCCACAATCTCGGCTTCGGTGACAAGGCTGTTTATTTTTGTTTTTTTGTTCTTCTTCCGAACCAATGAAGATTGGCCGCAAAATGCGCAGTCTTCCGAACATATCCCTGTTTTTGCGCTAATAATCGAACAAAAATTAACCTTTTTTCCCGTATACTTTTCTTTAAGTTCAAGCGCTAAAGAAAAAAGTTCCATAAGGGTTGAACCTGATGCCTCATAGATGGACAAAAGCATATCGTCAGGCAGTTCTATACTATTATCGATTAAGTTTTTTATTTGAAAAATGGGTGAAAAAGACATATCTTTAGATTAAATAAATATTAAATATTTTCGTCATTATCCGTATTTTTAAAAATACCTGTTTTTTCAAGTACAAAAATAAGCTCGTCAATGCTCTTAGACTTATCTATCGATTCGAATATGGTTTTAATTTTAGCCTGATAATCTATTATTTTCCTTCTTAGATTGAGTATTACGGATATACCCTCGTCATTAACCCCGAGGTCGTTTTGAATCTCGGAAATGAGTCTGAGCGTTTCGGCTGTTTCGCTGTCTATAAAAAATTCGTCTTCCTGTTTTTTAACGGAGATAGAACCTTCGTAAACGAAAAACATCGCAGACCCTTTATTTAAATTAATTTCATCGCAAAAGCTTGTCAGGCTAATAAAATAATCCATATGCATGGTTTAAAAATACGGTTAATCGCATTTTTTAAAGTTTTTTAAATTCCCTCTTTCGAAAGCTCCATAAATATTTTTTTTATTTTTTCGGAAATATTCGAAGGAACCTCTATCTGTATTGTAACTATTAAATCGCCGGATTTTTTTGTCGAAATATCCGCTGCGCCCTTTTTGGGAACACGGAACTTTGCTCCGTTTTGGGTTCCGGCGGGGATTGTCAGTATAATCTTTCCATCAATAGTGGAAACTTCCACCTTTGCCCCGAGGACAGCCTCGGTTAATTTTATTTTTTTGTTGACATAGATGTCGTTCCCTTTTCTTTCGAAGATGTTGTCGTTTAAAACGGCAATTTCGATATAAAGGTCGCCGCTCGGACCGCCGTTTAAACCGGGGGAACCCTTTCCCGAAACCTTTATTCTTCCGCCGTTTGAAATCCCTGCAGGTATTTTTACCTTTATTTTCTCACCGTTGATATTAATTATCCTTTCGGTTCCCTTAACGCTTTCTATAACGGATATTTCGAGTGCGGCGTTCAAGTCGTTTCCCTTAATATGTCCCTGTTTTTTTCCGGATCTGCTAAAAAGGTCGGAGAATATATCTTCGAAATTAAAACCTGCGCTGCCGGTATTAAAATTGAATCCGGAAGGGCCGCCGCCGGTATAATCGTAATAGTATTCTCCTTGTGATGGACCGCCGCCCGCTCCGGCATTTTTAAAGTTAAAATAATTAGAACCTAATTCATCATACTCTTTGCGTTTTTTTTCATCCTTAAGGACATCATAAGCTTCCTGTAATTCCTTGAATTTTGATTCCGCAGTTTTATCGTTAGGATTTACATCGGGATGATATTTCCTTGCCAATTTTCTGTAAGTCTTTTTTATATTATCCGAAGAAGCGGTTTTATCTACCCCGAGTATTTTATAATAGTCTTTGTATTCCATATTTATATATTTATATCAAAAATTGTAGAAAATTTCAATATGTCATTACCGTTGTCATTCCTGTTGAAATTAGAACGGTTGATTTAAACCAAGATAATACCTTATGCCGTATTCCGAACCTACGCCGCTTCCAAATGCCTTGGCGGCGTAAATACTTATCATTTCGGGATATATTCCGAAAAAATAGGTTTTAAAATGAATTCCAAGCCCGGCAAAACTGTAAAGCGGACCTTTATTAAAAACGGATGGAACGGTATTCCCTATTTTGCCCGCTCCCGAAATAACATCCGAGGTTATAGCCGTTATATTTAAAAGATTATTTAGCAGATTTATATTTAATCCCCTGTAAATATTTCTTCTGTAATCGACTTCCGCAATAAGGGTGTCATTATTGATAAACGGAAAGCTGGCGGGCATCCCCATGATTCCGTTTATACCGCCGAGGTTATAGTCGAGCGCGGCGGGGACGCTGCCGAGCGCAAACACCCCGATTCCTCTAAACGCGATTGTATTGGATGCATCTATCGAAAAATTTTTATTATATTGCAATGTAAATTGACTAAATGAAAACGGGGAAAAAATATTGGAATCGGCAATGTTATATGAAATACTGAACAAAGAACCGTATTCCGGATTTATATTGTAATCTATAGAATTATAAGCGTAGCCCAGACTAAATTCCGCCACTCTTTTCGCATTTTGATAAACAAAAGAATTGCCGGACGCTTCAGGGTTTATTTCCATAAGGTTTAACAATCCGAAAACAGACTGTTTATACATTTGCGATATAGGGAAAAACCTGCCGATTTGATGAGAAAATCCTATGCTGAAACCCCTGTTGTAATAATTTTTGAAGACGCCGAATAAAAGATTATTTCGATAGCTATATTTTTTTGTCAGGGTAAAATTAAGATAACCTTCGGTTCTTCCGCTGTTGGGACTGATATTCCCGCCTGCGCCGCTTACAAAAACGGTATAATAATCTTTTTTCTTCAGATTTAAAAATTCGGCCTTTATTTTCTTATAGGGAATAAGATTTAAATCGTTATTATAATAATAAACGTTGTTTTTTAATGCATGCGTGCGGGGAAAACCTGTAAAGTAAAGGTAAGAAAGAGGAAATATCGGGTGGTTTATGACGGTGTTGACCCCCTGAATAAAATTAAAATGCTTTAGAAATGTTTTTATGTCTGGATTTTTTTTTGAATATTTAATTAAAAATGCTTTAAAATTAATAAACGAAAGCCTTTGCAATCTTTGAGAATAAAAAGGATAACTGTTTTTGCTCACCTTTTCGATTGTTTTTTTGGAATTTATTAAATTTAAATAAATTATTCCTCTTATAAGGTTCAGTTTTTGGTATATGTAAAAGTTGGGAAATACGCCTGCAAACCGCGTGTTGACGAGAAGGGTGTTTGAGTACAGCGGGAGTTTCAGCCATATGCTTCTTCTTAAATAGATATAAACAATGTTTATTCGGTTCAATTTTATTTTATAGAATTTGCTTAATAATCTTATTCCGTTATAAATTTTTTTATTTTTATTATTAAAATTATAAGGGTAAGGAGAGAAAAAATTTAACGATAAGGCATTTAAATGTAATTCCTTTTTTCTGAATTTTTTGGATAATATAATAGAAATGAAATTTGTGGTCCGGGCAACAATCAATCTATGCGTATAAATTTTTCCGTTAAAAAATGCTTCGTATCCGTTTTTTATTGCTAAATTTATTTTAAAGCGGGTAAATACCTGTGGATTTGAGTTTTTATTTGCCGAAATATACGGATAAAAAGGGGCATTTAATACTATTTCTTTTTTAAAATACCCGAAATTGCCAAACGCCTCGGGA
>JAKBNN010000057.1 GCA_021831025.1 bacterium | reverse complement strand
CCGATCTAAAGGGTTGCTTTAATTCCATTTATTTTAAAAAACTTCCTGTCGTTTATTTTTTCGGCATTAAAATCTAAACCGATTTTTCGTAATGTTTTAATCGGGTCGGCATAATATTTTCCGTAAATATCTGCCGTCGTTTTATCCGATAATTCGATAAACTGCAAGTCAAATTGATTTTTTGCGCAGTAATCTATCATGTTTTTTAAGCTTCGTTTATTCGTATTTAAACCCTTTAACAACAGGTTATCTATCTCGACCCTGTATCCGTTTTTTTTTAAAAGATCAAGTCCCGATAAAACATCGTTAAGCAAGTTTTTACCGGTAATGAATTTATAATTTTCTTCATTCAGCGTATCGAGGCTCACCGATATTTTGCTTATTATGTTCGGGCTAATATCTTTTATTCTTTTTTTTATAAGCGTTCCGTTAGTCGTAATAAATATGTCTATGTCTCCGATATGCTTCACGCTGTATAAGAGATTCTTCAAATCCTTAAACAAGAGCGGCTCGCCGCCCGTAAACTTTACCTTTCTCAACCCGTAATCTTTTACCGAATATATCGTGTTGATTATGTCCCCTGTTTGAATAACCTGAGGCATTTTTGACGAAATCCCCTCGTTATGGCAATAAAAACACTTCTCGTTGCAATTACCAGCAAGAGATATTCTCAAAGAAGGTATTTTAAATTCTAATTTACCGGTTTGAAATTCTTCTTCGCCGGTAAATATCCTGAATAAAAACGGTCTCATTTTTACCTGATAATATCGTAATCGTTTAATGTGACTTCTACAGTACTTCCAGCCTTAATAACGGTTGTATTTTCATCCATAACAAAACTTCCCGCCGCCTTGACCATAGGACTTAAAGACCTTGCCGCTGAAGGGGGTTTGGGAGACGGTATAACGGATGCAAGCAAAACGCCTTCCTCCTGGGCTATTTTAACCTGAAAATATTTCCTGACGCCCTCTTCGGATGACGCGTCCTCCGTAAGTTTGGCAAAAACCGCCGGATATTTTTTATAAATATTTTCGCTATTCATCATCTTTTGTATATACGGTCTTACAAAGAGGTCAAATGTTATTATAGCCGAATACGGCCAGCCTGCAAGAGCAAATATAGACGTTCCATAATTTAAAACCCCGAAAGATGTAGGCTTGCCCGGTACAAGCTTAACTCCATGGAACAGAAGTTTTCCCGTCTTTTCGATAGCGGACGGCATCAAATCGTAAAAGTTGGTAATTTCCTTATTTTCTAAAACTAAAAAGCTGGCGCCCGTGCCGCCGGTCGAAATTATTAAATCATATTTTTTGGATTTATCGGAATAGGCAAGGGTACCTGTTAATTTATCTAATTTATCCTCTATTACTCCGATAACCTCGGGAATACCGCCGGCATCTTTAATAAGGGATTTAAGAACCGTCGTATTTATATCATAAATCTTGCTGCCGCTTATATTCTCGCCGGGGGATGCCAGTTCATTTCCGCCGGATAATATTCCCACCAAAGGTTTTTTGTAAACGGAAACATATTTCAACCCGCTCCCGGATAGCGCCGCAATATCGCAAATTCTTATCTTATGTCCTTTTCTAAAAAGTAATTCTCCCGCTTTAATGTCGTCGCCGACAGGAGATATATAGGAACCCTTTTCTATTTTTTTTCTATATATCATTTGTCCGCCGGAATATTCATCGGCGTCTTCGATTAAGATTACGCTGTCTGCATTAGGAGGGACAGGGGCGCCCGTAGTCACAAAGGCCGCTTCGCCTGAAATTAAAGGCTTTAATTCATCCGGGTAACCGGCGGTGATTTGACTTTTAACTTTAAATCTGTCCAATTTTTTTTCGGAAACATCGGAATACATTAAAGCAAAACCGTCAACCGCAGACCTGACAAACGGAGGAACATTATTCGCCGGAACAATATCTTCGGATATAATCCTGTCTAAGCTATCCTCAACAGGTAATTCTTCCGATAACTCTATCCTTTTTATATTCTCAAAGGCTAATTTTAATAAGTCTTGCGTTATTTTACCCTGCATATTTTTATGAATAAAAAGCCGGCATAAAATAACCTGCCGGCATAATAGTTTAATTTTAATCCAAGCTATAGTGAAACAGCGAAATCAAGCTTAATTAAAAGTATGGCTCTACCGCATAAGTCTTAATGCCTGCTTTTTTAACTAAATTTATTGCCTTTTCTTCATCTTTTAAACCAACGAATATAGTAGCATGATAAGGCGTCACGCTTGCAACATTCCTTCCTACAATATGAATATCGGCTTTTTTTAGAATTTCTTCGGCCTTATCGAAGTCTCCGTTAATATATTCAACCCTTATCGGCGCGTTATAAATGGTTCCAACAACCCCAATATCTGCCATATAAAATCCTCCTTCTTTTAAGTTTCAAAATAATTAATCATTAAAATTAAAAATCCGGCGGCTACTACACGAGCCGCCGCAAAGAATTTTAGCCGACCTTGACGGTGTTTTCCGTGTCCTGTACATTGGAAGTACCCATCGTCGGATGAGGCGTAATAAATCCAAAAAGATGTTCGGTCAGTTTCCTTGCTGTTTTTTCCCTATCGATTGTCGATATCCTGTTTATATTGCCAAACCATAATGCATCGGTCGAACAAAGCGTAACGCATGCCGGCAAAAGTCCTTCGTCAACCCTGTGTTTGCAATAATCGCACTTTGTAACCTTTCCCGTTGCGTCGTTAAACTGGGGAGAACCGAACGGACAGGCATGGATGCAAGATTTACACCCGATACATGTATTTGGGTCGTTAAACACGATACCGTCGGCGCGCTTTTGCATTGAACCGGTCGGGCAGGCTTTTACACAAGCGGCGTCGTCGCAATGGAAGCAGTTCATAGGCAGATATACCGTTTTTAACTGTCCTTTTTTTACGAAATATGGTCCGACTTGAATGACTCTCATTCTGCGGGGGCCGACGGGAAGATTGTGCTCCTTTTTGCATGACACTTCGCATGACATACAGCCTATACATCTATCCACATTCACTTTCATTGAATATTTTGGAGTGGAAGATTGAAGCGTAATCCTGGACGCCCTTTCCTCTCCAAGATGAAACCTATCAAATCCATATTCTGATGACATATCTATACTCCTAATTTTAATTAATTTAATTAATTTAACCTATGTTTTATATTTTTATAAATAAATTTATAAGAGCCCGGTTGCGGCAGCGACCGTTGCCGCAACCGGGCGTATTATTTTATTTATAATATTAATATCTGCGGATATCACAGGAATCAGGCGTACATTCTACGGGTTCTTTGAAGTTTACAAGCTTCTTCCACCCTATGCTAAGCAGATCG
>JAKBNN010000038.1 GCA_021831025.1 bacterium | reverse complement strand
ATGCTTGCATGGATGGCCGAATGGGGAGCGATGTTTACCGGTTTTGGAGGAAGAAGCAACGACAGGGAAGGTAATATCGTCGGTTTAATCGTAATGGCAATACTCGCCCCTTTAATTGCCACATTAATTCAGCTTGCAATCTCGAGACAGAGGGAGTATGCGGCCGATAAAGGCGGGGCCGCATTAAGCGGCAATCCACTTTATTTAGCAAGCGCATTAAATAAATTAGAAGCGGGAAACGAGAAAGAGCCTATGCCCGCAAATCAGATGACCCATGCTACCGCGCATATGTTTATAGTAAATCCGCTAAGGAGCGGCGCCTTTAAAAGCCTGTTCAGCACTCATCCCCCAACGGAAGACAGAATTGAAAAGCTGAAGGAAATGGCAAGAGGAGTTGAATAAAAAATAATGAAAAAGATAGCGCCGTCTATTCTCTCCGGTAATTTATTAAATTTGTCATCCGAACTTGAATTAATCAAAGAAGCGTGTGCGGATTTAATACACATCGATATTATGGACGGTATATTTGTTCCAAATATAACCGCAGGGTGGGATCTTGTCGGCGCAATAAAATCGGAAACCGATATTCCCTTGGATGTCCATTTGATGATTGATAAACCGGAAAGATACATCGAAGAGTTTGTTAAAAGCGGAGCGGATATTTTGACGATACATCAGGAAGGGTGTATTCATTTGCACAGGGCTGTCGAAAAAATTAGGGAATTGGGCGCAAGCCCAGGGGTTGCGATAAATCCGTCCACTCCCGTCGCGGTTTTGGACGAAATACTGGATTGCATAGATTTGGTTTTAATTATGTCTGTAAATCCCGGTTTCAGCGGACAAGAATTTATATACTCGTCTTTATTTAAGATAGAAAATATGCGTAAAATTATATCGCGGCGCGAATTAGAAACACAGATAGAGGTTGACGGCGGCATAAAGGTTATTAATATTGCCGATGTTTCTAATTCGGGAGCAAATATTATCGTTAGCGGTTCCGGAATATTTAAAACAGATGATTACAAAAGGACAATTATGGAAATGAAGGAAAGAATTTAGAATTTAGAATTTAGTTTTTATTTTCGGGACGTAGCGCAGTCCGGTAGCGCACTTGCTTCGGGAGCAAGGGGTCGCTGGTTCAAATCCAGTCGTCCCGACCATTTCAAAAAAATTTATAAATTCTTACCTCTTTAGCCGGTAAAACGGAAAATTGCAATTTATTGCAATTTATGGAGTCGTGAATGGAAAAGCTCGATATTTGCAAAAATGTGCTTTCGAATATTCCCGACGGTTTTATATTTTATGATATAAATAACACGATAATCGACTATAACGAAGCCTTTATAAAAATATATGGACTCGAAAAAGGGATTGAGTTAAGGGGTTCCAAAGCTTCGGATTTATTTAAATTGATAAAAGTCGATAAATCCATTAAAACTCTGGTGCCTTTTTTTCCCAAAAAAATTAACGGCAATACCGAAAACGCTCCCAAACAGCTTAAAACCATTTTATCCCGCACGGTGGACCACAAAGTTAAATATATAAGAAGGATTACCACGCCTATTTACAACGATGACGGCAAGTATTTAGGCAGATTTTGCATATTGACGGACATAACCGAAGTAAAAGAAAATGAAAATAAACTTAAAAAACAAAAAGAGGAATTGCTTAATACTCAAGAAAGGCTCAGGAAATTTAACGATTTTATCAAAAAAATTCAAGGGGAAATCAACGAAGAGGATATTTATCATGACGCGCTTATTTTTTTAAAACAAAATGTAAAAGCCAATCAGATATTGATAAAAAATATAGATTTTGACTCGCAAAGGGTTAATATCGTAACCTCGTTAAAACCTGTCGGCGGCGTCTTTATAGAATCTAAGGATGTTACCCATAATCCTTTGCTTTGTTATGTAATAAGAGAAAATAAGCCTTTTACCGTAAAAGATATAAATAAGGACTATACCTGCCGCTACCATATATATCCCCAAAAAAGCGGCGGCTATATATGCGTCCCCATATCTTTTAATTCAAGGGTTCAGGGGGTAATTCATATTTTGAATCTGGAAAAAGATTATTTTACGGATGAAGTAGTAAACTTTGTAGTCGATGTTGCCAATACGATATCATCTTACATAATGGCGCTAAAGGTGTATAAAGAAGCCCATTTTTACGCAACCGTCGATTCTCTGACGGAGGCTTTCAATAGAAGATTTGCCGAAGGTTTTTTGGAAAAAGAGATAGCAAGGGCAGGCAGGAACAAAGCTATATTTTCAATTTTAATGTTCGACCTCGATAATTTTAAAGATATTAACGATAAGTACGGACATAAAATCGGCGACATAACATTAAAAATGTTTGTTAATTTTTTAAAGGAATATTTAAGAAGCTGTGATGTCATATCGAGATTCGGGGGAGACGAGTTTATGGTGATACTTCCGGATACCGACGCAGGCGGCGCTAAGAGCATAATTAAAAAGATAAAAGACGAGCTTAAAAAGAAGAAATTTATATTAGAAGACGATGTAATAATAAATCTTAGCGCTTCGATAGGCTTTGCGACATACCTTGAGGATGGAAAAACAATTGACGATTTGTATCTAAAGGGCGATAAAAGACTTTATAAAATGAAGAAGTCAATTCATTCTAAATTGTTAGCCGGCCGTTAAGGCTGTCTTATGCCTGTCGTTGCGAATATTCCGCCAATGCCGCACATGGCTTTTCCCTGCGGTGTCCCCGTGCGAAGGTTAAATGCTTATGCGAAAAAGGGGACTGATTTATTTATTTTCCGTCTGAAAAGCCGTCAAACTCGGTCGGGAGTAAAGATACGGAGGCGGACGCTTATAAAAGCCATCGGCTTTTATGTCCGCCGAAGTGAATAAATCTGACCCCTTTAATTCCTTTAATTCTTACAAATTAACTTAAAAATATTGGAGGAGAGAAATGAAAAAGATTTCAAAGCGTTTTAACCGTTTCGGTTTTTCTTTGCTTCTTTTATCGATGTTTTTATTTGCGGGCACTCTTCTATTGTCCGGCTGTGGAGGAGGGGGAGGGGTAAGCAGCCCTTCCCCCAGTCCTTCCTCCGGCAAAACCGTAGGCACGTACGCAGTCGGGACTAACCCCACTGGCATAGCCGACCCATCGGGCAATATCTGGGTGGCTAATTTCGGGAGCGATAGCGTCACGGAATTCATAAAAGCGGCAAAAGGGCCTACTTTGCTAAGAAAGTGACATTTCTAAATTGCTAAAAAGAGGACATTTTCATTTTGCTTTGACAAATTAAAAATTTTATTTGCTTTTTTTAAAAAACGTGATATACATAAACTATGACATTTATTTCATATAACATTAAATAGCGGTTTATTAAATTTTAACCTCTTTATAAGCATATGGGGTTAATTATGA
>JAKBNN010000024.1 GCA_021831025.1 bacterium | reverse complement strand
TTGAAGGAGACGACGAAATAGGCGCCCTTGCCAAATCGTTTAACAGGCTTAAAAAGAGCTATTTAAAAGCCGTTCAGTTATTGGCGGATAGAAATAAAGACAAAGATAAATAAAAATATTTTTTGTTATCCTTGAAAAAATATATTTTAAAGATATACTTAAGACAGATGCGGTAAAAAAAGAAATAATAAGGCGTAATGCTTAAAGTCCTGTTTTATATAACGGGATGCGGGGGTTTACAGGCAAATGGAAAATAGCTTGAAGGTTACTCTTGTATTTAATCGGGATTTGTTAAATAAAGCCGAAATAAAAAAGATAATTTATGTTAAAACCCCCGACGAGAAAAAGAAAAATAATTTAATTAAAAAATTAGAAGTAAAGGCCTTAGATGAAAATATCCGGTTTCAAAAAAGAAAGCTTCCGCAGTCGTTTAATCCAGTATTTAGAGGATATATCCTTTTTTCAAAAAAAATAGAATTAAGCGATAAAAAACTTATCGATTTTGCAAATATATTCTTTGACGGATTAGAAGAAAATTTTGGAATAAATGTCATAAATTATAGTTTGATAGATGTCAAAAAAGACGCTCTAAAAGAAAATTACAAATTAAAATTGTTTGATTTTGAGATATTTAATTATAACTTTAATGAGCATAGGGCTATAAAAAATGAGTTAACCGTCGCCGGCGCAAAAGAAATTAACGAACTTGCGGAAACCATTTTTGTTAAACCGGAATTAAAAGTTAGAGCCGGAGAGAAAAAGCCTGCAAAGCCCGCCCTGAAAAAGACATTTAAGATAAACGAGGAAAAGGCGGTTAAAACATCGGCGGAAAAAGCCAAACCTAAAAAAATCGTTAATGAAAAAGCCCTCCGCGGTAAAATAGTAAAAGAAAATGAGCCTGCCGAGGCTTTCAGGGTATTTGAAGCCCCCGAAGAACAGGCAGCCGGAGCGGTAGAAGTTAGCGAAGCCGATACTTCCGCCGGTACCCGCGAACAGGTAAGCTTAATCTCTTTGAATTGGAGCTTATTAAGCCCGTCAGAAAGCCTTCCTGTGCTTGAGAATGGCGAGCCTGAGGAGATAAGGCAAAATAGCTGGGTAAGAATTTATTTTCAAAAACCGAGCGTCAGGCAGGTTGTTTGGAGATTAAGGGATAAACAGGGAACAAATTCTGCGAGACCTATTTTAAGAGTTTATGTCGATGATAAAATGCTTTGGTATGAACTATTAGATAATCAATTTGGAAGCAGGTACATTATTTTTCCCGATGATTATGAATTAGCCAAGACATGGGTGGAGATCGGATATATATTAGAAAAAGGAGAATTTATATTTATAGCGAGAAGTCCTATCTGGCCGCCTGCCTGCTTATTCAAAAGGCTGCCGAAAATAAATTCCAAAAAAAGAATTCCTAAAGGGGTCGCCTTAATAGGCGCAACGGAAAGCATCCCCGGAGGCAGGCATCTTCCGGTTAATTTATCCGGCGGTTCGGGGGCAGGCTTTTTTGCCTCGGGTGCAGGAAAATAAGTAAGGTAATAATTTTACATATGAACAATAAAACAGGAAAATGGATTCCCGTCCTGCATTTTCACCTACCGTTTGTCAGGCATCCGGAAAGTCCGAAATATTTGGAAGAGGAGTGGTATTTCGAAGCGGTTACCGAAACATATCTACCTTTATTGGAGGTTTTTGAAAATCTTGAAAGAGACAATGTGGATTATCGTCTCACAATGTCTTTGACGCCGACGCTTTTGAGTATGATGAACGACGATTTACTTTCCGAACGGCTGGGGGAGTATGTTAGGCTTCGTTTAAAGGTTTTGGATGAAGAGGCGTTCAGAACGGAAGGCGACCCTGATTTTCACCCGGTTACCCTTTTTTACAGGCAAAGGTATAAAAATTGGTACGAAAGAATAAAAAACGGCGGCGGGAAATATCTTATAAACGGGTTTTTAAGTCACTATGCAAAAGGATATTTAGATATTATAACCTCTGCCGCCACCCATGGATTTCTTATGTCTATGGTGGGGGAACCTGAGGCTATAACTGCCCAAATCGAGGTCGGGATAGAAACGCATAAAAATATTTTAGGAGTAACCCCGACGGGCATATGGCTTCCGGAGTGCGGCTATACCGGCGGGTTCGATGCGATTCTTGAGCGGCATGGTTTAAAATACACATTTCTTGACCGGCACGGAATCGAATTAGCCGAGCCTGAACCGCCTAACGGCTGTTTTTCCCCTATTATCTCTCCGTTTAATGTCGTAATGTTCGGCAGGGACCCAGAAAGCTCAAGGCAGGTGTGGTCTTCAAAAGAGGGGTACCCGGGTACTCCCGTTTATCGCGAGTTTTATAGGGATGTCGGATTTGATTTAGACCTGCCGCATCTGACCCCTTTAAGGCATGGCGGCATTAAAACTTTTACGGGGCTTAAGTATTATGCCATTACCGGAAGCGGAACATATAAAGAGGCTTACAGGCCTTCAGCCGCAAAAAGAAAGGCTTATGAACACGGCGCCCAGTTTGTCTATCACAGGGAACTTCAATCAAATTATCTTAAGGAATTTATAGATGAACCGCTTATCATCTCTATGTATGACGCCGAACTCTTTGGGCACTGGTGGTTTGAAGGACCGTGGTGGTTTGAATCCGTGTTTAGAAGAATGCATGAAAATAATTTTATAAAAGGGGTTACGGCAAAGGAGGTAGCGGAAACTTCATTACTCAGATATGATGAGGCGGTAAAATATATTCGTAAAAGTGAAAAAGACGGAAACAATGAAAATGGAAGTTTTTCGGAGTTTGCCGTCAATGTTTACGACAGGAATAATATTTGGGTCGCTCAACCTGCGACATCCTCATGGGGCGGCGGAGGGTATGCAGAAGTGTGGCTTAACGGAAAAAACGACGTCATACAGCCTTTTTTAACGGATTTGGCTGCGGAATTAATCGACATTTGCGCAAACAGGTATGATGATGTAAAATATCAGGAGGTAATTAACCAGGCGGCAAGAGAGCTTCTTTTAGCCCAGTCCAGCGATTGGCCGTTTTTGCTTGCGACCGGACAGGCGGTAAGTTATGCGGAAAGGCGGGTTAAGGCACATCTGGCAAGAGCCAAAAGGTGCATATTAATGTCCGTCGGTAAAGAACCATATGATGAAAAATGGTTTAAGGATATAGCGGGTAAAGACAATATATTTCCATGGATAAATGCTAAGGCTCTATACGGCAAAAGTATTTGTTAACGCATTTTTACGGGGAGAATATAATTAAATGAATTTGGTTCTGTGGTGGCATATGCATCAGCCCGATTATAGGGATTTAAACGGTGAATTTATGCTTCCATGGGTTTACCTTCATGCCATAAAAGATTATATAGATATGCCTTTAAATATAATGGCAAACCAGGGTATGAAGGCTAATATAAATATTACCCCGGTTTTAATAGACGAGTGGCAGGATTATAATTATTTATTAAAAAAGGCTTTGAATGAGATAGATGCGGTTAAAGCCGTTCAAATAATACCAGACCCCTTTTTAAGGCCGCTTCTTCTTCAAAAATTAGATGATAAAATAAAATCATGGATAATAGTACATTATAAATGGGCAAATTATGAAAGAATGGTGGAGCGGTTTGAACATTATAAAACGCTTTTTGATATTACATCGTCAGCTTTCAATGTGTTTTATCTCAACGATTCTTACTATTTCGATTTGTGCGTCTGGTTTCATCTTGCCTGGTGCGGGGAATGGATAAAAAGATATGACCCCGTGATCAATTATTTTTTCAAGAAAGGACATAATTTTACTATTAACGACAGGCGTTTACTTCTTAAAAGACTGGCAGAGTGGATGAATTACGGCATATCTTTATATGGATTTCCGGCGGTTAAAGGTGAAAAAAATCCAACCCTGCCCCCCAAATATCCAAATTTTATCGAAAAAGATAAACTGAACGAATTAAATAAAAAAAGGGCGGGCGAGTATTCCGTGACGCTTTCCCCAAATTATCATCCGATTATTCCTCTCCTTATCGATATTCATGGAGGAGCCATTTCCGCTCAAATGACCGATATAAATTATGAACCCGTCAACACTCCCGAATATCCCGAAGGCCTTGACAGCGCCAAAAAACACCTCGATATACTAAATGATTACTGGGCAGGGTCCGGCAAGGATATCAAAGCGTTATGGCCGTCCGAAGGGGCGCTGTCTTCGCAATCGCTTGACCTTTTTAATGAGTACGGCGTAGATATTTGCGCAAGCGGAGAAGAACTTCTCTCCATGTCCATGGGAATAGATATACACAAGCCTGCATCAACTTACGGAAGGAATGTTGTACCTCTATACAAGGTTTACAAATGGAAAAATACGAATCTTAAAATAATTTTTAGAGACTCCGGACTTTCCGATTTAATAGGATTTACTTATGCTAACTGGAGGGGGGACGATGCGGCAAACAATCTTGCGGGTAAACTGAATTCTATAGATGATTTTGATAAAGAAGCTGTCGTCGCTATTATATTAGATGGCGAAAACGCTTGGGAATATTATCACGAAAACGGGTTTTATTTCTTAAATGATTTATATTCGTTAATTTCCTCGTCAATTAAAATAAATCCGTTATTTATAGACGATATTTATAAAAATTACGATGCGGATAACTGTATTAGACTTGATTATATATATCCAGGCTCATGGGTAAACGGCAATCTGGGTATGTGGGTCGGGGAAGAGCAGAAAAATAAGGCATGGGTTTTGCTCTGCAATGCAAAAGAAGAATTCTTAAACTGGGTTAACGGTTTAATGGATAGTGAGAGAAATAGAAACAACAAAATAATCAAAAAAAGGATTAATTCAGCCTTAAGACTGCTTATGGCGGCAGAAGGGTCGGATTGGTTTTGGTGGCTTGGTAATGACAGCCCTCTTTTTTCTCAATACTCTATGGAGAAAATTTTCAGGAATTTTTTAAAAAATCTTTATATAACAATGGACAAACCCGTGCCAAACAACATTTTCCGTTCTTTAGCTTCCACAAAAAAAACTATTGCGGAAATGGGTGGAGCAATGCAAAGGGGGCATAAGTGAAAATTCGCCATGGTTAATTTTATTTTAGGTTTTCACTGCCATCAACCCGAAGGAAATTTTGATTTCGTTTTTCAAGAGATTCACAAAAAATCGTATAGTCCGCTTATCAGGACCCTTTTAAAATATAATGTAAAGTTTTGTTTTCATGCCTCGGGGGTATTACTTGAGTGGTTGGAAAAAAATGACCCTGAATTATTAAGTCTAATTGCAAAGGCGGTCAAATCTGAGCAAATCGAATTAATGGGCGGCGGCTATTATGAACCGATACTTGCAATGGTGCCGCAAAAGGACAGGATAGCCCAGCTTGAAATGTTGAGCAAAAGCCTATTTAGGCTTTTCGGAAAATATCCGCAAGGGGCGTGGATTACGGAAAGAATATGGCAGCCTGACATAATTAAGGATTTAAAAGAAGTTGGTTTAAGTTACGCCTTTTTGGATGATTTTCAATTTTTTCAGGCAGGTATATCGTCGGGCGATATAGATAATATTTTCAGGACGGAATATGACGGGGCATATCTGGATATATTTCCTATACACGAAAGACTGAGATACAAACTCCCCTTTGCAAACCCGGACGAGTCATTGAATGAGGTTTTATATTTAAACGGCAGGATTTCAAACCTTTCCGTGATGTTTGACGACGGCGAAAAAATGGGGGGATGGCCAGGTACCAATGAATGGGTTTACGGTAAAGAGGGCAAAGACGGCAAGGAGGGATGGCTCGATAATTTTATAAAACTGGCGAATAATAGTCATTTGCCGCTAAAATTTGAGCTTCCTTCAAGTATTTTAAATAATACATCCAAAAGGGTCCCTGTATATTTGCCTATTTCGAGTTACAGGGAAATGGGGGAGTGGGCACTGCCCGTAGAAAAGAGGCATAATTATGAAATTATAAAGTCGGAAAATCCTTTGGCGCCGTTAGGCGGAGGTATATGGCATAATTTTTTAACAAGGTATCCCGAAGCAAATTTGCTTCACAAAAGAATGCTGAATTTAAGCTATAAAATCAATTATGCAATTAAAACATACCGTAAAAACCTTAAAGAGGCTTTAAACGAGCTTTTAAAGTCTCAGGCTAACGATGCGTACTGGCACGGCGTTTTTGGCGGGATTTATCTTCCCCACCTTAGAAGGGCTGTTCATAAAGCCCTTATCACATCTTATTTGCTGTATAAGGAGAAGGTTAAAGAAGGTATGGAAATAGAAATGTATGATTTTGATATGGACGGGGAAAAAGAAATCCAGCTTTCCAATAATTTCTGGCTTATCATATATAAGCCGTCTGCAGGCTCTTTTTTGGCTTTAGATTATCTAGGTAAGGGCTTAATTCATTCTCTAAGCGATGTTTTTTGTCTTCATAACGAGTATGATATTATGAAATTAAAAGAAAATAATTTTAAAAAAGACGGCAAGAACTTAGATAATAATAAAGAAAATAATGAAAATCCTCCGCAAACAATCCACAAAGATGTAAAATACCCTTCGGATTTGTCGGAAAAGGATTTAATAATATACCAAAATTTATTGCCGGCATTTGAAATTAAATTTAACGACAGACAGATTTACTTTAAGGGCGGGTCGGTCAAAAAGAATAAAGATAAAAAATCCATTACAATTAGAACCCCAGGCTTTCTTAATAATAATCTTAACGATGATAATTATGAAAATGATGATGAGATTTTCGCAAGTTTAAAGATAGAAATAGGTAAATCTATCGGCTTTTTCATTGATTCTAAATCCATGGTAAGCGGAAATTTAGATATAATTATAAGGCTCACGCTTCCCGGCGGAAACGGACCTGCAACGAATATTAAAACCTTCGGGGATATAAAAGGTTTAAGCGATTATTTCAAAAAAGAATTAAGCACCGGCGTTGACGACGTTGTTTATATCAGCGATTCTTTTTGGGGCGGGAATATTATTATCAAACAGCAGGCAGGCGGCAAATTCTTTAGAAAATATGATTTTGTTTTCAGCCCTATAACCACAATTTCTTTGTCGGAAAGCGGATTCGAAAGGATTTTTCAAGGCATAGAGATTAAATATAGTTTTAATTTAGTTATGGAAGAGGTTTTTCGGAGTATAATAATATTAGATATAGAAAAGATTAAAAAGAACAGTGCAGGATAGCCGTTTGCCGGGGAACGGCAACGGATATGATAATAAATAATAACTATAGCGACCGGAATGAGGCGGGAAACATGGGACAATTTAATAACGAAATATGGTTTATTGGAGCGGAAATGGCGCCCCTGGTTAAGGCCGGCGGTTTAGGCGATGTAATGGGCAGTCTTCCGGGCGTGCTGTTAAAGGCGGGTATAAATGTAAGGGTCGTTATCCCGTATTATAAAAATATAATTCCGCAAAATCTTATAGAAATTAAAGAAAGTTATCCCGCCGGCAAGGTTAATTTTGGAGAAATTCCTTTTGAATTTGGAATTAAAACCGGAATTACAAACCGGGGGATACCTTTGATATTGATAGAGCAGAATCATTTTTTTAATCGCGAAGAAGTTTACGGTCCCCATGGCGGCATTTACGGTTATAAGGACAATTTGTGGCGGTTTGCCATGCTTGCCCATGGCGCGGCTTACGCAATGAGAATTTTTGGAGTTCCGCTTATAATTCACACGCATGATTGGTCGGGCGGCTTTGTTCCCGCCGTTATAAAGCAAACATTCGGCGATAAAAAAGTTCGGCTTGCGGCCGCAGGCATATTAAATGCAAAGTTAAGTAAACATATAAGCGCGGACGGTTTGAGGCCTGCCGTAATTTTTACAATACATAACCTCGGGTATCAGGGGGTTTACGGCATCGACGATTTTTACGATATTGGAATAGATTTTAGATATAATTCTTCTTCCGCTTATGAACATTTTGGAACTTTAAACAGTTTGAAAGGAGGGATGCTTCTTAGCGATTTTGTTACAACCGTCAGCCCCACATACGCAAACGAGGTCACGACCCCTGTTTTCGGTTTCGGGCTTAACGGAGAGTTGAAAAATCTTTATAACGACGGTAAATTAAAGGGAATACTTAACGGAATAGACTTAGATTACTGGAATCCAAAAACCGATAATCTTATACCGCATAATTTGAATTTACAGGAAAATAATTATAAGCCGAAAGATTACAAGGAGTGGAAAGAGTTTAAACTTAAAAATAAAAAGGCATTATTTTCAGAAGTTTCGCTGCCGCTAAAAATAGGCAGGAACGGCAAGCCCTTGCCTCTTTTGGGTATTGTAAGCAGGTTTACCGAAGAAAAAGGGATAGATATATTTTTAGATTCGCTTTTTAATTGGGATAATTTTCCGTTTCAGGTTATCATATTGGGGAGCGGCAAAGATTACATCGAGGGGAAGGCATTATATCTGTCGGAAATCCACAGAGATAAGGTTTATTCCCATACAGGCAAATATGATGAAGCTTTATCGCATAAAATATATGCCGCATCGGATATTTTTGTTATGCCGTCAAAATTCGAACCGTGCGGATTGTCCCAAATGATAGCTATGAGATATGGCGGCGTCATTGCGGCGGGAGATACCGGCGGGCTTCACGATACGGTTTCGGATATAATGGATACAAATACAGGGAAACCGTCCGGCATTTTTATTAAACATTTGGATGCAAACGGCGTTTCATGGGCGCTTAATGAGTTATATAATATTTACATGAGTAATAATGACGAAATATGGGGCAATCTGGTTATTAATTCTGCAAATAAGCATTTTGGATGGGATAATTCGGCCAAAATTTATGAAAATTTATATTATAATATCATAAAATAGTTTCTAAATCTGGATTTGGGAGGAAATTAAATTGAGGTTTTTGGTTTGAACATCCTGTTATTTATTAAAATAGCCGTAATAGCCGTATCATGCATTATTTTAATTGCAATAGCCGTAAAACAACCGGATTTAGCCGGCTTCTTTGAAAAGGCGGCGCTTTTCGGAATATTTTTATTTGCCCTTTTCATACCTATTAAAGATGGATTTGCCCTGTTCGGCATGGTTGTAACCATTGTTTTCTTCATTGCGTATAAAATTGCAAAGCGGGATGCCTCTATTCCTAAAACAGGTTTTAATATACCTATTTTGGTTTATACGGCTATCTGCGCGGCTTCTTTTTTATGGACATACAGCATTAAAGACAGCATTAACGAAGGCGGCGAAATAATTTATTTTGTCCTGTTCTTTTTTGCGGCGGCAACTTTATTGAACGCAAAAAAAAGAATAGATTTTATGGTTTATACATTTACATTTTCAATAAGCATTGCTATAATTTACGGTTTTTTTCAGGGAATTTTTATAAACGCTATTCACTCGCCAAACAGATTAACGGGGCTTATAGGCAACTGGACAGGCTTTCCGGTTCAGGTTTCCTATGGTTTAGTCGTTATAATGGCATATTATTTGATAAATTTTAAAAAACAAAACAAAGGGACGGGCGCTTTTTTGTTCTGGATATTAATAACTTTGGCGGGATTTTTCGATATAGTATTTTCTAAAGCAAGATCCGCATGGATTGGGATTATACCGGCCGTTTTTGTTTTGATGTATTTAAGGTCGAAAAGACTTTTTTGGGCAGCTTTGGTTTTGCTTTTAGTGTTAAATATCGGAATGTTTTCCGTTTCAAAAACATTTAAAAGCAGAATGCTGGCGATGTTTAATCCAAAAATTTATAAAATGGAATTAAAAAATCACGGAGATATAGAAAGCCATCTTGCTTTAATAAAATCCGCATGGGCTGTTTTTAAAAGATTTCCTTTAACGGGCGTGGGAGTCGGGGCATTCTCAAAATATTTTGACGAGCATAAAGGGGTTCATTTCCCATGGTATTATAACCCTGAAACAGGGGAAAAACTTTACGACCTGTATGATAATTGGCCGGAAAACGGCTATATGCAAACCTTAGCTGAAACGGGGTTGTTTAGCTTTCTGGCATTGATGTGGCTTTTTTTTCTTGCATTAAAGCAGCCGGTTAAACTTTTCAGGGGTACGGATGACGCATTTAAACGAAAAATAGCCGCAATGACCCTGGGAGTAAGTATTGTTTTTTACGGTTCTTTTGCGGGGGTTTCCAATATGTCTAACGACCAGCTTGCCAACCTCTGGCTTTTTTTCTTAGCTTTATTTGCGGCGGCAAATTTAACTCCCGTGGTAATACCAAAATCAAAAGATTTTCAAAACCAAAACGATGTTATCTCATAGAAGTAAAATCCTTGCGCAATATCTTTATGTTTTATCCGTTATCTTTGTGTGCGGAAGTTTTTTCCTCGCATTTATAACTTATGATACGATAAGTCCTTTAATTACCGGTTATAAGTTATATGGCATAACGAATTATATCTGGCTTTTGATTCCTACCGGCATTATTTTATATCTACTCCTTTTTGCCTTTGGAATGTATTTGAACTTAAATATTAAGAATTTTAAATCCGATACTGTAAAGCTTTTAGAGATAACGGCTATAGCGATATTTTTAATTTACGCAATTTTATTTATGTTTAAGATAACATATATTTCAAGGCTTTTTATAGGATATTTTGCGGTTTATTCATTTTTATCGCTTGTTTTGGCGGACTACATAGGAAGGAAACTTGCAAAAGGCCTAAAAAGGCGTGGTTATTCCATTAGAAATATTCTTCTTGTAAGCGGCGATGATAGTAATTTTAATGCCGATGTTAAAGAAACGATTGCATCGCAGGAGTACCTCGGGATAAAATTGGTCAAAGAAATAAACAAGGGGGATTTAAATGAGCTGGGGGATTTTGTTTTAAATAATCCGATAGATGAGGTTATATTTGACATTAAGGGTAATGAATTAAGCGGTATTAAGGATGAGATACTTTTCTTAGAGGAAAAGGGGATAACGGTTAAAATATTAACCAATTTTATTCCATTTAAAAATTCTAAGGTTTCCTTTGAAAAATTAGGCGGCTTTCCCATTATTTCCTTTTACACGTCTCCGGAGGACGATATACGGCTTTTTGCAAAAAGGGCATTAGATACCTCCGGTTCGATTATTGCCGTAATAATATTTTTTATACCCGCCGTTATTATAGCAGTTTTAATTAAACTAACATCTGACGGCAAGGTGTTATATAAGAGCAAAAGGGTCGGTAAAAACGGGAGGCTGTTTACATTTTATAAGTTTAGAACGATGTATGCGGGAAGCGATGAACTGAGGGAAGAGCTTATAAAAAAGTATAGCAGGGACGGAATAGAGATTAAGATTAAAAATGACCCGAGGCTTACAAAGATAGGCTGGTTTTTACGAAAAACCAGCCTTGATGAACTTCCCCAATTTTATAATGTATTACGGGGCGATATGAGTCTTGTCGGTCCCCGCCCGCCGATGCCGGACGAAGTTAAAAAATATTCGATAAAGCAGAGGCGGAGAATTTCTATGAAGCCCGGAATCACCTGTCTCTGGCAGATTAGCGGAAGAAGCGAGCTAAGTTTTAACGACAGGGTTGAGCTGGACTTAAAATACATCGATAACTGGTCGTTAAAACTTGATTTTATAATTCTTTTGAAAACGGTTCCCGCCGTTTTGTTTGCTAAAGGGGCGCTGTAAAATTTTGGGGCGCTGTAATTTGTATTTGCCTTTTTGGCCGGTTATGCTTTATAATGGCGTTAAGATAAGGCATATACATATAAAATATGGCAATAAATAATGTGGCGAAAGCCTGTATTAACTTAATTAGAGGCTTAAAATTATGTTCATATTTAGACGAAATAAGGTGGCGGTGATCCGCTATTCAGGCGCTATTACATCGCAAAGCGTATTGCCTTATATTAATATTTTTAAAAAGATAGAAAAGATTAAATCCATAAAAGGAATAATATTTATAATAGACAGCCCCGGCGGCAGCGCCATACATTCGGAGCTTTTATATTTTGCAATCAAAAGGCTTCAAGAAAAGGGCAAAAAGCTTTACGGCTATCTTGAAGTTTCTGCTTCGGGCGGATATATGATTGCCTGCGCTTTAGAAAGACTGTACGCCCCTTCCTCGGCTATTATAGGTTCCATCGGTGTTATAAGTATGAAGCCTGTGTTAAAAGATATACTGGAAAAGTTAGGTATTGGTTATGAAGTGATTAAAAAGGGAAAACACAAGGATATGTGGCTTTTTACAAGAAAATATTCGGACGAGGAAAGAGCGAGTATTGACGAACTTCAGGAGGATATTTATACGCGCTTCATTGAAATAGTATCGGGCGGGAGAAAAATTCCTCCGGAGGATATTTTAAAACTTGCAACAGGTGAGCTATTTTCATCCAAAAAATCCCTTGCAAACAAATTAATCGATGAAATATCGGACTTCGATAAAGCCCTTGAAGACCTTTGTAAAGAGGTTAATGTCCTTCCGTCTAGAACCGTTTATATGAGCATAAAAAAACCGTTTTTTCAAAGAATGATAGGCAGTTCCATTCTTAATGCGATAGAAGATATATATTACAGGGCGATATATTAGCCAACCGCAAGAAGTTTTATCCGCTACCGAAACCATAAAATCTGTTTACTTTTTTAAAAAATAATATTATAATAACCAAAAATTTTTTTAAACCTTTTTAGCTTTAACCCGAAAAAATACCT
Source organism: bacterium (assembly GCA_021831025.1). Lineage (GTDB taxonomy): Bacteria > SZUA-79 > SZUA-79 > Acidulodesulfobacterales > Acidulodesulfobacteraceae > Acidulodesulfobacterium. Next base: position 1,628 of record JAKBNN010000024.1, on the reverse strand, counting down.
TAAACATTAAATTTGCGTATAATTAAAGCAATACTTAAAAATAAAACATCTGTTTAACTTTTTAAATAAATTTATTTATTAAAAAAATACCTTAATCCTGCAATAGAAAATATTTAGATGTTTCTTTTATATGTAAATTCTGGATTCCCGCTTTCGCGGGAATGACACTTTTTGGGTTAAAACCTCAATTCTCACATAGTCATTCCCGCGAAAGCGGGAATCCAGAAAATAAATTTCTATTGCAGGATTAAAAAAATATTGATAACTTTTCGCAATAATATTAATGTTTAATCAGGAGGAAATTAATTTATGGGACTTAGCTTAACGAACAAAATTTTAAAAGCGCATCTCGCAAAAGGCGAATTGAAGCCGGGAGAGGAGATCGCAATCAAAATCGACAGGACATTAACCCAGGATGCCACAGGCACTATGGCCTATCTCCAGTTTGAAGCGATTGGCGTTCCAAGCGTCAGAACCGATTTGTCCGTCAGCTTTATTGATCATAACACGCTCCAAACCGGCTTTGAAAATGCGGATGACCACAAGTTTTTACAGACTGTTGCCGCAAAGTACGGTATATATTATTCAAAGGCGGGAAACGGGATTTGTCATCAGGTTAATCTCGAAAGATTCGGCGTTCCCGGAAAAACGCTCTTAGGCTCCGACAGTCATACCCCCACGGCGGGCGGCGTAGGGATGATTGCCATCGGCGCCGGTGGACTCGATGTTGCCGTTGCCATGGGCGGCGGGGCATTTTATATGACCGCCCCAAAGGTTGTTTTAGTAAAACTTTCGGGAAAACTTTCGGATTGGGTTTCCGCCAAGGATGTGATTCTTGAACTTTTGAGGAGATTAACGGTAAAAGGCGGCGCCTACAAGATTTTTGAGTATGGCGGAGAGGGCGTTAAAACCTTAACCGTTCCTGAGAGAGCCGTTATCACGAATATGGGCGCGGAGCTTGGGGCTACTACATCTATTTTTCCAAGCGATGAAAAAACCCTTGAATTTTTAAAAGCCGAGGGTAGGATTGACGATTATGCGCCGCTCGGCGCCGATGAAGGCGCTGCCTACGATGAAGTTATAGAAATAGATTTAAGCTCTTTGGAACCCTTGACTGCCAAACCGCATATGCCGGATCAAGTGGCCAAGGTTAGCGAGCTAAAAGACATAAAGGTTGACCAGGTTGCTATCGGAAGCTGCACCAATTCTTCTTATGTCGATTTAATGACTGTTGCAAGCGTATTAAAAGGCAAAAAGGTTCATCCCGATGTGAGCCTTGTAATATCCCCAGGTTCAAAGCAGGTTTATGAAATGATAGCCAAAAACGGGGCGCTGGCAGGCCTCATAGCATCCGGCGCCAGAATACTTGAATCTACCTGCGGTCCCTGCATCGGCATGGGGCAGGCTCCAAGATCCGGGGCTGTTTCATTGAGGACATTTAATCGTAATTTTGAGGGGAGAAGCGGAACTAAGGATGCGAAAATTTACCTTGTTTCCGTTCAAACTGCCGCGGCTTCCGCATTAACGGGATATATTACTGATCCAAGGACGATGGGCAAGGCTCCCGATATTAAAATGCCCGAAAAATTTGACATAGACGATTCTATGATATTGCCTCCATCGACAAA